>NZ_JANEZT010000047.1 GCF_025403405.1 Frankia tisae
GCCCCCAGGAGTCCCCGGGTGGCCACCATCGACGACGGCACCACCAGCCGCGCCGGCAGTACCGCCGCCGCCGCCGCCGGCACCGCCCAGCGCGTAGCCCTGGCCACCAGTGCCGCCGCCTCCGCCGCCGCCTGCACCGACGAGTACCCGGTCCGCCAGAGCGCACGTCAACGTCGCGCAGCCAGCAGCCGCGATCCGTACATCCGAGGAACCGCCGCCACCGGCGCCGTTGCCACCGTTGAGGCTCGAGGTCCCGCCATCGACCCCGGCGGCGTCCCCCTTACCGCCTGCTACACCGCCGTTGGAGCCGCCGAAGCCCCCCACGGCGCCCTGCCCCCCGGAGGGCCCGTTGTTCTTCCCGCCAGACCGGCTCGCCGCCGTGCCGTCAGTGCCCTTACCGGCAACGTCGACCTGCAGTACCTGGCCTGAGGACAGATCCTCTATCACGCCGTACGCCCAGCCGCCGCCCCCACCCGGACGGCCGGTGATATCACCCACCGGCGAGCCGCCATGACCGGCGTCACCGGCAATAAAGTAATGCCCTCCCTGGGCGCCGACCGCCGTGATCTCGACCCATTTTGCGCCGTTGGGCACAGTGAAGGTGTCTGATCCGACCGCATTGTAGGTGCATGTCTTCTTGTCGAGGACGCCTGAGCTCCCACAGGCTTTTTCCGGAGAGCCGCCCGACGCGGGTGCCCCGGGCATGCAACTGGTCAGCCCCATACTCAGCACAACGCCTAGCACCGAAACAGACCACGCAAATACACGACGATTACGTATGACGATCAGCCCCCTCTGGTAGGGTATTCGTGAAAGAAACAAAAATCCCAAGACCGAACATCCTCTTGGCTATGCTCCCCGGAACGGGGGTTCCAGGGTCCCGAGCCCACGCAGAATCGTGGGGTCGCCCAACACCGCGGGCCCCCGCGTTTCCTGCCCACGATCTTCTTCACCGCATCGTCTGTATATCCGCACAGTTTCGTGGTCCCGGCGCGCGGCACCGGGACCACCTTTCCGCTGTGGTGTTGCAGAAACCGTGTTTCGTCACAGGACGAAACATCGGGCGGGCTATGATCGGTGCCGCACCCGCCCGCGGACCGGGGTTACAGGTGTCCTCAGACGCCGTCGTTGGCGCACAGCGCCCAGCCGTCGGAGTAGGTGTTCGGCGAGCTTGTACCCCCGGTATGGGTGAAGGCTGTCCAGTACGCAGCCGTGGTGGTCCCGTCACTGACCGGGTTTCCACTCGAGTCGCTGGGGAAACTTCCGTTAAGGTGGTCGCCGCCTGAGCCCGGTCCGGTGAAGTCCGTCGTGGTCACGCTGCCTCCGCTGATGGCGGCGCCCCCGCTGATCAGTTTCCCGTCCCCGCTGGGGCAGTTGACTGTCACCTTCTGGCCCGCGCTCCCCGTGGTCGGGCCGCTCGCCTCGCTGAAGTGGACCTTCACGGTGACGCCACTGATATTGATGTTGTTTCCGCTGCAGATCGCGTAGGCGTAGGTCTCGTTGGTGCTGTTGGTGCCGTTGGCCCACCCGACGGCGGTCCAGGCGTTGGGGTTGGTCTCGCCGTCGGCTGCGGCTTTCTGGCCATAGTCATGTGCGGAGTTGTTGAAGGTGGGGAAGCTGGCGATCGGCTTGAAGTTGCCGACACTGGCCGGGGTCGCACGCGCCCCGCCGCCGAGCAGGACTGTGTTCGCCGGACAGGTCGCTGTGACCAGGCCCACCGTCGACCCGCTGGTGGGCGCGTTGGTCTTGTTCATGACCACCTGGGTGTGGTTGATCAGGTTGCTGGTGAGGCACACCGCGAAGGGGGTGGTGGAGAAGGAACTGTCGACCTGGCCGCCGCTTCCGCCGATCCCGAGCCAGTGCGTCACGTCGGTGCCGACAACCCCGGTGGAACCGGTGTATTCGGTGGAGCCGTTGGAGCTGGGCGAGGTGCCCATCACATGGTTGCCGTTGCCGGTGCCGGTGGCCTGGTTGATCCCACCGCCGGAGATCAGGCCACTGCTGCAGTCCGCGTGGGTGGAGATCTCGGAGTTAGCGCTTGCAGGCCCGCTGGTAGCCCCGGGCGACTTCACCGTGACGCCCACGGAGTTGGCGTGCGCCGCCGATGGGAAGGCCACAGCCAGCGCGGCGCCCAGGACCAGTGCTGTTCCCACTGCGCGCGTCCGCATGGACAGATGTGATCTCACGTCAACCTTCCATCAGAGGTGCGCGACGCGAGCAGATATGCCGGTCCACACCGAGGATGACAACTTCTGCGTGTGTAACGCAGGGTGTGCGAAGCTGCACCAGATCCGCAGATGCGGAACGTTTCACAGTAAACCGTATGTATGTGCGACTTGTCGCCCTTGCGATGCCCCGAAGCGAGGAAAAAGTTGCGGAACACTGATCGACTGTCAGGATTTGTCCGTTTAATACCCTTTTGATGGCGGCGCGGACACGGCTTCGACGCACGTGAGCTGGACGTATGCGCAGCGCGTAACTGATGACGAGCGGAACCCCGCGCCCCGATCTGCCTGCCGAGACGGCTGGGATAGCTGGAACGGCCGAGACCACCGACCTGCCACTCACCCCCACCCTCGCTGGCAGTGACTGGCAGGTCGACGGCCCGGTGGTCACCGCGTCGGCGTCCTGGTGGAACCACCTGCGCTGCGAGACCTGCGGGCACACCTTCCGGGCCGGGGAGCACGTGGTGATCGGGGTCGTCGTCAGCCTGGGGCCCGCCATGGCGGAAGAGCGGACCTCCCGGGCAGCGGCGCGTCAGGGTACGGCGGCGGTGCTGACCCGTCCGGTCCGGACCGCCTCCGCCAGCGCGGCGTGGTCGGCCTCGTTCTGGTCGGCGTAGGCCTCCGCGAACCGCGCGACCGCCCGGTCGAACGCCTCGCCGGCGCCGAGGTAGGCCGCGATCGCGATGCGGTCGCCCGACCGTGCGTGGGCCCGGGCGAGGGTGGCGGCGCACAGTCGCCCGAACAGCGTCATGCCGTGCGGGACCATGCCCTCCGCCACCGCGATGCCCTTCCAGTCCTGCAACTGCCGGACGTAGAAGTCGCGCCGCTGCTTGTCAATGCCGTCCACTCGCTGCCAGCCGAGGAAGATGTCGGTGGTCGCCTGCATGAGCCGTTGTCCGGCGACCACCCGTTCGCCCTGGTTGTCGTACTCGCTCCCGGGCAGGTAATCGGCAAGGACCGACGTCCCGGCCTCCTTGAGCTGCAGCAGGAGCGGGTCGCCGCCGTCGCGGCCGAGCAGCAGTGCGACCCAGCAGCGGGTGCCGACGCTACCGACGCCGACGACCTTGCGCGCGAAGTCGACGAGCCGGTACTGGGCGAGCAGCGAGCGCCGATCGGCCGACAGGGTGGTGGAGTACTGGTCGACGATGGAGCCGAGCCATCCCATCAGCAGCTCCTGCTCGGCCCCGGCGAGCAGCTCGTTGACCGGGACGAGCAGCGGAGGGTCGGTCGCGAAGCGCCGTTCGCCGTCCGCCACCTCGGTCAGCCTGGCGAACGCCCGCAGCCGGTCGTGCGACCGGGCCCGCGCCGTCGCCTGCGACAGGCGCTTTGAAGTCCGCCGGCCCAGAACGTCTGCGAACCGCGTGGTCAGATCGGCGACGTCGACGTGCGCGTACCAGACGTCGAGGTTGGTCATCGCCGCGAACCGGTGCATCCACGTGCGGTACGCCCCGACCGCCGCGGTGACGATCCCGCGTCGTTCGGACGGGTCGAAGCCGTTGGCGCGGCCGGCGATGACCAGGCTCGTCGCGAGCCGCTTCACATCCCACTCCCACGGGCCGGGAAGGGTCTCGTCGAAGTCGTTGATGTCGAACACCAGGCGCCGTTCGGGGGACGCGAGCAGCCGGAAGTTCAGCATGTGCGCGTCGCCGCACAGCTGGACGTCGATTCCCGACGTCGGCGTCCCGGCGAGATCCGCCGCCATGATCGCGGCGGCGCCTCGGTAGAACCTGAACGGCGACTCCATCATGCGCTGGTAGCGGAGGGGGACAAGCTCGGGCAGGCGGGTCCGCGACTGCCGGTCGATCACGTCGATCGGGTCGGCCCGGTCCGGCGCCGGGTCGTACTCCGCGTGGGCCCGGCGCGGGGCCCGGGTCCGCGCCTCCTTTCCCCGGGCCGCGCGCTCTGCCGGTGTCGGCAGGGTCTGGTCGGGCGCTGTCCTGGCTGGCCGTCGCGGCTGGGAACCGCGCGCGGCGGGATGCGTGACAACAGTGGTCATGTTCGACCTCTCGTGGGCCGGTGGGAGGGCCTCTCGTCGCCGGTCTTCTCCCGGGTGGGCACACCTCATGGCCGAGCGCTCCTGGCCGGCTCGCCGAGCAGCGTCACCGGAGCACCGGCGCGCCCCGCTCCTCGTACTCGTCGACATCGACGATCTGCATCCCCAGCGGCATCAGCGAGACCGGGATGAGCTTGAAGTTGGCCAGGCCCAGCGGAATACCGATGATCGTCAGGCAGAGCGCGATGCCGGTCGTAAGGTGACCGAGCGCGAGCCACCACCCGGCCACGATGATCCACAGGGTGTTCCCGATCAGCGATCCGGCCCCGGCGTCCGGCCGCGGGACCAGCGTCCGCCCGAAGGGCCAGAGCGTGTAGTTCGCCATTCTCAGGGCGGCTATCCCGAACGGGATGGTGATGATCAGGATAAAGCAGAGTATTGCGGCCAGGGTATACAGAATTGCCAGCCACAGTCCGCAGAGCACCAGCCAGATGATGTTGAGTACCGTATGCATCCGCCGCTCCTTTCCGCCGGCCGTCCCGCTACGCGCCCGCCGGTGGCGGTTCTTCCGGGTCCCCGATGGTGACGGCCGAACCGTCGCCGTACGCTCGTTCGCGTTCCACGAGAATCAGGAACGGGTATCTCCTGCCAGCCTTACCGCCACCGTGCCCCGCCGCGGGACGTGCTAACCAGGCTGGATCCACCATCGGGGTGATTAACCGTCATGGCTTGTGGCCCGTCGTTTCGCCGATGCCAGGGACCGCTGTACCCGGGCGCGGCAGCGGCTCCGGCGCGCGCGGCGGAACCCGCTCCATGACCACACCCGGGGTGGGCGGGGAGCGTCCCCAACCACCGGACCCGGCCACCCGGCGGCGTCTGGTGCGACACTCGGTGCGGCGGGCCGCATTGAACATCACGGTGCTCGTGGCGCTCTACTACGTGCTGCCGCTGCGGGGGGCGTTGGATCCGGCGGCGATCCTACTGCTCGTCGTCGGGCTGCTGGCGTTCGCGGTGCTCGCCGGCTGGCAGCTGCGCTCGATCCTGCGGTCGCAGTACCCCGCGGCCCGGGCCATCGAGGCGCTTGCGCTGTCGATCCCCCTGTTCCTGATCCTGTTCGCGAGCACGTATTTCCTGATGAGCCGAACGGGGGCGGGGACCTTCACCGAGCCGATGAACCGCACCGACGCGCTGTACTTCACCGTCACCGTGTTCGCTACCGTTGGATTCGGCGACATAGCGCCGAAGTCAGAATCCGTCCGGATCGTCACGATGGTGCAGATGCTGGCCGACTTGCTCGTGCTGGGTCTGCTCATACGCGCGGTCCTCGGCGCGGTCAAGCAAGGTCAACGGCGCAAGACCGCACCGCCGGAGACACCCGAGGCCGCGCCGGAGACTCGACGGCCGTGACGAACCCGGCGGGGTCCGCACCCCTCGTCGAAGACCACCGCACTCGCCGGAAATCTCACGGTCCTCACCTTCGGCTGGTCGTTCCTCACACTCCGGGTCCTTATTTGGTGGCAGGACAACCGCCTCGCCCAGGGCGACGCCGTACTACTCAATCCTGGTGTCCAGCGCAACCCCGAAGTTCCTGCAGGTCTCGTCTCGACCGCCGAGGCGAAGCTGGCGGAGGGCATTCCTTCACTCGCTCCCGGTACCCGTGAAAGATTACTCCTCTCAATCGAGGGATTTAGGGATCGGGGGATCGAGACCGATGGTGAAAGTCGTCCTATTCCTGGCTTTCCTTGCTCTCCGAAGAATCCTCTTGCAACACGAGCGCCCTCAGCACGCTCCCGGCCGCTGACACGACCCGGGCGCTCCCAACGATCGGTGCGATGGCGGTGCACACGGCCTGGGCGTCAGCGGCGGTGAGCCCGACTTCCCGGGCAGCAGCAAGATTCGCTAGGTAGGAAGCAGGTGCGGACTCTATCGCGATGAGCGCGGCCAGACGAACGAGGTGGTAGGTACGCTCATCGAGCCCGGACCTCTCAAGGGTGTCCAGATGCATCTGAGCAAGCTCTTCCAGAACAGGGAAGTCGCCTTGCGCGATCGCGTCGAGTGTCCGCTCCGGCGTTAGCGTCGTCATTTTCTCTCCTCATGCATATTTGTGTTCACACAGAATCTTCACTTACATAATGCCTCACTACCCAGGGAACGACCGGTAAAACCCGCTTGAATAGATTGCGTGATCGCAGCCAGTCGACGGTGTGAAATCTTACAAATATTCTACACTTAGCCCCCGATTCTTACCCAACCCTGCGGATGGGAAAGCGGCTAAAATGCGACAGTGAGCCTACAGGGGTTGAATTCAAAAAGGATCATATTATGGCTACCTCCGGCGGCCGCCGAACAAGCAGAGTACGGGCGGCTGCGTACCGGGACAGGACCGGGCCGTGGCTCGGCGATTTTATGCCTTCGTGCGGGATAGTTGAAACCAGCCGAGAAAGCTGGAAACACTCCACTCTTAATTATATACCAGAAATCATTCTTCTTGTGTGGACTTGGCGGGTAGTGGTGGTGGGTCAAGAGTGAATCGACCGTAAGAAGGATCAGGCCTCGTGCTGTATGCAGGGAGACCGTGCAGGGTTGCATGATCTCGCCGGCCGGGCACGGTTTTAGCGCACCCGTGACCGCCGCACCGCTCGCTGGTGAGTGTCTCCGTCACCTCCGGGTAAGACGAGTCGCAGGCGATGTGGCGTGGGATCGATAAACGCTCCGCAGGCCTGCCTCGCGATTCCGGTGATATGGAGAAATCTCATGAGCGCAATGACCACCGAGAAGAAGATCGCTCCCAAGGCACCGGAAGTGCCCAAGCACGGCGGTGAGGTGTCCCGGCGGGGTACCACGGAACTGGTGACGAGCAGGGGTAGGACGTCGATCGCGGACGCGGCCGTCCGGAAGATCGCGGGTGTCGCGACCCGGGAGGTCGAAGGCGTCCACAACCTCGGGACCGGCGGGGCCCGCGCCGTCGGCGCGTTGAGGCAGCGAATCCCCGGTTCGTCCGGGCGCAACGTCGCTCAGGGGGTGGGCGTCGAGGTCGGGGAGCGGCAGGCCGCGATCGACCTCGACGTCATCGTTGACTACGGGGTGTCGATCGTGGGCATTGCGCAGGCCATCCGCGGCAATGTAGTCAGCTCCGTCGAGGGTATGACCGGACTCGAAGTGACCGAGGTGAACATCGCTGTTGACGACATCCACATCCCGGAGGAGGAAGCGGAGAAGACCCGGGTGGAGTAGATCCATCGCTGGACGCGGTGGAAACATGCCGGAGACGCTGCTGGCGAAAGGACTGGGTCGTCGATCTGGAAATCCAGGGAATGGTATGTCGACGATGGAAGCATGCCGTGGGCTTGGGCCGTCGGCAGGCTCATGGTCTGCGACGACCGCGGGAGGAGCCGCCATGAACGACTACCCACCGATTGCGGATCACGGTCTCGTGGGCGACCTGCAGACCGCGGCGCTGGTCTCCGCCGACGGGACCGTGGACTGGTGGTGCACCCCGCGGTTCGACTCGCCGAGCATGTTCGCCTCGTTGCTCGACAGCGATCGTGGCGGTCACTGCCGTCTGGCCGCTGACCTCGGCAAGGCCGACGAGGCCGCTGTCCGGCAGCTCTACCTGACTGATACCGCCGTGCTCGTCACCCGGTTCATGGCCCCGGGCGGGGTGGGTGAGGTGGTCGACTTCATGGAGCCCGACCCCTCGACCACCCTGTCGACGCGGCATCGGCTGATCCGGGTCGCCCGGGTGGTTCGCGGCAGTCTGCCCTTCGAGCTGCTGTGCCGGCCACGGTTCGACTACGGTCGCGCGTCCCACACGTTGCGCCATCTCGACGACGGATCGATGGTGTTCCACGGTCCTGATACGGATCTGCACGTGCAGGCGACCGCCCCGATCGCGCTCCATCCGGACGGCCACGACGTCTCCGCCCGCTTCACTCTCGACGCCGGCGAGCTGGCCGCGGTTGTCCTCACCAGCGAGAGCGGTGACGCCGCCGCCCGCGGCGGACGCCCCTACGATCCGCCACCCACTGCGGCGTCGATCACCGCTGCGTTCGACGCCTGCCGCGCCTTCTGGCTGACCTGGCTACGCGCCTCCCGCTACCGAGGCCGGTGGCACGAGATGGTCACCCGCTCGGCGATCACCCTGAAACTGCTCACCTACGCGCCCACCGGCGCTCCCATCGCCGCCGCCACGATGGGACTGCCCGAGCAGATCGGCGGCGAACGCAACTGGGACTACCGCTACACCTGGATCCGCGACGCCTCCTTGTCTGTCCACGCCCTGACCACGCTCGGCTTCACCCGCGACGCGGACGCCTACCGCCGCTGGCTACGCGAACGCCTCGACGCCGGCTGGACCGCGTCCGGCGAACCGCTTCAGATCATGTACCGCGTCGACGGGGAACCCCGCCTGACCGAAGAGATCCTCGACCATCTGGAGGGCTACCGCCGCTCCGCACCGGTCAGAGCCGGCAACGCTGCCGCCGACCAGATTCAGCTCGACATCTATGGCGAGGCCGCCTACGCCCTCGCCGAGGCGAGGGACATCGGCGGAATCCGCGGCTGGAACGCCTTCACCGCCGTCATTGACTGGCTCACCGACCACTGGGATCGCCCGGACGAAGGTATCTGGGAAACCCGCGGCGGCCGGCAGAACTTCACCTACAGCCGCCTCATGACCTGGGTCGCGTTTGACCGGGCCATTGGTCTCGCGACCGCCTATTCCCGTCCCGCCGACCTCACCCGCTGGCAGACGGCCCGCGACACCGTCTTCCGGCAGATCATCGACCGCGGCTGGAACGACAAGCGCCGTGCCTTCGTGCAGCACTACGACACCGACGTCGTCGACGCCTCCCTGCTGCTCATGCCCCGCGTCGGCTTCCTCGCCCCGAACGACCCCGACTGGCTGAGCACGCTCGACGCCATGAACGACGAACTCGTCAGTGACAGCCTCGTCTACCGCTACAACCCCACCGCCTCCCCCGACGGCCTGCGGGGCTCCGAGGGCACCTTCAACCTCTGCACCTTCCTCTACGTGCAGGCCCTCGCCCGCGCCGGCCGCCTCGACCAGGCCCGCTACGCCTTCGACAAGATGCTCACCTACGCCAACCACGTCGGTCTGTTCGCCGAGGAGATCGGACCGTCCGGCGAACAGCTCGGCAACTTCCCCCAGGCCTTCACCCACCTCGCGCTCATCGACGCCGCCATCGCCCTCGACGAGGAGCTCGACCGCGCCGAGCACCTGGCTCGCTGACCGCCGGCGGCACGACTGGAAGCGAGGTACGCGGCGGCCATGACCGAGCAGACGCCCGATGCAGGTCCCCGCACCCCGCCACGGCCGGCCGGCACCAACCGACGGGTCCTGGCGCCGCTCGCACTCGCGCAGTTCATCTGCAGCTTCGCCGGGTCGAACATGAACGTAATGATCAACGACATCAGCCGCGACCTCGACACGACCGTCCAGGCCGTTCAGGTCGTCATCACGGTCTTCCTCCTGGTCATGGCCGCGCTGATGATCCCCGGCGGCAAGCTGACCGATCGGCTCGGCCGCAAACGCTGCTTCCTCGCCGGGCTCGCGGTGTACGGAACGGGTGCCGTGCTCAGCGCCGCTGCGCCGGGCGTGGGCGTACTGGTTCTCGGCAACTCGATCCTGGAAGGCATCGGTACCGCCCTGCTGATCCCCCCGGTCTACATCCTCACCACGTTGCTGTTCACCGACCTCACCGCCCGCGCCCGCGCCTTCGGGATCATCATGGCCGCTGGCGGCCTCGGGGCGGCGGCGGGCCCACTCATCGGCGGCCTGATCACTTCCGCGATCAGCTGGCGCGCGGCATTCGCCTTCCAGGCCCTGGTCATCGCAATCATTATCGCGCTGAGCCGGTCCGTCACCGACCCGCTCCCGCCGGACCCGCATCGTCACTTCGACATCCCCGGCGCGGTCCTGTCCGCAGGCGGCCTCACCCTGACTGTCATGGGCATCCTCGCCGCCGACAACAGCCTGGCTCTGGCGGCCGCCCTCCTGGCCGCCGGCATGCTCGTGCTGGCCGGATTCCTGCACTGGATACGCCGCGAGGAGCGGGCTGGCCGGGAGCCGCTGCTGTCCACCAGTCTGTTCCGCAACCGGGACTCGAACCTCGGCCTGGTCACCCAGAACATCCAGTGGTTGCTGCTCATGGGCTCGTCCTTCACCGTCGCCGCGTTCCTCCAGGTGGTACGCGGCTACGACGCCATCAGGACCGGCCTCATCTTCACCGCGGCCACTGTCGGTCTGCTCGCCTCGTCGCTTGCCGCTGAGCGGCTCGCGAAACGTCGCTCCCAGGGCACTCTGATCACGGCCGGGTTCGCCCTGACCGTCACCGGAATCGTCCTCCTGATCGGCCTGGTCGCCGGATCACGCAGCCCGTGGGCGTTCACCCCCGGACTTTTGCTGATCGGTCTCGGCCTCGGCGTGATGCTCACCCCCTCGGTCAACGTCGTCCAGTCCGCCTTCCCCGAACAACGCCAGGGCGAGATCTCCGGCCTCTCCCGCAGCATCTCGAATCTCGGCTCCTCCTTCGGCACCGCCATCGCCGGCACCATCCTCGTCGCCGGCCTGACCACGAACGCCTACGCCACCGCCATGGCCACACTCGCCGTCATCGGCATCATCGGCCTGGTCGCCGCCGCGCTGTTGTCCCGGCGTCGACGTGGAAGGCTTCGGGGAGCAGCTCGTCGAGGATCCGCGGGTAGACAGGGGCCTTTGTGACGTGGACGGGGCCCCGGCGCCACTGCCCGGCGGGTTTGCGCACGGTGTGACGGTGGCCTTGCACCATCCAGGCCGGCGACCGCACCATCACCGCCTCCGACCCCCGGTCCGACGACCTCCAGGAGGAGCCATCGTTGTCAGGCTGGTCTCTGTGATCATAGTCCTGACCCCCTGGATAGACGGGCGAGGCGGGTTGGCGGCGGCGCCTGGGCAGCTTCGCGGATCTCAGGGTGGCGCGCTACCGCGGCCGCGTACCAGCGTCCGTAGCGCCGAGCGCCCCACGGCGCAGTGAAGCCGTGCAGAACTACGCTCATACCAACAGTCAGCATCACCACCGGGACGATCTGGTGCTGTTCGGGCAGGCCACTGGTAGCGACCAGGTCCGCGAAGACGATCGACGCCAGCCCGCGTGGCCCGAACCAGCCGACATACGCCACGGTCTGGGGTGCGACCTTTGATCCACACAACGAGACAGCGACCGGGATCATCCGGATGACAGTCAGGCTGAGCAGCCCATAGGTGACCGCCGTCCAGGTCGCGTGTTCGAGGGCCGGCGCCAGGAACAGGGCGCTGAACAGCACAAAGCTCACGGAGACACCGAGCTGGGCGACATCTTGCGGCATCTGTTCCGCCGCGGACAAGCTCTCGCGCGCGATCAGGCCGGCCACGAGGCCGGCGGCCCATGCTGCGATGAAGCCGCTGCCGTCGATCAGGTCCGCCAGCGCGTATGCCAGCGTCGCCGTGGCCAGCAGCGCGACCGACTGCCACGGCCGGCTGGACCAGCCCCTGTTCATCGACCACCGTAGGGCCACGGCACCACCGGCGCCCAGCGCCACCCCGATGGCACCGGAGGCCACCAGGGCGCGCAGAAACACCGACACGGCATGTCCGCGGCCGGCGGTTTTTTCTTCCTCCTGCGCCAGGGCCAGGAAGATGGTCACGAACGGAAGGGCCAGGCCATCGTTGAGGCCACCTTCGACATTCAGTGCATGTCGGATCAGAGGAGGAACCCGCTGGTTGTTGATGACCGGCAGCCCAAGTGCCGAGTCAGTGGGCGCCAGTATGGCCGCCAGCAGCGCCGCTTCCCACACGCCGAGGCCGGGGAACAGCGCCGACGCCAGCACCCAGCCGACGGCGATGGTCAACGGGAACCCGATTCCCAGCAGCCGGCCGGGTAGCGGCGACTCCGTCGCCCAAGGGCCTAGGCCGGCCCCCATGGCATCGGTGAACAGCACGATTACGAGGGTCAGTTCCAGGACCGCGGCGGCTCCGTGCTCACCAACGGACGAGGTGATCAGTCCCGAGACCTGTTCGCTGGCCAGCAGGCCGGCCGCGGTGAACACCAGCGCGCCGCTGATCGGCGTCTGCCGCAGGCGCCGCTCCACCAGCGCGTAGGCCATCAGCGTCACCGCCACGACCACGACCGCGGAGTCCAATGCTGTGCTCCTACCTTATGGAGGCTCGCCCAGGAGAGCAGAAGAGAGGGCAAACGGCTGGGAAACCTCGACAACGGCTGTGCCGCACCTGCGGTCGCCGGGTCTTAATGCTCAAGAAATCCTGAGGCGACGGCCAGGGTACGACGGTCCTGGGACAACTTCGCGACCATCGTGTAGGCGGTCGAGTAGGGCCGCAAGACGATCAGGACCCTGCTCAAACGTATTTCAGTACCAACCCGACATCATCACCTGCTTCCTCGGCCAAACCGGCCTGGCCCTCGATCCAGAACCCCCGTAGCCAGACCCTGACCATTCAAGAGCTGTACTGGCTGCAAAAGCCGCGGTTGCCTCGACGCCGCGTGGGCATCCCTGCCATAGCAGACTGGAGGATGACATGTGCAGGTGGATGGGTTACCGGGGCGAGCCGATCGTTCCACGTGTGTTGTTGTACGAGCCTGAAAGATCACTGATCGCCCAGAGCGTCAGACATGGGCCGGACCTGCTCGAACCGAACGGCGACGGGACCGGTCTGGGCTGGTACAGCCGGCGCAGGACCCCGGCCATCTTCCACAGCGACTCACCCGCGTGGGGTGATGAGAACTTTCGGGAACTGGCCGACGAGATCTACTCCCCGATGTTCCTCGCGCACGTGCGGGCGGGTACCGGAACACCGGTACAGAAGACGAACTGCCATCCGTTCCGCTACCAGAAATGGCTTTTCGTGCACAACGGATACATCGACAGCTTCGACTCGCTTCGCCGCGACCTGCTGATGGCCGTACGCCCTGACCTGTTCGCTAACATAAAGGGCTCTACGGATTCCGAGGTGATGTTTCACCTTGCCCTGACGTTCGGGCTGGAGGAAGACCCCATTGGAGGGCTGGAACGAATGGCCGGTTTCGTCGAGAGCGCCGGAGCCGCCGCGGGTATTGCCGAGCCCCTGCAGATGACGGTCGGGCTGGCCGACGGCGAGACGCTGTTCGCGGCCAGATATGCCAGCGGGCCAGTGGTCAACACTTTGTACATGTCTGAGAGCGTCGACGCGATCCGGATGCTCTACCCCGAGCACGAACGCCTGCGGCGCATACCCGCCGACGCCCGCGCGGTCCTGTCGGAACCGCTGAGCGAGCTACCCGGGGTGTGGCGGGAGATACCCCCGTCCACGGCACTCGTCGTCACCGAAACGCCACACCAGCGCCCCTTCCGTCCACAGCAGCCCGGGTAAGAAGAGTGAAGCTGCCCCGGTTTCTCGGTGGCACCGTCTTGCTCTCGCCGCGATGGCGGACTGCGTTTCTTTCACGCATAGTAGCCTGTAGTCGACATGAAAGATCTTCACGCCTGTGACGCCATCGGCACCGCCATCGCCGGCACCATCCTCGTCGCCGTTGTCCCGGACCACCTCCAGGGCCGACACGCCGGATGACGGCCGGCCCGACGCCAGCCCGCACGACTGATCTCACTTCGGGGCTCAGGTCAGAACGCGGGACTTCGCCCGCTGGAAATCCTCCTCGCTGATCTCACCGTTCCTCCGGAGGTCGACCAGCTTCGCCATTTCATCGGCAACCCCCTGAGACTGCACCGCGGACGGCTGGAACCCTTGGTACAAGGCCTGCTGCCGCTGCCGGTCCGCCATTGCCCGCTCGCCCATCGAATCGCCACGGAATATGGTGTATGCCAGAACACCCAGAAGCGGGAGGATGATGACGGCGGTCAACCAGCCGGCCTTCCCCCAGCCGGAGATGTCACGACTGCGAAAAATGTCCGATATAACGGCGAAGAGCACGTACAGCCACAGCATAAGCCCGAAGAACAGCAGCATCGTCCAGAAGGCTGACAGAAGTGGATAATCCATGACGAAGCCCCCTTGCGCAGGCCGACATCGGATGTCGATGACGTCTCACTGAGAGACCTACCCAAAACTGCGCGTCACCACACGGTTCGCGGCCCCTGACCGCGAATGGGGGAGAACCTGCCACGGCGCTGGCGTGGATCAGCCCGGGACTACCGGACGTGCCGGCGATGTTCACGGCTACGGACAATCACCTGAACAAAGATCTCAAACGTCGCCTGACCGCGCGGAGGACGGACAGGCCCTGCTCGTTGTACCAGCCGCCGACGATCGCCCCTCCGGTGAGAACGACCCCGAGTCCGATCAGCCACGAAAGAAGCGTGAAAACGACTCCGATCTCGCCGTAGTTCCGCTCGTTCTCGACGATCGACGTCGAGAACAGCAGCCGGCTCACCACCCCGAGGCCGGTCAGGCCGATCGTGGTGAACACGGCCACGGGCAGGATTTCCCGCCAGCCCAGCCGTCCGCGGACGAGAATCCAGGTGCCGATCCAGAACAGCAGTACCATCGCGGCGATGACAATCAGACCCTGGCATACCTGGCCGACGACCGTGCCGGTGAGCACCGCCCCGGTGGCGGTGGTACCAGCAAGAAAGACGATCAGTCCGGCGAGCCAGACCACCTGAGCCGGCACACCGCGCACGCCGAACGCCGGAAGCCGGAAGACCCGCAGGTACACCGACTGCACCGCCCCGGCCAGGCTCAGTCCGCCCAGGCTCAGCCAGACCGCGCCGAGGACCGTCCACCCGGACTGCGCGGATCCGCCGCCGCCATGGGGGGTGAAGAGACGCTCGACGGCCATCGCGGCGTCGTGGTTCAGCCCCATCCGCCTGACGATGATCTCCGCCGCACCGCCGGGGCGCAGCGGCGACACCGCGGCCAGAGTGATGACGAACGGGAAGAACAGCATCAGGATAAGCGCGGCGAGGGTCATCGCACCGTTGATCAGATCGCTCTCCCGCAACTGGCGGGCCAGGTCCTCCGCCGACGACGCGCGCCATCTGTCCCGAAACCCACCGCCCGGTTTCAGCGCCCGCCCTCGGGCGTGCCTGACGGCGCGCCGGTACCCCCGCCTGGTCCGACCGCCGGCGGCATTCGCGGCCAGCCGGCCTCCGCCCGAGCCAGGGACGCCGCCGTTCCCGTCACCGCCGTTCCCGCCGCCGTCACCTCCCTGGCGGCGGATCCCGGAAAAAGCGTCCTCCCGACCTGCTCGTGGCGGCCCCGGCCGCCGGCCGGCCCCACCGCCGACCCACACCCACAGCATCACTCAAAGTGAGGGTCAGTGCATCCCGTCGGGCCGAGCCGGGGACCGCCGACCCCGACGGGTCCCCAACCCCCACCCGTCAGCCTGCCGTGCTGATCCGTCCGGACCGCACGACCTCGGCGAGCGCCACGCAATCGCATACGTTCTGGTCGGCGCAGGCCTCGGCGAACCGGGCGATCGCCCAGCACCGCGGACGGCGCTGGATCCGCTCCACTCCGGGTTCCCGTTACCCCTGGCCCTCGTTCAGGATCTTGTCCAGTCCGAGCGCGCGAGCGTGTCCAGGTGCATCTGCACGATCTCTTCGAAGACCGGCGCCTCGCCGTGCGCGATCGCGCCGAGTGTCCGCTCAGGAGCCTGTGCCGTCATTACTCTCCCCTTAATTTGACCACTTGCATTTCAAGGATATTTTCCTCGTGTTGGCTGCCCGGGGCCGGCGGCCCGCAAAAATACGACGTCAACGGATCGAGGCGGATGAAGCGGATTTCAGGATTTTTTCGAGTTTCTCGGCGCCACGTTCCCGTCTCGCCCGCCGGCAGTTTTCGGCTACTCCTCACAGGGAAGGACGCGGCCGCGAGACCGTGATGGCGGCCTCGCCAGGCAGAATGCAGGAGGGACTGCGTCATGGTTGCCAGTGCTGGCGGCGGCTCCAGCGGCCCGGCGCATTCGGACGGCGAGCATCCCCTGTCCGGCGGGGAGCGGGCGGAGTACGAGCAGCTGCGCAGCGCGGCAGCGGTGCGGCACGACCGGCTACGGACTGTCGGGGCGTCCCTCCTGCTCCTGCTGGCCGCCGTGCTGGCGCCACTCGGCGTGGTTGCCGCCTGGGCGGACACGACGATCTCCGACTCGGACCGGTACGGGGATACCGTCGCCCCGCTCGCCACCGACCCCGCGGTGCAGAACATGGTGATCGACCGTCTGACCGACCGGGTCGTCAGTAACGTCAACGTCGATCAGGTCACCACGTCGCTCGACGGCGTCCTCGCGCGAAACGGCGCTCCCCCCGTTGTCGTGGACCACGCCGACGCACTGGCCGGCGCGCTGAAGACCGCCCTGACCAGCGCGGTGCATCAGGTGGTTCAGGGGGTGGTCACCAGTGACCAGTTCCCCCTGGTGTGGGAGAACGCGAACCGTCGGGCACACGCCGCCGTGGTGAAGGTTCTCACCGATGAGGGCAGCGGCGCCGTGCAGGCCAAGGACAACACGATCGTGCTGGACATTGGCCCGGTCGTCGACAGCGTGCAGAAGCGGCTGGCCGACGCCGGCTTCGAGAAGGCCGGCAAGATTCCTGACGTCGACCGACAGATCGTGCTGCTGCGGACCGAAAAACTGACCAAGGCTCAGGACGCCTTGCGTCTACTCGACGTCCTCGGCCTCTGGCTGCCGGTCGCCGTTGTGGCACTCGCCGCGCTGGGCGTGTGGCTGGCACCCTCGCACCGCGCCGGGCTCATGGCCACGGGCATCGGACTCGGCGTGATGATGGTCGTGCTACTCGTGGGACTGGCCGTCATGCGCCAGACCTATCTGGACTCCGTCTCGCCCGACACCCAGCCGCGGGACGCGGCAGCAGCCATCTACGACACTCTCGTCCGTTTCCTGCGAGACAGCGCGCTTACCTGGCTGACCATAGCCGTCATCATCGTGGTCGCTGGATATCTCTACGGGCCGGGACGCGGCGCCCGGGCCATCCGCTCCGGCGCCGCCCGCGCCACCGGAGCCGTCGGTCGGGCCGCGCCCCGGATGGGTGTGCGCGCCGGCGGCGCGGGCCGCTGGTTGGACAGGCATCGCCGCCTCACCAGCGGGATCGTCATCGGGGCCGGGGCGCTGGCCCTGGCGCTGTGGAACTCTCCGACCCCGTCATCGGTCGCCCTCGTCCTCGTGGTGGTCGCGGTTACCATGGCCGCGCTGGGTGTCCTTGCCGCCGCCGGCACCACACAACCCGAGCCCGCGAGCCCCGCCGGCAAGCCCTCCGATGCACCATGAGGCCGCCGACCACTCCGATCGAGCAGACGAAGCCCTGAGAACGATGACCGGGACGGCTGCCACCCGCTCCGAGGCCGCGCGGCGCGGCTCATGCCGGCGACCGGCCGGCCGCGATGCGGATCAGCGCGGGGAACATCCCCCAGACACCCGGCCGCGCGGCGGGGACCCCGGGCGCGTGCAGCGGGATCCGAACGCGCACAGCCGCCGGAAGCAAGCGGAGCTCCAGCGGTGGCGGCAGGCGCAGCGCCTCCCCGTCCACGCCGACGCTGACCGGCCGTGCGGAGTCGATTCGCATGGTGGGGCTGGTCCACTGGTGGAAACCGCGGAACCGGCTGATGGCACCCATGGACTCGAGCGCGACGAGGGCGGGCAGGTCGCGAGCGCGATCGACGCGCAACGCCGCCACGCCAAGCCGGCCGCTGTCGAGCCGGGGCCGGGTACCGAAACCACCAAGGCTGTGCAGCTGGTAGGCGTTGTTGGACACGAGCAGGACGTCCGCGGTCGACCCGGCGCGACCGTCCGGGCCGGTGAAGCGAAGATCCGGCGGAGCGCGGTCCACGCCCAGCAGGGCGGGCAGCATCGCGGCCGCCGTTCCCATCTTGGCGTCACGGTAGCTGTCGGACTGCACGATTTCGGCGTAGACGCCCAACGAGACGTTGTTGACGAAAACGCGGTCACCGAGCTGACCGAGGTCAACCCGCTGCTCGACAGCGAGGTCGAACGCGTCGAGCGCCCCCGCCACATCCTTCCGGTCGAGGCCAAGATCAAGGGCGAAGTGGTTACGAGTACCGGCTGGGACGCAGACGAACGCCATTCCTCGCCGCCGCGCCACGTCCGCGACCAGTGCCTGCGAACCATCGCCGCCCGCCATGCCCACCACGTCGGCTCCGCGGTCGGCGGCGTCCTCCGCGAGGGAACGCAGATCAGCGCGTTCCGTGAGGGTAACGACCGCGATCCCGCGCCGGGCGGCCTCCTGAGCGAGATGGTGGCGGTCGGCGGCGCCGCCCCCGGAGCGCGGGTTCACCAGCAGGACACCGCGCCGGGCGGCTCCAACCATGAGCCCCTTTGGTCGGTGTCGTCCGAAGGCGCCGCGCGCCGCGGTTCCCGACGTGACGAGCAGGCACGCGGTGACCAGCACGGTGGTCAGGCCGACCACCCCCGCGAAGGCGATCAGGCCGCCGAGTGTGAAGGCCGCCAAGACAGCCGCGCTCAGGCGGCGCAGCCCCCGTCCGACCAGCGCCGTCCAGCCCGCTACCAACGAGATCGTCACAGCGGCGACCGAAACCGGCAAGGCAATCGGCCGGTCGATCAGCCGGGCGAAGATGACAGCGACCGTCGCGGCGAAGCCCACCAACGCCACTGAAGCCGCCACCCGCCGGGATCGGGAAACCGGCGCTCCCGCACGCCGCCCCGGCCGGCGCACCATCCAGGAACGCACGATTAACCGTCCTCCCGAGCTTCACAACCGCTCCGCCGTGATCAGGTCCTCCTCGCGGGGCGCGCCCCATTCAGCCCTCGGTGTGCCGCACCCCTGACAGACCCGCTGGTCGCGGCGCCGGTGGGGCGCGGCTCGCTCATACCGTCCTCGCGAGAGGTTTCAGCGCAGGATCTTCTCCTTGGCACGCTGGTTTCCGCCTCGGGCAGGTCGCCGCTCGCCCTGAGCTCAGCGAGCCTGGAGAGCGTGTCCGTGTCCGTCCCGGCGCAGACGGCTGTCTCCCGGATATAGGCGTCGCCCTGCTCCCGTTGTGCCCGCGCATGGTCGACTTCCCCAGCCCGCCTTCGACCACCCACTCGGTTCCCGGTCACGGAAAAGATCGATGGATACACGAAAAATGAGCATCGATCAGATGGCCCGAAGGAAGATGAAGAGCATGGTCCAGAAGGCGCCGAGCACCGGATAGCCATAAGCCGGATGGTGGCCGGCCATCTCGCGTCTCACCCTCTCTCGAAATTACCCCTCTACCGTCCCATCCGCGACCCAGGAGAGCAACTCGATCAGGGACGGGAAATCCGCCAGATATAGGCGAAAAGTCTGAATTCAGGCATCGAGCGGATGGATCGGAGGCTTCCGGATGCGCCGGAGCGGCAGGCAGGCGCATCGTCTTCATGGAATTCCCTGGCGTCCCGAGTTGTAGATTCGCGTGCAGATAGAATGGGCTGGTCCCTGGTCCGAGCGCGGAACCCATCAAGTTGTCGTCTGCCGAGCGTGTGGTGCTGGAGGGGTGGGCGCGGCGGCGCAGGACTGCGCGGGTGCTGGCGCTGAGATCGCGGATCGTGCTGGCCTGCGCGGGTGGTGGGACGAACTCGTCCGGGAGCGCCGCGGAAGGTCACCGGCGCGCAGGTCGAGGGCGAGACCGCGAGACATCACCTACCATGAACGCCCGCCGCGAAAACATACCGCTCGCTGCCACACCCGTTGCCATATAACGATCTTCCACCGAGCTCAAGAAGATCATTTCGGCGACAAAACCGCAGATCGGAGATAATGGGCAGGGGTGGGGTCGAACCGCCGACCT
Organism: Frankia tisae; assembly: GCF_025403405.1. Lineage (GTDB taxonomy): Bacteria > Actinomycetota > Actinomycetes > Frankiales > Frankiaceae > Frankia > Frankia tisai. The sequence goes on from NZ_JANEZT010000047.1 coordinate 20,006, forward strand.
TCCGCTTTTCAGGCCGAATCGACCGTATTTCCAGCGTCCGTATTCGTGCGTTTTCGTCCGTGGAGCGCCGCCGAAGTACCTACTTGATCACCGACGTTGCTACGCCCGTTGCTACACCTCCGGCCGACGGACCGCAGATCAAAGCATGGCGACGAACTCCTCGATCGACAGCCCCGTGTCACGAATGATCCGACGCAGTGTCCCGACCGGGAGGTCACGGCCCGGATGAACTGGTACGACTGTGAATCGGCCCTCGGTGTTCCTCATCATGTGGTGACTGCCTTTGATGCGGATCACCTTGAAGTCGAACTTCTCGAGAATCTTGACGACCTCCCGCCGGGCAGCACGGGAAGTGGTGGCATCAGGCGACGTCCTGCACGATCGTCAGGAGCGGTGGAACTCCGAACTCCTCGATGACCAGACTGACGGCCTCGTAGAGATCCGCAACGGCGTCCTCAGGAGTGTCACCGAGCCCGTGCGCGCCACCGCTGGGGAACGACGCATGGGCCGCCCAGGTGCCGTCCTCGGTCTGCTCCAGCTCGTACGGGATCTGGACCATCCGCTTCATGCCGCCGACTGTACGCCGCCAGATGCAAGGCCTGTGGCCTCCCGCGTGGGCTGTTTGTCCGGGCCTCCTCGTCCGGCAAGGATCGCAACGGCGACGGAGCCGACGGCCGGACACCGCCTTCGGCCGGCAGCACCGAGCCCTCGACGAGGGACCAGCGATCCGTGTTCGCGACGCTCCCTGTGGGCGACACATGTCCACATCGGCCATGAGGACCGACACCGGCCCAAGCAACGCCGCGCCCCTTCAAGACTGGCCCGCGCCATGGGCAAGGCCAGCCTCCTCGCCGAGCAGCGGTGGCTGGCCAGCGGGGACCTGCGCGAAGGAGCCCTGACGTGCTGGCACTGGCAGCGATTTTGGCTGTCAGGCGGCGGCGCGGCGTAGGAGGGGGCGGATGTCGAGACGGGCTACCAGGCGGCGGCGCAGGGGCACGGCGGCGGCTACCTGGCGACGGATGCCGTCGGCGAGCTGCCAAGCACGGGCCGCGTCGGCTTCGTCGACCGGACCGGGCGAGAACGCCGCCGCGTCGACCAGAATCCGCAGGTCGTCCAGTGCGCCCAGCCGGGCGCGCGGATGGGCTGCCCGTGCCGCGTCGGCGAGCACCCGGCTCGGGCCAGCCGGTCTCTCGTCGGGCACCCAAGGCCGCCGCCGTGGTGCTCGAACGAACGAACGCGCCTGGCTCGCCGGCGTGGACCTGCGGACCGGCGTGACATGGCGGACAGACGTCGATCCCCAGGCCGACCAGCCGACCATCACGAAGGACACCGTCTACCTGCCCGTCAACGGCCTATGCCTGGTGGCCCGGTACGAGTTGGCGGCCGGCGCGGGCCCCAGCAACAGCCGGCCGCTATGCGACGCCGAACGGCCGGATGGCAAGATCAATCTCACTGCGCGCAATGGTCAGGTCGCCGCGCAGGTCTCCGGCCAGTCCACCGTGGCCCTGCTCGCAACCAGCTTCAACGGTGACCGGTTGGTTCGCCTGCAGGATGCCAGTCCGGCCGCGGGCGCGGCTCAGGGCCCCGGCCAGACACCCGCATCCCCTCTCTCGCCGTCAGCCCCACCGACCACGACGCCGACGTCACCGCCACCGCCGACGTCACCGCCATCGACGCCGACGACGCCCGCACCACCGGCAGTCCTGCCGCGGGCACCCCGGGCGGCACCGCCCCCATCCGCGTCCCAGCCGTTCTCCACGCCCGAGGTGCCGGGTCCGTCTCGGACCCCGGCGGCTCCCCCAGCGCCCGCCGCCTCGCTGCTACCCCAGGGCGGCGGCGCGGGCGGGCCGTCGGCGTCGCCACCCGGCGCTGTCCCAACCGTTCCCGCCGTGACCGTCCCCGACGTCACCAGGATGGGGACGCGAGAGGGCTGCCAGCGGCTGCGCGACGTCGGACTGCTGTGCTCCGGACCGCAGGGCGACGGGACCGAGAAGATCGAGCGAACCGCCCCCACCCGCGGCGAAAGCGTGCCCAGGGGTACCGAGGTGACCCTCACGTTCCAGCCCACCGCGGCGCCGGCCACCATGCCGAACCTGATCGGTCAGCCCTACCAGCAGGCCTGCCAGGCGGTACCCGCCAAGGCCAGGTGCACGCCGACGCCGGGCGGGGTGGCCCCCGACATCACCCTGTTCGAGACGGTCTCGGCGCAGCAGCCACCCGAAGGCACCCGCATCGACGCGGACACCGCTGTCTCGGTGACCTACTACGCCAGCTTCAGCGTCCCGGATCTCACCGGCAGGGACGGCGCCACGGCCTGCGACGCCGTCCGCGCGGCTCTGGCGTGCACCACGCAGCAAGGGCCGGCGGGCAGCGTGGCCACGGCCGGCAAGGTCGTGCAGCAGAGCGTGCCGCCGGGCACCCAGGCCGCGCCGGGCACCGCGCTGACCGTCACCATCGCCGGTGCCGCCCCGGTCGTCCCGAACGTCGTCGGCCTCGACCCGGCGGCCGCGTGCGCGCAGGTGCAGCAGGCCGGGCTGATCTGCACGTCGGCGAACAAGCCGAGCACCACGCCCAACGTCTCCGAGCAGAGCCCGGTTGGGAGCACCAGCGTCGATCCCAACACCGCCGTCACGGTCTACTCGTGGTCCGCCGCCCGGCAGCCGATCCTCCGGTTCCGCAAGAACGACAACGCCCGCGTCTGGCTGCTGCGTGGAGAGGGCACCACCGCACAGGCCGGTTACGAACAGAAGGGCGAGGTCGGCGCGTCCGCGTCCGCGTCCGGGCGGGACGCGACCGCTGCACCCTTCCTGAAGCCGATCGTCGACTACCAGTGCCCCGGGAACCAGTGCGGTGCCGACATCAACCACTTCGTCACCGACGGCGCGCCACCAGGGGGCGTCTGGACCCGCAACACGGACCCCGCCGGCTGGGTGTTCAAGGAGCAGTACGCCGGCACCGTGCCGCTGTACCGGCTGGCGGACGGCACCGGGCAGCACTGGGCCTACGCGAGCGAGGGCAGCGGTGCGTTGAACGGCTACGTCACCAGTGGCTTCTCCCAGCAGACCCTGCTCGGATACGTGTGGCCAGCGGCAAACTGAGCGACCTCGACCGGCCGTTACCCGGGAGTGTCCGAATGTCTCGACCGTCGGCAAATGTGTGCGCCGGGGGCCAAGACCTATGGTTACCGCGCTCCGCCCACGGCTGCTGGGGCTCGGCATCGAAGCGACGTCCCTCGTAGGCACCGGACGCAACGACTTCAACATGGAGTTCGGGCCGGCAAACGTCACGCTCCACGAGATGTCAGTGGCAGTTGACCTGGGGGATACAGGCGACGCACTGGGCCGCGCCGCCCGGATCGATACCGCCGGCCTCTCGCCGGAACGCCGCATCCACTTCCTCGTCAACGTGGCCCGCGCCCACGCGCAACGTCGCGCCCGAGGTAGCGTCTTGGCCGCGCTGATGGAGGCCAAGCAGGTGGCCCCGAACAGATTCGCGACCATTCGTGGATTCGGACCCTCGTCCGCGACCTGCTTCAGGACCTCAGCCTGCGCTCTGACCAGGAACTTCGTGTCCTGGCGAGCCGATGCGGAATACCAGGGCGGATTCAAGCGGCCACAGCGACCCATACAGAAAGTGCTAAATAATCTTTGAAAGTACGGCCCATATTTCGCCTGCCGGGGACCACATCACCACCAAGGCCGTGGCCAAGCCCGAATCCACCCGCACTGACCAACGCCCCCCACCAGCCGACAACCCAGGGCCACGTGGGGGTTCGGGGGGCTCGGCCCCCCCGGCAAAATGACGAGATCCCACCAGCGAAGCCGCCCCAAAGGCGGCGAGCAGGCAGGATCAGGATCGAGTGGGCAGGGGCGGGGTCGAACCGCCGACCTTCCGCTTTTCAGGCGGACGCTCGTACCGACTGAGCTACCTGCCCCGGGTTGTACGGAATCGTAGGAACCGGAAGAAGCTTCCGGCCATACGAACGCGGTCCCGACGGGATTCGAACCCGCGACCTCCGCCTTGACAGGGCGGCGTGAACTCCAGACTTCACCACGGGACCATGCTCTTACAGCGATCTTCAGTTTTCGTCCCGAGCGGCCCGTGGGATGCGGTCCGTTAGGATCTGGAGGTCATGCTACACGACTACGGGAGGAGCGGAGCCGCCAGGGGAGGTGGATTCTTGCCCAACGCTCCCAGCACCCAAGCACTCGCCATCCGCTACCCGGGCACGACACGCTGGCCGGATGTTTCGCGCCGCCGTAGCTCGTCTGGATGCGGGCACCCTGCCAGACCCGGGCGATGCCGCGGGCACCCCCGTTCGGGCTACCCAGAGCGGCCGGCGCGTTTCGGAGAGCACTCCCGGGTGTGTCCCGGCGCGCATATCCTTGGACATCCGAGCATGTACGACGGCAGGCCGGGCGAGAGCCCGTTCCGCTCGCTGACCCCGCCGACCGGGGCCGGCCCGGTTCGGTGCCGCGCGATCCCGTGCCATGCCACATCCCGGGGAGGAGGCCGACGGCGATGCCCTCCACGGACAGGCTCGTGGAGTCGGCGCGCGGTACGGCCATCAGTGTCCGGCATCCCCCGCGGGGCGAGGCCCGCGGCAAGCTCGCCGCGCAGGTCGCCTGGCGGATCGAGGACGACATCGTCCGCGCGGGCTGGCCGGTCGGTGCGGTCATCGGCTCCGAGCCGACGCTGATCGAGCGGTACAAGGTCAGCCGGGCGGTGTTCCGGGAGGCCGTACGGATCGTCGAGCACCACCAGGTGGCGACGATGCGCCGGGGGCCGTCCGGCGGGCTCATCGTCCGCGCGCCGGACGAGGTGGCGGTGACGACCGCACTCGGCGTCTACCTCGAGTACGTCGGGGTCACCATCGAGTCGATCCTGCGCGCACGGTTCATCATCGAGTCGCTGGCCGCCGCCCTGGCCCCGGCGCGCATCACCGAGGACGGCATCCGCAACCTGCGCGCGATCATCTCCCGGCAGGAGACGGCGGACCCGACCGAGTTCGGCTCCCACCACCAGCTTCACCACGCGATCGCGGCGGCCACCGGCAACCCGGTGCTGGTGCTGTTCGTCGACGTACTCAACTCCCTGACCTTCCGGTATGCCGCCCACCGGTACGCCACGACCCGCCGCAGCGCCTCCCCGGCCCGGCAGGCCCAGGTCTCCGAGGAGGTGCACCGCAACCACGCCGCCATCGCCGAGGCCGTGATCGGCGGGGACGCCGCCCGCGCCCAGCACCTCGCGGCGGTGCACCTGGAGGCCATGCACGAGTGGATGACCGCGCCGCCCACCGGCGACGGCACGAGCACGGGGACGGAGACGGGGACGGGGACGGACGGGAGTACGGGCACGGGCGGGCAGCTCATCTGGCTCCGCGAACCGGGCCTGGGGGCGGGTCCGGGTGTGACGGTGCCACCGGGAAAGCTCGCCGAGACGGTCGCGGGTCGCATCCGCGATGACGTGGCCCGCGACGGCGTTCCCGTCGGGGTGGTCATCGGTTCGGAAAGCGAGCTGCTCGCCCGCTACGGGGTGAGCCGGGCGGTGCTGCGCGAGGCCGTCCGGCTGCTCGAATATCACTCGGTGGCGCAGATGCGTCGCGGTCCCGGTGGCGGCCTGGTCGTCACCGAGCCGGACCCGGCGGCGACCGTCGAGGCGACCGCGCTGTACCTGGAGTACAGCCAGGCCAGCGTCGACGACCTGCGGATCGTGCGGGACGCACTGGAGCTGAGCTGCGTCGACATTCTCATCGAACGCCGTGGCCCCGAGCTCACCGCCCGGCTCGAGACGCTGCTCGCCGCCGACGCCGGCGAGTCGCTCGATGGCCCCCCTGACGCCGGGCACCACCTGCACATGGAGCTGGCCCGGCTGACCGGCAACGAGGCGCTGGCCTCGTTCGTCCGGGTGCTGACGGCCATCTGGCGG
>NZ_JANEZT010000480.1 GCF_025403405.1 Frankia tisae
ACGCGACCGCGTACCGCAGGTAACGGTCGAGCAGGGCGGCGTCGACCGGCGGGCAGGCCACCGGCGGCCGGGTGATCGACGAGGCGGCCAGCCCCCGCCGGGTGTTCGTGTCGTCGAAGCGGGAGTTGGTGTCGACGTCCGGCTCGTCCGGGCCGCTGCCGTAGATGTGTTCCAGCGCCGCGGCGGTGCCCACGGACGCCGAGCCGGCGGAGGCGCGGCGCAGGCGGGCGTTCCACTCGTCTTCGGGGACGGGGGCGAACGCGTATCCGCTGGCCCGCATCCGCGCCAGCATGTCGCCGAGCGGCGTCGGCCGAGGGTTCGTCAGATGGTAGGTGCGCCCGCGGGCCGGCTGGGAGCGGGCGAGCTCGACCAGCGCCGCGGCGACGTAGTCGACCGGCACCAGCCCGAGCTCAAGCTCGCCCAGCGCGCCGTCGTCGGGGACGGCCCCGGTGTCCACGACCGCCCGCAGGTAACTCCACAGCACGTCGTCGGTGGTGGTCGCGCCGGTCCGGCTGTCGCCGCTGACCCGACCCGGCCGGTACACCGCGACGGGGATGCCGCGCCGGTGGGCCTGCTCGGCGAGTTCCTCGGCCACCCACTTGGTCAGGTTGTAGCCGCCGGGGACCAGCCGGTCGGGCGCCACCCGCAGGTCCTCGGTGATGACGGCCGGGTTGCCGTGGGCCGCGAGCGCGGTGCCGGCGGTGGAGACGTAGTGCACGGGGATGCCCCGCCCGCGGGCGGCGAGGCGGAACACCTCGTGCGTGCCGCCGACGTTCGGCCCGCGCAGCTGGCGGTACGGCGTCAGCATGCTGACCGTCGCCCCGTTGTGGATGATCATATCGAGGTGGCCGGCGAGCGCGTCGAACGTCGCCGGGTCCAGGCCGAGCAGCGGGCGGCCGAGGTCACCGGGCACGCCGACGATGCGCTCGGCGAACGCGTCCTGCCAGCGCCCGTAGCGCGCCAGGGCGTCGCGAACACGGTCCAGGGCCGCCGCGGGATCCGCGGCTCGAACCACGCAGTGCACCCGGGCCGCGGTGCGATCGAGCAGCTCGGCCAGCAGGAAGGCGCCGAGGAACCCGGTGGAGCCGGTGAGCAGCACCTCGCGCGGATCGGCGCGCCGGGCGGCGTCGGCGCCGGCGGGGTCGGCCACCGTGATCTCCGGAGCAAGCCGCGACTCGGCGCTGAGATCCACCCGTTCGGTGCCGGCCAGCACCGCCGCGATGGTCGCCTCCGTGCCTTCCGCGCCTCCCGTAGCGGCTGCGGCGGCTGTCCGAGCGGACTCGGTGGCGGCGGCGAGGCCGGCGACGGTCGGGGCCTCGAAGAGGGCGGCGATCGGGATGGGCACCCCGATCTGCTCGCTCAGCCGGAAGATCGCCTCGGCGGCGCGCAGCGAGTGACCGCCAAGGTCGAAGAAGTCCTCGTCGGTGCCCACGTCGGTCCGGCCCAGGACGTCGCACCAGATCGCGGCGATCTCGCGCTCCAGCGGGCTGGCCGGCGGGCCGGCCGGGCCGGCGTCCCCGGTCGTGGCGGCGCGGCCGGGGGCACCGGCGGTGGCGGCGGCGGTCGGGTTGGAAGCCGCGGCCAGCCGGGCCAGGTCGGGCTGGCCGTCTCGATGCCGGGGCACAGTGTCGACGGTGCGGACCTCGCACTCGGTGGGCCGGCCGAAGCGGTCCGGTACGCGAAGGTCCTGCCAGGATGGTTCGGCCGGTGCCGGCGTCCCGACCGCGGCCTCACCGGTCACGCCGGGGTCGGCCGCACCAGGGTCGGCCGCGTCCGGCGACCACGCGACGAAGGCGCGGATCGTCAGCAGAGGGCGGATCGGTGCGGCGAGGTCCGGATTGCTGTCGGAGCCGTCGACGGCATCGATGCCGTCGGCTCGGTCGGCGGCGGTGGAAGAGCGGGAGTCGGCGGCGGCAACGGCGACGTCGACCACTCCGGGCACCGCGGCTAGCCGCCGTTCCCACCGGTGCAGCAGCGCCCGGTCGACGACCGGGAGCTGATCGAGCGCCGCCAGGTCGACGATGCCGGACGTCATCCGCGGGATACGGCTGACCGGGACGACCACGCCGGGCGGGGCGGGTACCCCGGGCAGTGCGGCGGCCAACTCCGAGCGGACCGCAGCCAGCACCCCGGCGCCGTCGTACCGGCCGGCCGGCACGACGTGGACGGTGAGCAGCACCGTGTGGTCGGCGGCGACGGCGAGGGCGACGGCGCAGTCCTCGACGGACGCGGTGGTGCGGATCCGTTCGGCGAGCAGGTCGAGGTCGGGCCGGTGCGGGCCGAGGGCGACCACGCCGTGGCGGGACCGCCCCAGCACCAGCCGACCATCGGCGAGCCGGCGGCCGCGCAGCCCGGTACGCACGGCGCCGGCGGGCAGCCCGTCGGACGTGGGCGCCGGGTCCGGTTCGGCCGCGGCGTCGACCGGGATGGCTACGACCGTCCCGCCAACCCCGGCGGCGGCGAGCCCCCCGGCCGCGTCAACGACCCGCAGGCCGCCGATGCGCATCGTCACCATCGGCTCGGGTGACTCGGCGAGCGCATCGAGGACCTGCTCGACGAGCTGGTCGGCAGCGCGGGCGGGCCCGGAGCGCTCCGCGGCGAGTGCCGCGGAGCGCTCCGCCGGGGGCAGCAGCGGCAGCCGGGACAGCGGCCGGGCTGGATCCGCGGCCACCCCGGCAAGCAGCGTTTCGAGGTGGCGGGCCAGCCGGCGTACCGTCGCGGGTGCGAACAGGTCGCGGCTGCCGACGACCGTGCCCTCCACCCGTCCGCCGTTGTCCCACAGGTGCACGACGATGTCGGACTGGGTGATGCCGATCCGGGATCCCGCCAGGCTGACGTCGAGCTCGCCCATCCGGGCGTCGGTCGGCAGCCGCTGCTGGACCAGCGACACCCGGAAGATCGGGTTGACGGCGAGGTCACGGCCGGGGGAGATCGCGGCGACGACGGACTCGAACGGCGCGCTCTGGTGCCGCAACGCCTCGAGGCAGGTGGCGCGGACCCGGGCGAGCGCGGCGTCGAACGTCGGATCGCCGGCGAGGTCGGTGCGCATCACCAGGGTGTTCGCGAAGAAGCCGATCAGCTCGGCGGTCTCCGGGCGTTCCCGCCCGTGCGTCGCCGAGCCGACGAGCAGGTCGGTCGCCCCGGTGTAGCGGTGCAGCATCGTCTTGAACGCGGTCAGCACCAGCATGTAGATGGTGGCGCCGCGGTCGTGGGCGACCCGATGCAGCTCCGCGGAGACGTCGGCGGGCAGGGCGAACCGTTCGCTCTCCCCGCGAAACGTCGGCATGACCGGGCTCGGCCGGTCGGCGGGCAGGTCCAACGCCTCGGGATATCCGCCCAGATGCCGGCGCCAGTAGGCCAGATCGGCGTCGATGACCGCGGTCTGTTCCGCGCCGCGCTGCCACGTCGCGAAGTCGGCGAACTGGATCGGCAGGGGCGCGAGCCGGGCGGGCTCGCCGCGCAGCGCCGCCTCGTATAGGGCGCCGATGTCGTGGGCGAGCACCCCCATCGACAGGCCGTCGCCGACGAGATGGTGCATCGAGATCGTCAGGACATGGTCGCGTGGCCCCAGCGGGAGCAGGTCGAATCGCACCAGCGGCGGCCGGGTGAGGTCGAACGGCTGGTGGGTACGGGCCCGGATCCAGTCGTCGATCTCGGTCGCGCTCGGCCCGGCCCCGTCCGCCGTGTCCTGTTCCCGGCGGGCGGGGTGGCAGACCAGCGGCGTCTCGACGGCTGGGGCCACCACCTGCCGCGGTCGGCCGCGGACGGCCTGGAGCCCGGTGCGCAGCACCTCGTGCCGCGCGACCAGGCCGCTCACCGCCGCGCGCAGCGCCACCACGTCGAGCTGCCCGGTGAGCCGCAGCGGCAGGGACATGTTGTAGAAGGGGTTGTCCGGATGAATCTGGGCCATGAACCACAGGGCCTCCTGCGTGTAGGAGGCCGGGGCGGGTCCCGTCGAGGACCGCCGCGCGATCCCCGTCCGCGCGATGCCCACCGGCCCGGCGCCGCTCGCCGCGCCGGGCATCGCGCCAGCCCGGCCGCCGCCGCGCCAGCGGTCCAGCAGCGCCCGCTTGGCCGCGGACAGCTCCGCGCCCCGGTGGGCGTTCCCGGCGGTCGGCGCCGCGGTGGGGGTCGGCGCCGTGGTGGGGGTCGGCGCCGTGGTGGAGGTGCGCTGTGGGGTGG
>NZ_JANEZT010000481.1 GCF_025403405.1 Frankia tisae
GCCTTCCACGTCGCGGCCTTCCACGTCGCGGAGAACCGCGAAGTAGTCCAGGAACGCGGTTCGGTACGGCTGCGGCCCTCCCTCGTCGGCGAACCGCCGGGCGAGCGGGACTCCGACCACCGCCGTCAGCGCGAGCTCGAGCAGGTCGAGCCGGGCGGCGATGGTCGGGTCGTCGCTGCGCCACTCGGCGAGCTCCGCCGCCCAGTCGCGGCGGTGTTCGTCGGGCAGCACCGCCAGCGTGCGCAGTAGCCGGTCGAGCACGGGAGAGATCGGGAACGGCAGCTCCGAGGGCCCGTTGCGGGCGAGGCGGAGCAGGGTCAGCACGTGGCGCTCCCCGTGCCGGGCGACGCCTCCCACCGCCGACGCGGACGTCTGCCCGGCCCAGGCGTCGGTGAAGGCGACCAGCTCGCGGGTGCGGTCGGCGGACGCCAGCCAGGGCAACCAGCCGGCACACAGGTCGGGATCGGTTTCGAGCAGCAGCGCGACCAGGTCGAGGAGCACGACGGCGGGCGCCGCGGCGAGCGCCTGCTGGACGTGCTCGGTGACGCGCGGCCCGCGGCCCGCGGACAGCCGGCCGAGCCGGATCTGCTCGGCGAGGAACCGGGCGGGCGCCGCGGGAACTCCCAGCCCGGTCCCGGCCCACTGCTGGCCGTCCAGCCTGGGACTGACCACGTGGGCGGTCAGCGTCGACCAGAAATCGAGCGCGGCCGCCAGATCGGCCAGCCGGCTCGCCGCCGCCGGGTTCGGATTCCGATTCGGATTCCGGTTCGAGCCCCACAGTGCCGACCAGGCCGCGCGCGTCACCGCGCCCATCAGCCGGGCCCGCTCGTCCGTGCCGACCAGGCCGCGTTCGGCCCATCTCGGCCAGGAGATGGCCAGGGCGTCCAGGCCGTCGGCGCCCGCGTCCGCCACCAGCAGGTGGGCGGCGCGTTCGACCTCGGCCACCGGCAGGGCGTCGACGCGCCCGGTGGCGAGCAGCTCCAGCGCATCGGCCGCGGTCGCGGTGCCCGCGGCGAGCCGGCCGCGCAGGTGGGTGACGGGATCGGCGCGGGCCAGGCAGCCGACCGCGTGCGCGGCGTCGTCGGCCGGGCGCGGCTCCGTCTCGGCGGCGAGAAAGTCGACGATCCGGGTCAGCGGCCAGCTCTGTCCCTCGACCAGCCCGACGAGCAGGTGGTGGTAGATGCGGGCGTCGCCGCGCAGCGGGCGCAGGATCCGCTCGCCCTGCTGCCATGGTGCGCCCGCGTGGTCAGCCCGTTCCCGGGCCCCGAAGCCGAGCCGGATGTGCCGGGCGCCGCCCTGGTCGAACCAGGTGCTGGCGACGAGGCGGGCCCGCTGGCCGTAGGGCAGCAGCGACACGACCGCGTCGAGGTAGCGCAGCCGGGTCAGCGCCTGGTCGGCCGGCTCGCCAACCGGCGCGCCGAGCACCGCCACCGGGCGGACGAGCAGCGTCGCCGCGGTCGCCGCCGCCGTCGACAGGTCCACCTCCAGCTCGGCCAGGGTCGCCTCGATGTCCGCGGCGCGCAGCCGGCCGACGGTCAGCTCGACGGTGCCGGCGCCATCCGGCAGGCCGTCGAGGTCGAGGCGGAGCGCGGCGGCGTACAGGTCGGCGTAGGACACGGGGTTCTCGCGCAGGGCGGAGAAGGGGACGCAGACGAAGCGGGTCGCCGCGATCGGCCGGTGCGCGCCGTCGACGTGCTCCGTCCAGGAACGGATGGCGACCCCCAGCACCGTGTCCGCGCCGCGCGGCGCATAGCAGACCGTCACCCAGGGCAGCGACTCGCCGCTGGGGGCGGACAGCGACCGGGCCGGCGGCGTGCCCGGGTTGAACCGGCGCAGGATCTGCTCGTACTGCCCCCGGGTGAAGTAGCCGCCGCAGCGCAGCACGGCGTAGTCGTCGTCGCTGCCCGGCTCCTTCGACATCACCGCCCAACCGGCGGCCAGGCGCACGGGGTTGCCGGTCACCGGGGCGCTCACCTCTTGCGGGCGGCCGCCCGCGTGCTCTCCTCCAACCACAGGAATGGCTCCAGCACGTTGATCGGCCGGATCGAGCCGCGGATCCGCGCCTCCCCGCCGGTCTTGACGACGTTCGTGAAGTCGTGTGCGCGGAAGTACCCCGACGGCCCGATGTAGAAGCCGACCGACGAGCTGACGAAATAGGAGACCCGGTCGGGCTGGAAGTACTTACTGATGCTGCCGCGGACCAGCCGGGCCGTGCCCTCATGGCTGTCGTCGCACAGCCGGTCGAAGAAGGCCTTCGCGAGGTTGCCGGGAACCCGGGGGATGCGCTCCGGCTCGTCGCCGGTGAGCACGACACCCGTCCGGAACGCCTGGCGGAACACCGCCGGCTCGTCGAACTTCGTGACGCAGACCGCCAGGAAGTGCGGGAGTTTTCCGCCGCGTAGGCGATTGGCCTCGAAACACCGCCGGGTGACCTGCTCCAGGGTGCGCTGGAAGAACTCGAAGGCGTCGCTGTTGCGCTGCTCCCGGACCGGATCGAACAGATAGACCAGCCCGTCGCACATGCTCAGGTGGTCGAGCAGCAGCTCCCACTCGTCGGGCGCGTCGGCCTCGTCGTCGTCGAACACCGAGGCGGAGATCAGCGAGTTTTTCGGGGCGGAGCCGCCGAAGTAGCGGCCGGCCACATCCAGCAGCTCGACGACGAAGACCGTGTTCTCCGGGCGCGGGCCGCGGCGCAGGGCCCGGCCCGCGAGCCGGCCGCCCCGCGGCGGCCCGATGAACCGCCAGCTCAGCGCGGTCATTCCCGGCGTCGCGGAGGGGAAGACGTGCTGGCTCTGCAACAGGTCGGTGTTCTCGGACAGGAACGCCCCCGCGTCGTCATCGGCGCCGATGACGATCCAGGATGGGCTGCCCGGGACGCTGGGCTGACTGATCGCGGCGATGTTGAGCGCGGCGAGGAAGGTCGTCTTCCCGCTCTGCGGGGCGCCCCACAGGCCGATGCGTGCCAGCTGCGTCGGCTGCCCCGCCGGCGCCATCACCACCGTGCTGACCGAGCCCGGACGGTGGCGTCCGCAGCGCACGCCACGGCGCCGCGGACGCCGATACGTGCAGGACGAACAGTGAAAATAGGGTGCCCCCCGACACGGCGCCGACCGCGAACCCGCTGCGCCAGAACGGCCAGTCCCTCGGCCACGTTCCGTCATGACTCACACGCTCGACGCGACAATTTTGTTGCAGTATGGAACGATCTGGCCACCCGGTCAAGCCGCCACGCGCGTCTGCTCCGGCCTCAGAGCGGGTCGCCCGGCCCCCAGCAGGACGCCGACCCCCGGAGCGGGCAGCGCGCCCCAAGCCGAACAGGTCGAGAGTGCCGGACGACGACAGAATCCGCGGATCACCGCCAGTCGTCGAGGCGGAATATCAGCTGCCAGCCGCCGTCTTCTCGGTGGCGTGCCATTCGTCCCGGCCGTGGATAGAGCGCAGGTAAGGCCCGCGAAGCAGGTAAGGCCCGCGAAAGCAGCATGACAACTCCGTGAGCCTCTCGCAGGCCCTCCCGGGACGGCCGGTCACCGACTGGTCGATCCGCGCGCGGCATTGCATTCCCCCGGGCACGTGACCGATTGTGCTGGTAAACGCACGCTATGGGCCCCGACTCGGCTACAACGTAAGATCGGCGAGCAGCATCCGGAGGGAGTTGCGGCACCCGGCGCAGACGGCGGCGGTGCGGCCGCTCGCCGGAGCCTGGATGCCGGTGCAACGAGATGGTTCGGGGGAGCGGTGACGGAGCGGCTGACCGACGAGGAAGTGATGATGCTCGCCCGCGTCTTCTATCGCTCGTCCAGAGCCATGATGGTGCTCGAACGGGCCGGTCTGGAACGTTGGCGGCAGCCGTCCTGGACGGCGCAGACCCCGCTGGAGTTCTGGGAAGAGGTCAACGACCAGCTCTCCCTGGGGGCGTTGGCCGACGGCCGGGTCAGCCTCCTGGCCGCGGCGGCGCAGCTCTACCCCGCCAACAAGGTTTTCGCCGCGGTCACCGGCGCCGCCCCGGCCCGGCCGGCGCCGGTTGCGGCCCCCACGGCCAGCGGGGCGACACCGACGGCGGGCCCGGCCGGGGCGGGTTCCAGCGGGGTTGTCCCGTCGGCCGGCAGCGTCCTGTTGGCCGTCGATGCGGTGCGGTTCGGCCCGGCGGGGGTGGGGGT
>NZ_JANEZT010000482.1 GCF_025403405.1 Frankia tisae
CCCGAGTACATCCCCCGCGGCAAGGCCGCCCCAGCCGGCGAGAGCGACGGCGGCCGGTTTCGGCAGGGCGGATCGCAGCGGTGGCCGCCGAGGCGTGGTGGCTCGCGCGGCGCGGGTCAGCAGGGCGACGGTCCAGCTCGCTGTCAGCAGGCAGGCGAGTACCTCGCCGATCATCACCCCGAACAGGGTGCGTGCGGTGTCGAAGACGGCGGTCGCATGGTCCGCCTGGGCGGGGACAGCCGCGCGCCGGGCCAACGCGGGCACGGTGATCAGCCAGAACAGCAGGCCGGTGAGGTGCGCGCCGGCGGTCGCCGCACCCAGCACGGTCAGCAGCGGGCGGTGCGGGCCGCGCGGCAGCAGGCGGACGATCCCGACGGTGATCGGCAACAGCAGACCCGCGGCGACGCCGGCGAGCACGACACCGATGCTGATCGCCAGCCAGTGCTCCCGCACCCGCGCGAGGGTGTCGGCCGGCGGAGCGCTGAGCACCTCGGGGTAGTCGAGGGCATGGCGCAGCTCGGTGAGGCCGACCGCGCCGCACACCGCGCAGACCAGCAGCATGACGGCGGTGGCGCGCTGGCCCGTGGACATCGAACGCGGCTCCTCCCGACCGACCCGGGCTGGCGGGGTGGTGGCCGGGTAGGTACCCGCCGGGCGAACCAGCCACCCCCGCGCCGCGGAAGTCGTGGCGGGATTGTTACACCACGTTACCGGCGGTGGCGGATGGCCCGCCGCCTGGCCGAGCCATGCCGACCGTGGGCCGCGAACAGACCTGGCCGAACCCGGCGCCCGGCTCGATATTGTGAACGTGCCCGCGAGCGGGCGACCCGCGCCGGTTCACCGGGACGCCGACGACTGCCAGGAGAGGCGAATTCAGTGTCCGCCACCGCCGTTCGATCGTTCCGGATCCTGCTCGTCGAGGACGACCCCGGCGACACGCTCATGATCACCGAGGCGCTGACGGACCGGGGGCTCGACCACGAGCTGCATGTGGCTGCCGACGGCGTCGAGGCGATGCACTACCTGCGCGATCCCGCGGAGCCCCGGCCGGACCTGATCCTGCTTGATCTGAACATGCCCCGGATGGACGGTCGGGAGGTCCTCGTGTCGATAAAGGAGGATCCGGATCTGCTGGCCATCCCGGTAGTCGTCCTGACGACCTCGGAGGCTCCGACCGACGTGCTGCGCAGCTACAGCCTGCATGCAAATGCATACGTGACCAAGCCCGTCGACTTCGACGCGTTCATCCAGGCCCTCCACCAGATCGATGACTTCTATCTCGGCCTGGTCCGCCTGCCCGGAAGCTGAGCGGGCCGCGCCCGCCGGTATTACCGGGCGTGGCGGGCCACCATCAGTTCGATTTCAGGTATACCCGGCGGTGGCGAACCCGGCTGTGATTGCGATGGATCGTCCCCGCCGCGTGTACCACCTCCGGGTAGGCTTCCCTAACTTCAGGCAGCCTTACCTATATTGATGTTCCGAACGTTGTGACGGGTCGGGAGTGTCGGCTCGCTGCGAATTACGCATCCTTGTGATTTGCTGGTGCTGGAGGTTCGTAAGCCTGCCCGGTCCGGTCGATCTGCGCCCTCGTCGGCGCAGATGGTCGGTGTCCGGTCGCGGGCCGCCGGGGTGCCCGGAGCAGCCAGCCGCCCCGGCGCGGTGCGGGGCGTCTGGCTGGAAACAGTCGACGGAAAGGTGTGGAACCGATGGCGACGCGTGGCGACACGGAAATCATAGAAGTACTCAACAGTGTGCTGACGAACGAGCTCACCACGATCAACCAGTATTTCCTGCACAGCCGGATGCAGCGCAACTGGGGCTACCGGCGTATCTCGGAGCACTACTACCACGAGTCCATCGACGAGATGAAGCACGCCGATCTGCTCATCGAGCGGATCCTGTACCTCGGCGGCCTGCCGAATCTGCAGCGCCTGCACACGCTGCGGATCGGTGAGACGGTCCCCGAGCAACTCGAGATCGACCGGACCGGCGAATTCGAGGCCGTCGACGTGCTGCGTGGCGGCGCCGCGCTCAGCCGCGAGCGCGGCGACATCGGCTCGGCGGTCCTCCTGGAGCAGATTCTCGTCTCCGAGGAGGAGCACATCGACTGGCTCGACGCCCAGCTGGAGTTGATCTCCCAGCTCGGCGCGGCGAACTACCTCACCCAGCAGATCCACACCGACGACTGACGAGTCGGGCGGAATAGTTGGCCCCGCCGGCGGGAAGGGGTCGCCTCATGCCCCGGTCCGTCGCCCCCGCGTGTCACAGGAACCGGTGGGCGTGCCTCACCGCGGCCCGCTGCGACGGGTCGGGGGTAGTTCGCGGGGGTGGTAGCCCGGCCGGCGTGGCGGGTTGTTCCCTGGGTCACCGAATCCCGCCTTCCGCCTCGCCACCGTCACGGACTGTTATTGGTGGGGGCTGTGGCCCATCCTTCCCGCGTGCTGGTGCCCGGTCTCGCTCTGCAGGACCGATCCTCCTGGCGATAGTGTCCAGACGGGCGATCGCGGCATCTGACGTCGACGTCCACAGGGGCCGCCAGCTCGGCGGCTCGCCGGAGAGGAGTGGGCCGATGGGCTTCGCCAGGCCCCGCCCGGCCCCGGCCGCCCGGCCGGTGGCCGTCGGCGTCGTCGAAACCGCCCACCTGAACCGCCGGGAGCCCCCGCGTGGGTGCCCCCGAAAAAATCCCTTGCTAATGGAAAGGACCGTGCTCTAGTGGCGACGTACACGCTGCCGGAACTGAAGTACGACTATGGCGCACTGGAACCAGCCATCATCGGACAGATAGTCGAACTGCATCACGACAAGCACCACGCGACCTACGTCAAGGGTGCGAACGACACCCTCGAGAAGATCGCGGAGGCGCGGGACAAGGGCGACTTCGGCGCCATCGTCGGCCTGGAGAAGACCCTCGCGTTCAACCTCTCCGGGCACATTCTGCACTCGATCTACTGGGAGAACCTCTCCCCGGACGGCGGCGACAAGCCGGACGGTGTGCTTGGCGAGGCCATCACCGCCGACTTCGGGTCCTTCGACGCTTTCAAGGCGCAGCTGAACGCTGCGACCACGACGGTGCAGGGCTCCGGCTGGGGCGTGCTGGCCTACGACGCCACCGGCCAGCGGCTGCTCATCGAGCAGGTGTACGACCACCAGAGCAACGTCGGCGTGGGTAACACCCCGCTGCTGGTGTTCGACGCGTGGGAGCACGCCTGGTACCTGCAGTACAAGAACGTCAAGGCCGACTACGCGACGGCCCTGTGGAACATCGTCAACTGGGCCGACGTCGCCGAGCGTCTCGCGAAGGCGAAGGCCGCGGCGGCCGTCTGATTGCAGCACCACCGCCGGTTGCGGCAAGGGCATCACCTTTCGGGTGATGCCCTTGCCGCTGTTCGGTTTTCTCCTGTGCGCGATTCATGAATGTGATGTAGCGCACAGCGAGACCGGGTTGACGGATGCCGGCCCGACTACCGAGGGTGGTAGGTATGTCTGTGGACGCACGTCAGTCCGTTCGACTCGGGCGCGAGGTCTCCCTGTTGCCGTCCCCCGCCCCGTGGCGCTGTCGCTGAGCTGATCCACCGGGAGCCCCTACCGATCGCCGGCCCGCCGCCGGACCCCCGACCGTTGCCTGAAGACCGGTCGCCGCGAGGCGCCCCCACTCTCGCCAGCTTGCCTCACGCCCGCCTGTCTCAGGCCCGCCTGTCTCACGCCCGCTTCGCGTGCCGGCGCCGCGCCGCCCTTCGACCGGCGGACCGGTCATGCCGTGGAACCCCGTCCACGCGTCCGGCGCTCGGACCGGTGGGGGCCGAGCACCGCCCGTCGGCACACCCGGAGACGACCTGCCGCGCCCCCGGTCGTGGGGCCCGATCCAGCCCACTCGCGTGACCCGTTCGACCGGCCACCCGCCGCACGACCACGCTCCTGCCGCGTCCGCGGCACGCCCGGTCACCAGGCCGCGGCGATCCGTTTCCTCCGAAGGAGACCAGGCGCCGATGATGTCGCCGTTCCAGCCCCAGCCCCCCGTCGACTGGCAGGCGGGCACGTATCCCGCCGTCGCGGCGCGCACGGTGCTGTTCCTGGAGTCCCTCCTGGACGCCTGATGGGAGCTACCGGGTCGCCGTAGGGC
>NZ_JANEZT010000483.1 GCF_025403405.1 Frankia tisae
GGCAGGGCGGTGGCCGCGGGGGCGGGGGGAGCGCGCCGGCGCGCAAGCCGCTGCCGAACTCACCGTTCGCCGCGCGCCCGTCGGCCCGGCCCGTGCTGGAACTGCGCCAAGGCGACCGGGTGACCCACGACAGCTTCGGCCTCGGTGTCGTCGTCGCCACCGGCGGGGCGGGGGATTCGGCCGAGGTGACGATCGACTTCGGCGCCGACGCCGGGACCAAGCGCCTGCTGCTGCGCTATGCCCCCGTCGAGAAGCTCTGACGGCACCGTCTCGGCAAGCCACTCGGCAACCTGGCGGGCCACCGCCCCGTTGAACGCCAGCGAGTGATGCCCGAGCCCGGGGACGGTGATGTTCACGGAGTTCAGATCCGGATGCTCGAGCACGGCCTGGGCCGGGCGGACCACCGTGTCCCGGCCGGCGGCGACCGCGATGAACCGCGTCCGGCATCCCGGTGCTGGCCTGCTGAGCTCGGCCAGCAGCGGCGAGCCCGGCCGTAACTGGGCGAGCAGGGGATAGGGCACAGCCCGGGGCACCAGCTCGGCCAGCCGGGTGCCGCCGTGCGGGGTGGCGAGGGTGATCAGCGTGTCGACCTGCCGGTCGCCGCCCATTCGCTGAACGTGGTAGCGGGCCACCAGCCCGCCCAGGGAATGGGCGACGACGTGCACGCGGCCGCCGTCGCCCGCCGCGGCCGTCACCGCGTCGGCGAGCAGCCGAGCGCCGTCCTCGACGGTGGTGGTCCACAGGGGCAACTCGACCGCTCGAACCCGGCGAAAGCCCCGTCGGCGTAGCTGATGGTGCAGGCGGACGAAGACCGAACGGTTGTCGACCAGCCCGTGGACGAGCAGGATCGGCGTCCCCGCCGCATCGGGCGCGCGGACCTGAAGGCCACGCTGCAACGGGGGCAGACCGTCGAGGGAGTACGGTTCGTCGTCCCGGTCCGGCTGGCGGCGCAGCGCGCTCGCCGGATAGAGGGCCAGATGGGCAGCGATCCAGGCAGTTTCGACGGCGAGCCCGCGGGCGTTGTCCCCGGTGGCACGCAGACCCGCGACAAGCGCGCGGCGGCGAGGTCTCGCGGCCCCCATGACCGGCTGGCCCACCGGCGCCGCGGCTGCGGCTGCGGCTGCGCGTGCTGCGGGCGCAGCGGCTGCCACGGCCGGTGCCGTCGGTGCCCGTCTGGGTGCTGGTGGTGCCGGCTCGCCGATGTTCGATCACCCTCCTTCGCCGCACCGTCGCCGGGTGGGCTCGGGTGCGTTCGCCCGACCTCGCCGGGATCAGGTCGAGAAACACAAAGAGATTACAGACTGTCACGTAGTTCTGTCGACCATCGCTGCTGGCGCTGCCGCCGACGCTGCACCGGGTCCTGCCAGACGAGCTCGGCGAGCAGTCCCGTGGCCGCCTGTGCCACCTGATCTGCGTCGGTGGCGGGCAGCAGGCGGTCGGCGAAACCGAGCCGGTACAGATCCGTCGGGCGCAGCCCCGCCCGGTCCGCCGCCTGCTCGACCGGGATGCGCAGGGTCGTCGCGGTGCCCTCCGGAGAGAGCGCCGTAAAGTAGCTGTCCGCGGTCATAGCAACCACATCGGTCACTGCGGCTGCGAGCGCACCACCCGAACCGCCCTCGCCGAGTACGACCGACACGGTTGGACAAGGACAGGCCAGGACCGCCGCCATCGCGTCCCCGATCGCCGCGGCGATCCCCGCGGCCTCGGCGGGCGCGCCGCCGGCTGCGCCGGGGGTGTCGACGAGCGTCACCAGCCCAATGCCGAGCTTGCCCGCCAGCTGGGCGGCCCGGGCAAGCAGCCGGTATCCCGCGGGGCCCGGCGCGCTGCCGCGCCGGGCCCCGACCGCGGCGACCACCGCGCGCATCCCGCCACCGCCGTGAAGGGCGCCGATCCGGGCACCGACCAGCGGATCGGGCCCGACGAGGTCGACCCCGTCGGGCAGCAACGCGCACAGCACCGCCACACCGTCCGGTCGCTCGCCGGTCCGGGCCGCCGTCACCTGCTCCCAGCCGGAGCGGGCGGCCACCCGTTCGAA
Organism: Frankia tisae; assembly: GCF_025403405.1. Taxonomy (GTDB): domain Bacteria; phylum Actinomycetota; class Actinomycetes; order Frankiales; family Frankiaceae; genus Frankia; species Frankia tisai. The sequence continues at coordinate 2,036 of NZ_JANEZT010000483.1, forward strand.
ACCCGCCGGCACGCCGGCCCGCGCCGGCCGCGCCACCGGTACCGGCACCGGTGGCGGCACCGTCGGCGTCGGCGTCGGCGTCGGTGCCCGGGTCGCCGGCTCGACCGGGCTTGGGGGGGTCAGCGCGGTCAGCGCCCGGCGCAGCCAGCCCGCGACGGCGTCGGGTGCGAGCGCGGCGTCGACGAGGCCGTTGGCAAGGGCGGACGCCGCAGTATGGCTGCCGGCGCCCGGCGGCGCCCCGGTCGTCGCGGCGACCACGCGGGGACCGGAGAAGCCGACCGTCGCCCCGGCCACTGCGCAGCGCACATCGCAGCGTGAGCCGATGGTGACCCAGACCCCGCCGGTCGTCGGCTGGTCGGCGATGGCGACGTGGCCGACCCCGGCCGCGTCGAGGGCCGCGAGGGCGAGGGCCGCGCGGGGCAGCCCGACGAGCCCGGCGACCCCCTCCTGCAGCCGGGTGCCGCCGCTGCGCAGGAACGACACCAGCGGACGGCGGCTCGCGACCGCGGCGGCCGCGGCCGCGGCGAAACCGGCGGCGTCCGCCTCGCCGAAGCTGCCGCCGTGGACGGCGAAGTCCCAGACCGCGGCGACCGCCGGCACACCCGCGATCAGGCCGGCCCCCCACCTAAGCGCCGGCCGTCCGTCGTAGTCCGGCCAGCCAGAACGGTTGACCGCGGGTGCGGTCGACGGCCCCAACGTGATACCGGCAAGCAGATCCGCCCGCCAGTCGGCGGACGTCTGCCGCCCCGGTCGGCTGTCACTGTCCATGTCCGCATCTTGCGGCCGGTGGCGGCCTGGCCGGTTGCTCGGGCGCAGGCGGTGTTGCAGGACACGCCGCACCGGGACGCTCACTGGCGGAACCCCGGGCGATGCTCGGATGTCTTACGACAACGAAGGGAAGGGACATCTGTGACCTACCGTGCAGTCTGCTTCACGGCAGTCAGCGACATACCCTTTCGTTCACAGCGCCCTGAGTGGGTGCGTGCCCGCACCACACCCGCGAGATCAGTGGAGTGAGGAGAGGGATGCTCACACCGCTGCTGGAGGACGACCCCCGCCAGATCGGCCCGTATCGTCTGCAGAACCGCATCGGCGCCGGGGGCATGGGAACCGTCTATCTCGGCTTCACCCCGGAACAACACGCGGTCGCGGTGAAGGTGGCCGCCGAGGAACTCGCCGAGGACGCCGAGTTCCGTAGCAGGTTCGAGCGCGAGGTCCACGCGGCGCTGCGCGTGCGGGGCAACGCGGTCGCCGCCGTGCTCGACGCCGACACCAACGCCCCGGCACCGTGGATGGTCACCGAGTACGTCGAAGGCATCAGCCTGGCCGAGGCGGTCCGGGCTCGCGGCCGGCTGGAGAACCATCTCGTCCGCGGTCTCGCGGTCGGACTGGCCGACGCACTGGTCGCCATCCATGCCGCGGGCGTCGTGCACCGCGATCTGAAGCCGTCGAACATCCTGCTGGCGTGGGACGGGCCGAAGGTGATCGATTTCGGCGTCGCCCACATCAGCGACAGCAGCACGCTGACCCGCACCGGACACGTGATCGGGACCCTGGCGTGGATGGCACCCGAGCAGATGCGCGGGGATGTGTCGGACTCCTCGGCGGACATCTTCGCCTGGGCCGCCTGCGTGACGTACGCGGCGACCGGCCGCCATCCCTTCCACGCGGAGACGCCGGACAAGCTCGCCCTGCGCGTGCAACGGGACACCCCGGACCTCGACGCGCTGCCCGCCTACCTGCTTACGTCGGTCGCCGGGGCCCTGTCCAAGATTCCCCGACAGCGGCCGACCGCCTCCGTCCTGCTCGCCTCGCTGGTCGGTCGGGAGTTCCAGGGGGTGACCGAGGCCGACGCCGTCGCCGGTGACTTCCTCGAACGCACCTGGACCGGCACCGCCCGGGCGACGACTGACGGCCTCACCGTCCTGCCCGTCGGCGTCGATGCCCCGGGTGATGATGCCGTCCAGCTTGATGATGTCCGGGCGCAGGTGGAGGAGCTGCTCCAGGCCCGCATAGCCGGTGCCGATGTCGTCGATGGCGATCCGCACACCCCGGCT
>NZ_JANEZT010000484.1 GCF_025403405.1 Frankia tisae
CGCCGGGGGGCGCGGGATCGCCGGCCGGAATACGGCCGAAGCTGTCGAGCGCGCCCGCGAGCAGGTCCGCCGCCGTGTCGTGGGCGTAGCGGCGTTCGGCGATCTGCGCCGCCCGGACCGCGTAGTCGACGGCGCGCCGCGCCGTGGCCGCCGAGGCGGCCCGGATGTAGTGGTGGGCCAGCGCCGGCAGGTTGTCGGGCTGCAGCCGCTCGAGGGCGGCGCCGAGTCTGCTGTGCATGCGGGTGCGGCGCAGCTGACTGAGATCGGTGCTCAGGGTGTCCCGGACGAGGGCGTGGGTGAACCGGACCCGTCCTGGCGCGGGCTCGGTGAGCAGACCGGCGATGAGCCCGGCGTCCAGGGCATCGAGCACGCCCTCCTCGTCGGTGTTGGCCGCGTCGATGAGCACCTCGACGTCGGCTTCCCGGCCGGCGACGGCGGCCAGCCGCAGCACCGCCACCGACGCCTCGGGCAGGCGCGCGAGCCGCCGGCGGAGCACGTCGCGCACCCCGTCCGGCACCTCGGAAAGCGCGACGAGCGCCCCTTCACTGGCGAGAAGCCGGGCGCTTTCCCACACGTGGAACGGGTTTCCCCCGGTGCGTTCGGCGAGGGCCAGCACGGTGTCGGGGTCGACGGGCAGCTGGCAGACCGCCCCGATGACGTCGGCGATGGCCGCCCGTGAGAGCCCACCCAGCGCCAGGCGCAGCGGTGAACGGGCGGCCAGCCCGGCGAGCGCCTCGGTCAGGCCCGGGCCGGCCTCCCTGTCCCGGTAGGCCGCCAGCAGCAGGATCGGCGCATCGGTCACCTGCGTACCGACCGCAGCGAGCAGAGCCAGGGTCTCCGCGTCGGCCCAGTGCAGATCGTCCAGGACGATCGCCAGCTTTCCCGCCGGATTCCGCTCGGCGACCATTCGTAGCCAGGCCATCACTGCGCGATGTAGTCGGAACCGGCCGGCCGAGGCGTCGACGCGGTCCTGCCGGCCGATGTCCACGCCGGTGTCCATGTCCATGTCGATGTTCGTGGGCCTGTGACCCGGCGGGTCGTCGGTCAGCCGGTCCGAGAGGAGAGGTTCGAGAAGCTCGGCCAGCGCGGCCGGCGGGGGAGCGGCGTCGGCCAGGACGCGCAGAGCCTGCAGCCACGCCCAGGCCGGGGGAGCCCCCTCGGCCTCGAGACACTGCCCGGTCACGACCAGCCAGCCGGTCCCGTCGAGCTGGTGGCGCAACCGCCGCAACAGCGCGGACTTCCCGGCGCCTGGTTCGCCGCTGACCAGCGCGATCCTCGCACGGTCGGTGCCGACCTCGGCGGCGACGTCCACCAGCGCGGCGAGTTCCCGCTCGCGACCGGCGAACAGTTCGGCGGCCGGCGTGGCGGCCGACGTGGCGGCCGGCAGCGGTTGCGGCGCTCCGCTCGGTTCCGGCGCTCGGGCTGGCTCGGGTGCTCCGCCCGGCTTGGATGCTTCGTCCGGCTTGGATGCCTCGTCCGGCTCGGATGATCCGCGTGGCGCGGGCGCCGAGGGGCGCATCGCCGCATCGAGGACGTCCCGGTCCTGCCGGAGGATCGCCTCCTCCAGACGGGCGAGTTCGGGGCCCGGGTCCAGGCCGAGCTCCTCGGCCAGCCGCCGACGGGCGCGGCGCAGCGCGTCGAGGGCGTCGGCCTGCCGGTTGCTGCCCCACAGGGAAAGGGCCAGCAGTCGCCAGCCCTCCTCCCGCAGGGGCTCGCGCCGGGTGAGCGTGTCCGCGAGTCGCACGGCGGCGGACAGGTCGCCGGCGCGCAGTTCGACGGCGGCGAGTATCTCCCGGGCCTCGACGCGAAGTTCCGCCAACCGGGTGGTCTCGGCTGTGGCCCAGGATTCGTCGGCGACCTCACCGAACGCGTCGCCGCGCCACAGTGACAGGCCCTCGGAGATCAGCGCCCGGGATGCGGTGCCGGTGGCGGCGCTGCGCCGGGCCTCGCGCAGCAGCGACTCGAACCGCCAGGCGTCCACCGCCTCCCGGTCAAGCGCGACGGCATAACCCGGGTTCGCGCTGATGAGGATCGTCGCCGGTGTCCTCGGCGGGCGCCCCGGCTCCAGCAGCCGGCGCAGATTGGAGACGTAGGACTGCAGGGAGGTCACGGCCTTGGCCGGTGGTTCGCCGCGCCACAGATCCTCGATCAACCTGTCGACCGAGACGAGCTCGCCGCGGGCGATGACCAGCCGGGCGAGAACCGCCCGTTGCCGCGGGCCGCCCAGGGCGACGGCGCGTCCGCCCACCTCGACCGACAGTGGGCCGAGCACTCGGATCCGGACCATCGCGTACCGATCCTATCCATCCGCTCCAAGCCATCCGGCGAACCGGCGGGACGGCTCCAACTCAGCTCCACGAGCGCTCCAAGTGCCGCCGCCGATGCTGATCCCAGCTCAACCGAACAGCTCAACCAAACAGTCCGATCGAACAGTCCACCGCGACCCAGGAGGGCCGCGACCCGGAAAGGCCGCGGACCCGGAAAGGCCGCGACCGAGAGAGGAACACCGTGACCACTTTCGCAGCCCCCGACACCGACACCGACACCGAACGCCCGAACACCCAGGAGATGGCGATCATTCATCGGGCCTTCCGCCGCGAATCGCGGTTGCTGGCCGAGCTGACGGCCCGGGTTCCCGCGGGCGACACCGCCCGGGCACGGGTCCTCGCCGGCTACTTTCGGTGGTACCAGCTCGGCCTCAGTGTGCACCACCACGGTGAGGACGAGCTGGTCTGGCCGCTGCTGCTCGCCCGCCTGGACCTGGGTGCCGACGTAGTGCTGCGGATGGAGGCCCAGCACGAGGAGGTGGCTGCGAGCCTCGTCCGGGCGCAGACCGCCCTGGTGGCCTGGGAGGCCGGCGCGGGCCGGTCGGATCGGGACGCCCTCGTCGAGGCTCTCGTCGAGCATCGGGCGGTATTGATCGAGCATCTCGACGACGAGGAATCGCACCTGTTGCCACTCGCCGCCGAGTATCTCAGCGTGCCGGAATGGGCGGCCCAGGGCGAGCACTTCCTCGCCAACACCCCTAAGAACGCGCTCCTGACCCTGCTGGGCGCCGTGTTGGAGGACGCGCAGCCGGCTGAGCGCAAGGCGTTCCTCGCCGGGCTTCCGCTGCCGGCCCGCATCATCTGGTTCTCGGTCGGCCGGATCCTCTACGCGGCCCACGTGCGGCGGATCCGGGGTACTCACCGGCCCGTTGCCGTCGCCGCCGACAAGCCGAACCCCACCGACAAGCCGGGCACCGTCGACGGGGCTGCTTCCGCAACCAGGTCGGCACGGTAGACCATGACAGCCACCCATGTTGGCTACGCGTTCTCGTGGATCGTCAGCGTCACCATCATCTTCATCGGAATGCGGTTTCTGCTCGTACCCCGGGCCGCCGCTGCCGCCTTCGGCGTCGCCGTGCCGCCGGACATCGGCCAGGCCGACGCCTACTTCGCGGTCAAGGGGATCCGGGACATCGCCTCGGGGCTCATTCCGATAGCCCTGATCCTCGCCTCGACCCAACACGCGCTCGGCTGGTTCATGCTCATGGTCACCGTTGTCCCGATTGGCGACGCGCTGATCGTGCTGCGCCACCAGGGGCCCAAGGTCACCGCGTACGCCATCCACGGCCTCACGGCGGTGCTGCTGCTCATCACCGCGGGCCTCCTTCTGCTCGGCTGACGATCACGGCTCGGCCGGGATGGTGCCCCGACGCGAGGTGGGAAATCGACCCGGCCTTTCAGCGGGGCACCGGGCGTGGCCGGCCGCCGCGGTCCATCGGGGCTGACCTCCGATCCGGTCGCCGCCGTCAGGGCGGTCAGGAAGAACTACACCGAGCCATCACCGCGGTGGCCCACGGCGAAGCCATCTTCGGACCGGGTATCGCGGCACGGGCCCTCATCCTGCTGACCAACCCGCCACAGGCTCCCTGGGAAACCCCGTCCCCACAGCTCACCGACCGCGAACGGCAGGTACTCGACGAACTCGCCGCAGGCCGGGCCGTATGTGCACGCCCGGGCGTTCCTGCCGGTGCGGCCGCGCGCAGGGACGCGGCCGACGTGCGGTGGGGGCGCCGGGGGGCGCCGCCGGGGTCGTGATC
>NZ_JANEZT010000485.1 GCF_025403405.1 Frankia tisae
GCGGTGGAGGCTGTTGCCCCGCGAGCACCCACCTGAGGAGAGCAGAGGCCAACAGTGAGCGAGTACCAGCATCTCGGCACCTACAGCGATCTCGTCCGCGTCGCCCGCGAGCAGCAGGGCGGCCCCATCCCACCAGCGTTTCCAGGAGCGCGTACGAGGGCTCTGGTCCGCGACACACTGGGATTCGGCGGCGACTGGGAGACACCCGGCGACGTCCGGGTCGAACAGCGGTGGAAATCCGACGGTCTGCTCGGTGAGGAGATTTCCTGGTCGGTCGGTTTCGGCCCGCGCACCCACGCCTACGTGCTGAAACCGGCGAACGTTGACGGGCCCTTGCCCGGTGTCCTCGCCCTGCACAGCCATGACGGCATGACCTTCTACGGCAAGGAGAAGGTCGCCGACGGGCCGTCGGACGTTCCACCGGCGGTCGCGGCACTGCGCGCACGCCAGTACGGGAGCCGAGCGTTCGCCGACGCGCTGGCGCGCGAGGGCTTCGTCGTGCTGGCGCACGACACCTTCCTCTGGGGCAGCCGCCGGTTCCCGACCGAGACACTTGCGCCACAGACGCGTCGGCACGCGGACAACTGCTGGCAGCTGAGCCCGTCCCGCGAGGTCTCCGACGAGGTCGCCTGGCACGACGCGGCTTCCTGGCATCACGAGCACATCGTCGAGAAGTACTGCGCGTTGCTGGGCACCACCCTCGCCGGAGTCGTCGCCTTCGAGGACCGCGTCGCAGCCGCCTACCTGACGTCCCGTCCCGACGTCGCACCAGCGGGCATCGGCTGCATCGGCCTGTCCGGCGGCGGCTGTCGCGCGGCGCTCCTGCAGGCCACCTGCGAACAGGTCGCCGCCGCCGTCATCGTCGGGATGATGAGCACCTACGACGGCCTGCTCGACCGGCACGTCGCCGGGCACGGCTGGCTGTTCTTCCCCGCGGCCTGGCCCCGCCACGGCGACTGGCCCGATCTCGCCGCCTGCCGCGCCCCGTCGCCGCTGCTCGTCCAGTACAACCGGCACGACCAGCTGTTCTCCCCCGCCGCCGGGTAGTCACCGCCACCCCACTTCAAGATCGAATAGGTACACCGCCAATCCGTCAACAGTGTTGATTATCTTGGATGAGCGAACCGGGCGGCAGCCGTTGACCTCAACGGGGGTTCAGCTTCTAGGGTCGGTCACGGACGGGCCGGCCAGTCATCGCCGACGTCCGTCCACCGCCGCGGCCACGCCCGGCCGCGGCCTACCGTCGCTCCCGGGCCGACCGGGACCCGCAGAGGGAGCCACCGTGGTCTTCACCCCGGCCGAACTCGACTACCTGCACTCCCAGCGCCTGGGCCGGCTCGCCACACTCGCCCCGGACGGGACGCTGCAGAACAGCCCGGTCGCCCACACCGTCGACGACACGACGGGAGTGATCAGCATCTACGGCTACGACCTCGGCAACAGCCGCAAGTTCCACAACATCGCCGCCAACGGCCAGGTGGCCTACGTCGTCGACGACATCGCCTCGCTGCAGCCGTGGACGGTGCGCGGCCTGGAGATCCGTGGGACCGCCGAGGCCCTGACCCGGCAGGAACCCCCGGCCGCGCACCTGAGCCCCGAGGTCATCCGCGTGCACCCCCGCCGGATCATCAGCTGGAACCTCGGCGCCGACGGTCGGGAGGGCTCACGGCGCACGGTGGCGTGAGCGGCGGCGCCACCGTGCGCCGTACGTCCCGGTCCCGGTTGGCGTCGGCGCGCGGCGAAGGGTCGGTGACCGCGGAGCGTCGCGGCGCGGCCGGTCTGGGATTGCGGGCCTGCTCGGCCGGCGAGCTACTCGGCGGCGAGCCGTTCGATGTCCGCCGGCTGCCACACGCCGGCGGCACCGGGCCGGGTGGCGAGATACCCGGCGATCCGGGCCGGCGACCAGCCCTGCGCCTCGCGCAGGCCACCGGCGAGCATGGCCAGGTAGCCGGCCGACGGCACGGTGGGGCGCACGTCGGCGAGCGACCACGGAGCGGTGAACGTCAGGACGGGGACGCCGGTGCGGTGGCCGACGAGCACCAGCGTCTCGTAGCGGCCCGGACCCATCCGAATCCGGCCGGTGCGCAGCACGGCGGCCAGGTCGAGGTCGACGTCGGGGGCGCGGTGCATCTCCTGGGCGGCGATGTCGGCGAACTGGCCGACGGTGAGCAGGTGTGCCCGGCCGGCGACCTCCCCGGGTGCCGCCGGGTCGTAGAAGGCGATGCCGCCCGTCCAGATCCGCGACTCCAGCGCGAAGTACATCTCGCCGGGCAGCATCACCGGGACCGACAGCCGCGGCGGGCGGGGATCGCGGCTGCCGGGATGGCGGTGGTCGCTGCCCGGCGGGCAGCCGCCGTCGAGGTAGTGCCGCAGCCGGGCCATGCGCATGTTCGAGCCGTAGCTTGCATACCAGACCAGCTCGGGTCCGACCGATCGAACCTGCTTCGCCCGCCCGGCGGGTGCCGGTTCACTCACCGGGCCGGCCGCGCGCACCCGGTATGCAACACCGCTTCCGCACCGTCACAGTATGCGGATCCTGTAGGTAGGAATCGTCCGGTAAGGACAATTGTCAGGCACGGACGGCGACCGTACCCACGGTGGCGGTCGGTCGGTAGGCCGGCGGAACGGACTGGCGTGACGATTCCGGCCACCGGGACCGGGTACGCCCAACAGGTGCCGCGATCCGCGTCGCCCGACGGAGGGAGGACCGCCGGACCTGCCCTAGACGTGACCGACCGCCTGTTGGAACGTCTCGACATCGGCCTGTTGGCCACCACGGCGTCCGACGGCGTGATCAGCGACGTCAACGACACCGCGAGCCGGATCCTCGGCCGTGACCGGGCCGCGCTGATCGGCTCCCGTCTGGCGGACCACCTGCTGCCCGGCGACGCCGCCCGGCTGCGGGACTATCACCTCCGTCAGCTCGCCCACCTCTCACCGGGCCCGGCCCACGCCGCGGTGCGCGGCCGGGCCGCGGGCGAGGCGCCGGAGACGCCGCTGGCGGTGCGCCTGGTCCGCCCGGGCGGCTCGCTGGTGCCGGTGCTGATCGTCGCCACGGCGGTGCCCGGGGACGACGGGCCGCGGGTCGTCAGCCGGGTGCAGGACATCACCGAGCAGGAGCAGGCGAACCGGTACCTGCGGCTCGTGCTGGACCACAGCCCGGTGTCGATGCTGCTGATCGACCGGTCGGGCCGCTCGGTGTTCGGGGTGGGCGCGCACACGGCCGAGGAGGCCGCGGGCCTCGCCGCCGCCGAGTCGGCGTCGGTGTTCGACGTGTTCGCCGATCATCCGGAGCCGACGGCCATGCTGCGCCGAGGTCTCGCCGGTGAGCCCGGCGCGCGGATCGTCGGCGCGTTCGGCCGCTACCTCGACCTGCACGTGATGCCGATCCGCGACCCCCTGGGCCAGGTCAGCCTGGTCGCGGCCATCACGATCGACATCACCGAGCGGGAAAGCGCCCGCGCCGCGCAGGCCCACCTCGCCGACCTGGCCCACCAGGCCCTGGTCACCCTCGAGCCGGCCGTGCTGTGGCGCCGGGCGACGGCGGTGCTCGCCGAGCATCTCGGGGCGACGGCGACCCTGCACGAGGTCGACGTGGATACCGGCGCGCTGGGCCTGGTGGCCGCCGACGGCCCGTCGGTGTCGCGGACCGTGGCCGCCGCGGTCGCCCAGGAGGCCCTGCGCGGACCCGCGGGGTCGCGGTCGGCGACCGCCGGCGGCGAGGTGGACCCGCACCAGGACGGCTGGTTCGCCCTCGCCAAGCCGATAGGTCTGCGCGGTGAGCCCTCGGCGGTCGTCGCCGTCCAGCGGCCCCCGGGCGCTGCCGGGCCCCCTTACACCTCCCCGGGGACCGTCCTGCCGGCGGGGGTGGGGGCCTTCAACGACTCCGAACGCAGCTTCGTGGCGGCGGTGGCCGGCGTGCTCGGTGCGGCCGCGGCCCGCTTCGCCGCCGAGCGGGAGATCCGCTACCGCTCGCAGCACGACATGCTCACTGGGCTGCCCAACCGGGCGTCGCTGCTGGAGCGGCTGCGCAGCAGTCTGGCGGCGGACCACCGGGCGGGGGACGGCGAGGGC
>NZ_JANEZT010000486.1 GCF_025403405.1 Frankia tisae
CGCCGGTGCCAGCCGCGCCCGTGCCAGCCGCGCCAGTGGAACTCGCGTCGGTGGAACCCGTGTCGGCAGCCTGGCTGGAGCCGTCGGATCGAGCCGGAACCGTGATGTCCTGCGACGACCGGGAGGCCGGGGGAGCGGCGTCGGCGGGTGGCGCCGGGCGGCGCGACGGGTCCGCCTGGTTGCGGGGCGCGATCGCGGCTGGTCGGCCGGCGCGGCGCGTGCGATTACCGCGTGTGCGCCGGACATCCTCGTCCACCTCGGCGGCCGGCGTGGGCCGGCCATCGGACCCGGTACCCGGTGGCTCCGCCGACGATGACGATGTGGCCTCTTCGGCGGATGTGGCCTCTTCGTCGGTTGCACGGTCTGCACCCGGTTCGGTCGCCGATGTCGCATCATCGAGGTGGAATGCCTCGCTCTGCCACGCTTCGCCGGACGGCTGCGGCGAGTCCGACCCGCTCCGCCGCCGATGCCGCCGGCGCCCGGAGCGCGCGTAGGGAGGTGAGTCGGCGTCCTCGCTGGCCGGCGCATCGTCGCGCCCGTACTGGTCGTCTCGGTCGGGCAGCTGGTTGGAACGGGAGGCCGTCGTGGGGATGCGGGCGCCTATGAGCGAAACGGGCCGCGCGTCGCCTTCCTCACCGTACGGTGCCTGTGGCACATCGCTCACGCGCCGTCGCCCTCCCGGCTCTCTACAGGTTAGCTAGTGCCAGTTAAGGTTACTTACTGTTACTTACCTTCGGCTGCGGTCGGATCGATGTAACACGAGCCATTCGAGTATGACAAGCTCTAGTTGAGGCTACCCACAACGGACGGGTCGGTGTAACTTCCGGAACCGGAACCGGAACTGTGTGGTGCGCCATTGCCGAGGCGAGCCGGCGGCTGGTTCGGCGGAAGATCCGCGCCGGGGGCCGGCGGTGGCGGCCAGGATCACGCGGCGCGAATCGTGCGGCGGAGCGAAAGGAGCGTCGGTGGCGCAGGACGGCTTCTCGACGGCGACGCCCCGGCCATCCGCCCATACCGGGCGTTCGGGTGGCCCGCAGGGTGCGCCGCCGCCGGCCCGGACCGCGCCGGTCGGATCGTCCTCCCTGCGTTCCGCGCAGACGCCGCTGTCCTCGCCGGGTACCAGGCCGTCCGTGTCGGGTGGGGCCGGTGGACTAGCCAGGCTGGGTGCCGCGGGCGGCTCGGGCCCGGCGACGGCTGCCGCGGGATCGGCGGTCCGGCCGGCCGATGACGACGACGTGCTCACGGTCGACGAGCTGGTCGCCTGGCTACGCCTGTCCGAGAGCACGGTCCTCAAACTCCTGTCCGAACGGGCGATCCCGGCCCGCAAGGTCGGCCACCAGTGGCGGGTGCGCCGCGGCCGGGTGCGGGACTGGCTGGACGGCCGCGAATGACCGGCGGCGTGATGAGGGCGGGAACGAGGATCGCCGGTGCCGACGCGTCCGAGTGTGGCTGCGCGCCGGTGATCGGGCGCCACGGCGGCTCGGTGTAGCGGCGCCCAAGGTGTGCTCGTGATCCGAGGCGAGCCGGCGCGGCCGGTCTCGATGCTGCTGGTAGTGCCGATGCTGCTGGTGGTGCTGGCGGGCTGTGGGACGTTGGATCGCGCCGCGGATCCCGCCCCGAGTCCCTCGGTGACCACCGGCCCGCCGCCGGGTGCCAGTCAGGCGCCGGGGCCCCCGCTGGCGACCGCGACCGCCCTCGCGACCGGCGAGGTCGACCGTACGAACCCGGCCGCGGTCGCGGTGGACTGCTTCACCCGCTGGCAGTCGTTTGACGCCCGGACCGACTCGGGGCCATCGGCCGGCGTCGAGCGTGCCCGGGACTGCCTCACCGAGGACTTCGCCGCCTCGCTCGGCGCGGGCGCCCCCGGCGCCCCCGGCGCCGCTGGCGGGGGCGCAGACGGACAGGCCTGGCAGGATCTCCGTGCCCAGGGCGCTCGTTCGCAGGTGTCGGTGCTGGCGACCACGCCTCTGGGTGGCATCGACACCACCGCGACCGGCCGCGTCGTGCTTCAGCTCAACGTGCGGCGCGAGAGCACGACGGGCAACGAGGCGCCGGTCGCGGCGTTGTCCACCCCGGCCCTGACGCTGCTGCGCCAGGACGACGGGACGTGGCGGGTCGCCGGGGCAGATCTCGCCAGCGTCGCCGGCGACGCGCCGGGACGGTGAGACCGGATGGCACGTGGCTTCCCGCCCAAAAGATCCGGGTGGCTGGTGTGGTTGGGCACCGGCTCGGCGATCGTCATCGGTGGGGTCATCCTGTTTATCTCGGTGTTGATCATGTCTCTGGCCGGGCCGTTCGTCGGTGATCACGGCCGGGGCAACAAGTCGATCGAGAACGCCGACGGCATTCCGGCCGAGTACGTGCCGCTGATCACGGACGCGGCGAACGGCGCCGGCTGCGAAGAGGTGACGCCGGCCCTGCTGGCCGCCCAGCTGCACCAGGAATCCGGGTTCAACCCGCAGGCCCGCTCGCCCGTCGGGGCGATGGGAATCGCCCAGTTCATGCCCGCCACCTGGGCCAGCCACGGCCAGGGCGACGTGTGGAACCCGGTCGACGCGATCCCGGCCGCGGCCCGCTACGACTGCGCGGTGGCGGCGTCGGTCGCGTCGGTGCCCGGCGACGGGCAGGAGAAGATGCTGGCCGCGTACAACGCCGGCGCCGGGGCGGTGCTGGCCTACGCGGGCATCCCGCCCTACACCGAGACCCGCAACTACGTGCGCACGATCCTCGCCCAGGTGCAGGTGTACGGGGACTCGCTTGAGTTCGGCGTGGAGATCCCCGCCGGCACGATCGCCCCCGTGGTGGCGTTCATGGAGTCGCAGATCGGCAAGCCCTACGTCTGGGGGGCGATCGGGCCGGACTCCTGGGACTGTTCATCGCTGGTGCAGGCGGCTTACCGGAACATCGGCATCGAGCTGCCCCGGGTGACGACCGACCAGCTCCGGTTCGGCCCGGTGGTGGCCGGGGTCGACCCGCAGCCCGGGGACCTGTTGTTCACCCCGGGCACCGACGGCACCGCTGACGCACCCGGTCATGTCGGGATGTACATCGGCGACGGCCGGGTCATCGCGGCCAAGGGGGCCCGCTGGGGCGTGGTCGAGTCCGACATCTCGGACTGGACTGGAACGGTCGCGGTGACGAGGCCGTTGGCCAAGGAACTCCGTTAGCCCACCCGGCCGGATTGACGGCAGCTCAGGCGGTGGCCTCGGAGACGAAGTCCGACAGCCCGTTGGCCACTCCGCCCAGCACGCCCACGGTGTTGTGCACCACGTCAGCGGCGTTACTCGGCGCGGTCACCGTGAAGAACAGGATGAACAACCCGATACCCCACGGCCAGATCAGTTTCTTCATGCAGGACCTCGCAGCACAGCCAGCCGATTAGGCCGGACGGACACCAACGTCGATAAGTTACCGACAGCACGTGTGTACTCACCTTGAGTAGTTGCTGCAAGGGGAATCGCCGAGTGGGCGGCGATGCCTCGCCGGACGGGCACCTCATCACCCGGCGTGGGTGACCCGCGGTCCCGTTCGTCCTCGGACGCGCCGGCGGACACCTGCGCGGACACGGCGTAACCCCCGGCGGGACACCGAACGGACAGCAAGATGGCCACCTGTAGCCAATGGGCGACGCCAGCGCGACAGGCTCTAATGGTTCATGCCACCCCGGGCCGGCGGACGTCGACTCCTGGCGCGGGGTGGCTACCCAAAGTGACCGATCTTCGCAGGTCAGGCCGGTGTGATGCCCTGCGCGAAGCGGAACAGGTCGTCGGGGTCGTACGCCCGCTTCACCTGCCGCAGCCGAGCCAGGTTCGCCCCGTAATACGCCTGCGCCCAGCCGGCGAGCTCGGGGTCGATGTAGTTCTGGTAGGCGGATCGGGAGACGAACGGCGCCGTCGCCTCGACGGTGGAACGCAGCCAGCGGCGGTTGGCCTCCTTCTCGGCCGGCGTGGCGTTCGGGGCGTAGCCGGCGACGTACTGGGCGCTGGCGATCGCGCCGCGATGGACGAACGCCGTGTCGCCCGGCGCGACCCGGTTGATCGCCCCGCCCCAGGAATCCAGGATCAC
>NZ_JANEZT010000487.1 GCF_025403405.1 Frankia tisae
GAGACAGGCTGGGGCCGACCGTCGCGGGCTGGTTCGCCGACCGCGCCGGTGACCGCGACGACGTCCACCTCGACGTCCTCGACCTGGCCGAGTTCCCGCTGCCCGCCGACCTGGCCGTCGCCCCCGGCACGCCGTCCGAGCGCCTCGTCCGCGCGCTCGGGGAACGCCTCGCCGCCGCGGACGGGTTCGTCGTCGTCACCCCGGAGTACAACCACAGCTACCCGGCGGCGCTCAAGCACCTCGTCGACACCTACCGCGAGCAGTGGTTCGCCAAGCCCGTCGGGTTCGTCTCCTACGGCGGGATGAGCGGCGGGCTGCGGGCCGTCGAGCACCTGCGCGCCGTCTTCGCCGAGCAGCACGCCGTGACCGTTCGCGACGTTGTGAGCTTCCACGGCGCGGGCGCGGCCGACTTCGCCGCGGACGGCCGGGTGATGACCGGCGCCGCACCGGCCGCCGCCGCCACCACGCTGCTCGACCGGATGGGCTGGTGGGGCCGGGCGCTGCGCCACGCCCGCGCCGCCGAACCGTTCCAGGGCTGATCTCGGGCGATCCGCCGGCAGCGATCCGTGCGCGCCGACGGAACAACGGAGCAACGGAACACCCGGATTGCGCCCATCGCGCCGGATCTGCCACGCTGCGTTCATGGGGGGCGTGGCCGGGGGGCCCGGCGGGCGACTGTTCATCAGCGTGGCGGGTCCGGACCGGCCGTGGGCCCGGTGGGTGACGGACCGGCTCGGCCGGTCCGGCTTCGTCGTCGAGTACGACGAGTGGGACTGGCCGGCGGGCAGCAGCTTCATCGGGCGGATGGACGCCGCACTGGCGGCCGCGGACCGAATGGTGGCGATCGTGTCACCGCACTACTTCGATCCGGCCACCTACGGCCGGGCCGAACGCGAGGCCGCGTTGACGCGGGCGCAGCAGCGAGACGGCTTCCTCGTCCCGGTGCTGGTCGCCGCCTGCGAACCATCGCCGCTGCTGGCGCGGTTGTCCCACGTCGACCTGGTGGGCTGCGACGAACGCGAGGCCGAGCGGCGACTGGTCACCGGTCTGCACGGGCCGCGGCGTCCCGGCTCCGCCGACCAGATCCCCTGGCCGGGGCCCGTCTCCGCCGACGCCGACGCCGACGCCGACGGTGGCGGTGGCGGTGGCGGTGGCGGTGGCGTGCCATCGTCGAAGTCGGCCGCCGCTGGCCCGCCCCCGTTCCCCGGCCGCGGCAGCGACGCCGGGCCGCGCGAGGCGGTGACCGTGCTGCACCTGCCCGGGTTGCGGGTCGGTCGGGAGGACAGCGCGGTCGACGTCGAGGAGCTGCCCGCGCTGATCGCCGCCGACGTGGCCGCGGCCGGCTCCGGCTGGGTGCCGGACCTGGTGGTGGTGACCGGGGACGTGGCCGAGCGCGGGCGGCGGCGGGAGTACGAGCGGGCCGTGGACGTGTTCGACGAGCTGCTCGGCTCATGGGGGCTGTCCCGGTCGCGCCTGGCGCTGGTCCCCGGCCGCCGCGACGTGAACGCGGCGGCGTGCCAGTCGCACTTCGCCATGTGCGAGGACGACGAGGTCGCCCCCGAGCCGCCGTACTCGCCGAAATGGCGGCATTTCGCGCTGATGGTCGAGAGCTTCTACGGAGAGTCTCCGGCGGCGACGGCCGGCGGGGTCTTCGCCGTCGGACAGGAGTGGTCGCTGTTCCAGGTCGACGAGCTGAAGCTGGTCGTCGCCGGGATCAACTCGACGATGGCGCTCACCCACCGGCCGCAGGACGATGCCGGACAGATCGGTGCGGCTCAGGCGGACTGGTTCGCCGAGCGGCTCGCCGCCTACGAGCGGCGCGGCTGGCTGCGCCTCGGCGCCATCCACCACGGCTACGATTCTCTGCCTGCCACGGATGGCCACCGGCCCGCGGCCGGCGGGCCACCGGCGACCGGTCGGCACAGCGATCTGTTCGGCCGGCTCAACCTTCTCCTGACCGGGCAGCAGACCAGCCCCGACGGAACTCGGCTCGACAACGCGCTCGTCCTCGGCCCGCCCCGGACGGCCGAGGCCGATCCGGCCCACCCGATGGATCCCGAGACCGACCGCGCCTACGAACTGCTGCGGATCGACCGGACCGGGATCACCCAGCGCCCGCGTGTCTGGACACCCGACCAGGCAAGGTGGATCGCCGGCGCCGGCGCCGGCGCCGGCGTCCCGGTGGGTGCCACGGCGGCCCCACGGGATCGGATCAGCCACGAGTGGACCGGTGTCGACGCCGCGCTGCCACCCGACGACGCCGACGAGCCCGATGCACACGAGCGGGACCGGGACGGCCGGGAACCCCCGGCCGGGAACCCCCGGCCAGGCGCGCCGAGCCGCAGCCGCGGGAACGGTTCGTCGACCGGGTCGCCGAAGTCGCCCGCCTCCTGCACGCCGCCGACCAGCGCCAGGCCACCGTCACCGAGATCGCCGCCACGAGCAGCGGCCCCAGCTATCTGCGGGTGACCTGCCGGGAGGGGCTGGTGGTCACCCAGCATCCCGTCGGCGTCCTCGACGGCACCCCGGACACCGCGGACGTCGACCGGTTCGCCGCCCGGGTGCACCGCGGCTACGCCGGGTCCGACCCGACGCTGGTGTCGACCCTCGTCCACGGTGGGCAGCCCGCGCCGCCGACGCTGGTCGACGCGGCGCTGCGCCAGGGGGTGCGGCTGGTCAGCTTCGTCCAGTACCAGGGGCTGATCGACCTGCGCGGCTACGTCGCCGAGCAGACCGAGCGGCTGCGCCGCGACCCGCTGTACCCGCCGTCGCTGTACCTGCCGCAGCGCTACCGGCGCCTCGACCTCACCGCGGCCCGGACGGCGACGGCCGGCGGCGAGGAGACCGACGCGCTCACCCGGCTGGTCGACTGGACGGCCACCGACGGGGGCGGCCTGGCCCTGGTGCTCGGCGACTTTGGCCGCGGCAAGACCTTCCTGGTGCACGAACTCGCCCGCATGCTGCCCGAGCGGCTTCCACACGTCGTCCCGATGCTCGTCGAGCTGCGTCACCTGGAGAAGACGCACGGTGTGGACGAGCTGCTCGCCGCGCACCTGGCCGGCGCCGGGGTGCGCCGCTTCGACCGGGACGCGCTGCGCTACATGGTGCGCCACGGTCGCATCGTGCTGCTGTTCGACGGCTTCGACGAACTGGCCCTGCGGGTCACCTACGAACGCGCCGCCGACCATCTCGCCACCCTGCTCGAAGCCCTGCAGGGCCGGGCGAAACTGGTCCTGACCAGCCGCAGCCAGCACTTCCGCTCCGACCAGCAGGTCCGCACCGCGCTCGCCCAGCGCCTCGACACCGCGGGCAGCCGGGAGGTCATCGAACTCGGCGACTTCACCGACGCCCAGATCGAGCAGTTCCTCATCCGCACCTTCGACGGCGACGAGGCGCGGGCCGCCGAACGGCTCGCCCTCATCCACGACATCCATGATCTCCTCGGCCTTTCGCGTAAGCACAGGATGCTCGGCTTCATCGCCCGCCTCGACGAGGCGAGGCTGCGCCATATCCAGGCGGCAACCGGCAGCATCAGCTCCGCCGACCTGTACCGGGAGCTGCTCGACGCCTGGCTCGACCACGAGACCGACCGCGCCCGCCCCGCCGGCGCCGCCCCCGCGCTGACCACCGCCGACCGGCGCGAGGCCGTCACCGCGCTCGCGGTCCGGCTCTGGCAGTCCACCGAACGCACCGTCGGCACCCGCGAACTGGCCGCGACCGCCGGCAGCGTGCTGACGACGCTGGACGCCCACGGCCTCGACTCCGAGCACGCCGCCCACCAGGTCGGGTCGGGCACGCTACTGGTCCGCACCGGCGACGACGCGTTCACCTTCGTCCACGCCTCGGTCATGGAGTTCCTCGTCGCCGCCGCCTGCGAGCCGCCGCTGCGCCGCGCCGACCCAACCGTCGACCTGCTCGACCGCCGCCCCGCCTCCCCCCTGATGGCCGACTTCGTGGCCCGGGAGTTGTCCGTCCACAAACGACCGCGGGAGATTCACTTCGTCTCCGAGCTGCCCCGCAATCCCATGGGCAAGGTCCGCAAGGCCGCCCTGGCTCCCTCAGC
>NZ_JANEZT010000488.1 GCF_025403405.1 Frankia tisae
CGCTTCCGATCTCGACCTCGATCTCGATCTCGACCAGACAACGAAGGAGGCGCCGTGTCCGTAGCGGCAGCGCCGCCCAGCGGCTCCGACACGTTCCCCACCGGCGCCTGGGAGCTTCCGGACGAGTTCCGGATGCTCGTCGACACGGTGCGACGCTTCATGGAGACCGAGGTCCGGCCCCTGGAGGACACCCTCCCCCACGACGCGGCCGGCCTGCCGCCCGAGCTGCTGAAGCCGTTGCAGGCCAAGGCGCGCGCGGCGGACCTGTGGGCGCTGCAGACGCCGGCGGAGTTCGGCGGCGCGGGGCTGAGCGTGCTCGGCCAGGTCGTCATCGCCGAAGAGGCGGCGAAGTGCCGGATGGGCGCGTTCTTCCCGGCCTGCGGGGCGTTCGGCGGCAACCCGCCGACGGTGATGTTCTCCGCGACCAAGGAGCAGTTCGAGACGTACGCCCGCCCCATCATCGAGGGCACGGCGGGCCGGGCGTTCACCGCGATCAGCGAGCCGTCCGGCGGCTCCGACCCGGCGCGGGCGATCCGCTGCCGCGCCGAGCGCGACGGCGACCACTACGTCATCAACGGCACCAAGATGTGGACGACCCACGCCGGTTCCGCGGCCTGGGGCGTGCTCTACGCCCGCACCGGCGAGCCGGGCCGGCGCGACGGGATCACCTGCTTCATCCTGCCCAACGACGTCGAGGGGCTGACCAAGTTCCCGATCGACGTGATGACCTCCTACGCGCCGTACGAGCTGCACTTCGACAACGTCCGGATCCCGGTCGAGAACCGGATCGGCGAGGAGGGGCAGGGCTTCCGGCTGGCCTCGCAGTTCCTGGTCTCCGGGCGCATCGCCTACGCCGCCGGCCCGATCGGCATCGCCCAGCAGGCGCTGGGGATGGCGATCGACTGGGTCAAGCAGCGCGAGGTCTTCGGCTCCCGGCTGGCCGACAAGCAGGGCATCCAGTGGATGATCGCCGACAGCGAGGTGGAGCTGCGCGCCGCCCGGCTGCTGATGTACCAGGCGGCCTGGAACGCCGACCTCGGCAAGGACGTGCGGGTCGACGCCTCGGTGTGCAAGATGTACGGCACCGAGGCCGCCTACCGGGTCCTGGACCGCTGCGTGCAGATGTTCGGCGCGCTGGGCCTGTCCAAGGAGATGCCGCTGGAGCGCTGGTTCCGCGACCTGCGGGTCAAGCGTCTCGGCGAGGGCGCCTCCGAGGTCCAGAAGATGATCATTTCCCGCGAGCTGCTCCGGTGACGCGGGCATGACCGAGACCGGAACCTCCCCGACCGCTGGCGCCTCGACGGGCACCGGCGCCTCGACGGGCGGCCTCGTCCCGGCGGCCCGCGCCGAACCCGCGCAGCTCGCGCCGGACGGGGCGGCCCCGCCGGCGCGGGAGTACGCCGAAAGCCGCTTCCGGCTGAGCCAGGTGATCCGCGACGGGCGCGGCGGGCGCGGCGTGCGCGTCACGATGCAGCTCGGCCCGTGGCTCGACGGGCCCGACGGTGTCGCGACGATCGGCTCGCTCGGCGTCCTGGTGGACTCCGCGATCGGGATGGAGGTCTACGACTCCCGACCGGAGAACTCCCACTCGGTCACCGCCGAGCTCTCCCTCGACGTCATCGGCCCGCCGCCGTGGTCCGGCGAGCTGCTGACGGCCAGCGCCGAGCTGCTCGGGCGGGATCCCGCCGGCGGGACGGCCCGCTGCGAGGTCCGCGACGACGCCGGCCGGCTGGTCGCCGTCGGTATCGGCCGCTGCCGCTTCGTCAGCATCCCGGGCACGGCGGCGGGGTACCTCGACGGCGAACCGCAGATGCTGCCGCCGGCCGCGCACCACTCGCTGCTGGAAGCCCTGGGCCGGGCCGATGCCGGGAGCTCGGGCGACGGCCGGGGCGGGGCCATCGCCGGCCCCGTGCGCGACGGCGACGTCGGCCGGTTCCTCCTGCCCGCCAACCCGGCGTTCGAGAACGGCGGCGGCACGGTGCACGGCGGCATCCTGTTCTGCGCCGCCGAGCTCGCCACCGAGGCGCTCGCCGACCCGGCCGTGCCGGAGCGCACGACGGCGATCCGGCTGAACTACCTGCGCCCGGCCGCCCTCGCCGCCGAGGTCACCGCCACCGCCGAGCTCGTCCACCGCGGCCGCACCGTCTCCCTGTACCGGGTGACGACGGCGGGCCCCTCCGGCAAGCCCGCCACCCTCACCACCATCACCCGCGAACGCGGGACCCCGGTGTTCTGACCCCGGCCATGGCCCCGCCGCCGCCCGGTGCATCCATCGGCGCCGGGCGCGGCGGGGGTCACGATGGCGCGGGGGTCACGATGGCGCGACCGACACCGCGGCGGCCCACCTATCGTGGTGTTCTGGCTACCGTTGGGTCATGCCTCGCGAGTGGGACGCCCGCACCTACGATTCGCTGCCTCTCCCCCACCTGTTCTGGGGCAGGAGAACGCTCGGCCGGCTCACCCTGACCGGCGCCGAGACGGTTCTCGACGCCGGTTGCGGCACCGGGCGCGACACCAGCGCCCTGCTCGACCTGCTGCCCGATGGGCACGTGATCGCCCTGGACGGCTCCGCCGCCATGCTCGGCCAGCTACGGGTCCGCCTCGCCGACCGTCTCGACCGTGTCGAGGTGATCCAGGCCGATCTGTTGGAACCGCTGCCCGTCCGCTCCCGGGTCGACGCCGTTGTCAGCGTCGCCGCCTTCCACTGGCTGCCCGATCACGACCGGGCCTTCAGGAATCTGGCCGCGGTCATGCGGCCGGGGGCCCAGCTCGCCTTCGAATGCGGCGGCCAGGGCAACGTCGCGAGCATCGTCCGTGCCATCGACGAGGTGCTGCCGAATGCGCCACGGGTGTGGAACTTCGCCGGCGTCGAGGACACGACCCGCCGCCTGCTCGACGCCGGGTTCACCGACGTCGAGGTGGCGCTGACGCCAGATCCCGCCCGGTTCGAGCAGGTCGAGCAGTTCCGGACCTGTCTGGGGACGGTGGTGCTGGGCGCGCACCTCGACCGTCTCTCCGAGGGCGAGCGCGCGGACTTCATCGACGCGGTCGCCGCCCGCCTCCCCGAACCCGTCGTCGACTACGTCCGCCTCCAGGTCCGCGCGACCCGATCCGGCACCTGACCGTCGCCCGGCGGCGACCTGAACGCCGGCCACTCCTACGGCCACACGACGGATGGCCACGCCCCGGGCACGCCCCAAGCACGCCCCGGGCACGTCCGCCTATCCCGCGGGGTCCCACCGCCATGGTTCCCGTGTCGTCTCCGCTCACAGCTTACGAACGCATGTTCGACATCCGGAGCGTGTTGTTCTACCGTTGACCCATGGTTTTCGACGACGACCTCGGGGACGGCCCTGACCCGCCGGCCCGCCTCGCCACGATCTCCCGGCAGGTCGACGGGCTGCTGGCCGCGCAGGCATGGCAGCTCTCCGACGGCGAGCTGGAAGAGCTCCTCGAGGGGATGTGCCGGCTGACCGGCCGGGTCGCCGCCGTACGAGGCGCTCTGTTCGTCGAAGCCCAGGATCGTGGGTTCGCGGTCCGCCACGGTGCGACGGACCTCGCAGGCTGGCTGCGAGACCGGCTGCGGTGGACGACCCGGGAAGCCCGCCGGCAGGTCACCCTCGCCCGCGACAGCACCACCGCCTGCACCGCCACCGGAGCGGCCCTCGCCGAGGGGACGATCATCGTTGAGCAGGCCGTCGTCATCTGCGACGCCATGCGCACCCTGCCCACCGGGGTCACTCCCGAGCAGCGCACCGCCGCGGAACAGGCACTGCTGCGCTTCGCCGGCCAGTTCGACAGCCTGCACCTCGTCAAAATCGCCGCCCGCCTGCGCGAAACCCTCACCACCGTCGACACCTCCCCCGGCGGCGACGACCCCCACGCCGACAGCCACACCGGCGAACACGGCAAACCCCGCACCAGCACCAGCGGCAGGGACGGCAGGGAGCAGCCAAGCCGGGACCCCGCCGACATCCGCCGCCTCACCTTCACCGACACCCCGACCGGCACCACCCTGATCAGCGGGGAACTCGACGCCGAAGGCGCCGCCCTGCTGCGCAC
>NZ_JANEZT010000489.1 GCF_025403405.1 Frankia tisae
GCGCGGGCGCCGATCCCCGGACCGCCCGCCCGCGCCCGTGCTGGCCGCGCCGGCGGAACCGACGGCGGGTGGGGAACCCCAGCCGGGCCGGGCGAGGTCCTGCTCTGACACCGCCCGGGCGATCGCCGCCTCGCCGGGCGGCACCGGCTCGCCGGGGGTGTCCTCGAGGAACAGGTCGTGCAGGGTGCGGTCAGCGAGGACATGCTGCCACAGCGGCACGGGCCGGTGATCGCTGACGATGACCCGGGTGTGCCCGCGGACGGTGACAAGCCACTCGCCGAACTCCTCGGCGTTGCTCACCGTCGCCGACAGCGACACCAGCCGGACGTGCGCCGGCAGGTGGATGATGACCTCTTCCCACACGGCGCCCCGCTGGCGATCGGCGAGGTAGTGCACCTCGTCCATGACCACGTAGGCGAGGTCGGCGAGGTCGCCGCCGCCGACCGGGCCGGCGTAGAGCATGTTGCGCAGCACCTCGGTCGTCATGACGACGACCGGCGCGAAGCCGTTGCGGACGGTGTCGCCGGTCAGCAGGCCGACCTTGTCCGCGCCGTATCGGGCGACGAGGTCGGTGTACTTCTGGTTGGACAACGCCTTGATCGGCGTCGTGTAGAAGCAACGCGTTCCCGTGCTCAGGGCGAGATGGGCGGCGAACTCGCCGACGACCGTCTTGCCCGCTCCCGTGGGCGCCGCGACCAGGACACCTTCGCCGGCCGCCAGCGCCGAGAGCGCCTCAAGCTGGAAGGGGTCGAACCCGAAGGGGAGGCTGGCGGCGAACTCCACGAGAGCCTCAGGCGTGGAGGACACATTGCCACCCTACGGGACGCGGCGTCCCCGCACCGACCGCCACAGCAGCTGGCGTCAGGTGATGTCGAGGTGCGACGGATCGCCGGCCAGGGTCGCGGAGCCGGTCCCCGCGCCGACCGGCGACGACGAGGCCGACTCGGCCGGCCGCCCGACGCCGGCCGCGCGAGGCGGCGGAGCCTCGTCGAGATCCAGCGGCGAGGTCTCGTCGTCACCGAGGTCGGCGTACGGGGAGTCGTCGCCGCGGCGGGCCCTGCGCCGGTCGTTGATCCAGCCGATGATCAGCGCGACCTCGTAGAGAACCACCATCGGAAGGCCCAGCGCCAGCATGGTGAACGGGTCCTGGCTGGGCGTGACGACAGCCGCGAAGACGAACACGAGGAAGATCTCGGCGCGCCGCCAGGACCGCAGCCGGGCGGTGGTCACGACGCCGGCCAGGTTCAGCATCGCGACGAGCAGCGGCACCTCGAACGAGAGCCCGAAGATCAGCAGCATCGCCTGGACGTAGCTGAGGTACTTGTTGCCGTCGAGGACGCTGACCAGGCCGTTGCCACCGAACCCGAGCAGCAGGCTCAGACCGGTGGACAGGGTGTAGTAGGCGAAGAAGGCGCCGGTGGCGAACAGGATCAGCGAGATCCCGACGAATGTGAGCGACCAGCGCCGCTCGTGCCGGTGCAGGCCGGGGGTGATGAACGACCAGAGCTGGTAGAGCCACACCGGGGAGGACACCACCGCCGCCGCGATCATCGAGATCTTCAGCCGGATGGTGAACGCGTCGAGGATCCCGAAGAAGTACAGCGTGCAGTCCGTCGACGCCGCGCCGTCGGGGCTGAACCGCTTGCTGGCGGGCAGATCACAGTACGGCGCCTTGAGCCAGTTGAAGATGTGCGGTTCGAGGATGAAGCAGACGACCGCGGCGATCGCGAACCCCAGGAGCGCGATCGCGATCCGGTTCCGCAACTCACGAAGATGCTCCGTGAGTGGCATCCGGCTGTCCTCGACCGTGCGGGTACGCCGCTGGTTCACCGAGGCGAACAACCTCCGCGGCGTGGGGATCCCTGGCACGTCGGCGTCTCCTGGTCGAGGGGGCGAGGGAAGGGCGCCGACGACCGGCGCCCGCCGGCCGGACGCCGCGACGCCCTGCCGGCACGCGCGGTCAGTGCCGGTCGGCCGCCGGGGCGGAGCCGTTCACCGCGACACCGGGCTGGGCGCTCTGGGCGGGGGCGGCGACCTGAGCCGGCGCCTCGATCGGCAGCGGGGCCTGGTGGGTGGCCGGAGCCTGGTGGGTGGCCGGAGCCTGGTGGTCGTCGTCACGCAGGCCCTTGGTCTCGGCCTTGAAGATGCGCAGCGAGCGGCCGAAGGAACGCGCCGCATCGGGGAGCTTCTTCGATCCGAACAGCACCAGCACGACGAGGGCAATGATGATGATTTCGGTGGTGCCCAGGTTTGGCATGGACGGCGTCCTCCGATGAGCGGTACCGGCCCGGTCCCACGACCGGTGCGATCGATGCTACGTCCGCCAGCCTAGGAGGAGATAGACGGTATACAGGTATCTCGCAGATGACGGCTGCGCAACGAAGCGGGACTGCGAGACGAATTGTAGTCAACCCGCAACCGATTGCGGGCAAGTTCCCGTGTCACAATCGACCAAAATCTCTCACAGCTACCAAGTGGCGGCGCTGCGCCCACCTAATCGTGACTCTTTGTCGCGATTCAGAGCCGCGCCTTCGCCGACCTTGGATCACAATGGGACCACAGCTGAACCCGCCCGGTCGGGCTGGTCAGGAGGCGCGCTCGGCGAGTCGGGAGGTGACCTCGGCATGGTCCAACCGGGCGGAGAGCTCCGCGGTGTCGGCGGCGAGGCCCGACACCCGGGTCGACAGCTCGCCGAGGGCCCGACGCACGCCACGCACCTTCTGCCACACCTGCCAGGCGCACAGGGCGAGCAGGACAAGCCCACCGAGGATGAGCACGAGGTAGACGAGCGCCCAGAGCATGCCGATCACCCTACCTTTCGTCGTCCGCGCCGCCGGACGGGGCGTCGAGCCCGTAGGCGGCCAGCGCCCGGCGGGCCAGAGCATGCACCTGCGCGGCGAGAACCAGCGGCTCGACGACCCGCACGTCGGCGCCGAGGCCGAGCACGAGCCGGTGAAGCCAGGAGGTCTCCCGCGCGTACAGGGTGATCTCCAGACGACCGCCGGGCAGCTCGCGCACCCCGGTGACCGGGTAGTAGTCGGCGACCCAGCGGGCCGGCGAGGCGAGTTCGAGGACGACCCGGACATCGGCGGGGCCGGGCCGGTAGATCCCCTCGCTGGTGTCACGGGACACCGCGCCCGGCGGCGGGGCAGCCGGGATGTCGAGCACCTCGACCCCGTCCGGGCCGTCGATGCGGTCCAGCCGGAACAGCCGCACCGCCTCCGCCCGATGGCACCAGCCCTCCAGGTACCAGTGGCCCTCCCGGACCAGTACCCGCATCGGGTCCACGTCCCGTTCGGTCAGCTCGTCGCGGGACCACACCAGGTAGCGCAGGTGCACGCGGCGGCGTTCCCGCACCGCCCGCTGCACCGCCGCGAGCACCTCGGCATGGGTGTCGAGGCTGACCCGCACCTGGCCGGCGACGCTGCCCGCCGCGCCGACCGCTTTCTCCAGCTTCTCCAGCGCCCGGTCGAGCGCCTCCCGCCCGGCGAGACCCGGCACGTCGGCGAGCGCGCGGGCGGCGACGACCAACGCCGTCGCCTCGTCCACCGACAGGCGCAGCGGCCGGTCGAGGGTCTGCGGATCGGCGACGGTGATCCGGTCGCCGGAGTAGCTCAGATCGATCAGGTCGCCCGGCGCCCCGCCGGGCAGCCCACACACGAACAGCAGGTCCAGATCATCGCGCAGCTGCCGCGGGGTGATTCCGAAGGCCTCGGCGGCCACGGGCAACGGGATGCCGGGATGCGCCCGCAGCCACGGGACGAGAGCGAGCAGCCGGCTCAACCGGTCGGTCGCGGCGCTCATCGCTCATCGCCCGCCGAGGACGGCGGCGGCCTCGCACACGCCGGCGGTGCCCGCGGCCGCGGCCCGCAGCCGGGCGACGACGGCCGCGCGCAGCTCCGGCGGCTCCAGCACGATCACATCCGGCCCCGACCCGACGATCCAGCGGGCGAACCGCTCGGTGTCGGCGAACTCCATCTCCACCAGGTCCATGTCCGCGGCAGGCGCGGGACGGGTGGCAGAGGCTGGGAGGGTGGCAGAGGCAGACGCGGGGAGGGTGGC
>NZ_JANEZT010000048.1 GCF_025403405.1 Frankia tisae
GTCCCGGTGGGACACTGGCGTTGTGAATGCGCTCGGGACGGGCCGGCAGGGCCCGCCGTCGATGACCCCCGACGTCCAGCGGGTCCTCGTAGTCGGCAGCGGCGGCGCCGGCAAGAGCACCCTCGCCCGTGAGCTCGCGCGGCAGTCCGGCCTGCCGGCGGTGCACCTCGACCGGCACTTCTGGCGGCCCGGCTGGGTCGCGACGCCGGTGGAAGAGTGGCGCGCCGTCGTCGCCAGCCTCGTGGCGAAACCGGCCTGGGTGATGGACGGCAACTACGGCGGCACGCTCGATCTGCGCATCCCCGCCGCCGAGCTCATCGTCTTCCTCGACCTGCCGCGGCGGATCGCCATTGCCCGGGTGGTGCGCCGCTGGGCCCGCTGGCATGGCCGCAACCGTCCCGACGCCGCCGCCGGCTGCCCCGAGAAGCTGGACCTGGCGTTCCTTCGCTGGCTGTGGAACTACCCGCGGGACGGCCGGGCCCGCCTGCTGCGGGCTCTCGACGCGCATGGCGCGGCCGCCCGGGTGGTGCGGCTGTGCACCGCCCGTGAGGTGCGGCTCTGGCTCGGAGCGGTGCCGACCCCGAGCCTGCCGATGGTCCGCTCGCTGTCCCCTGGCCGGCTCGGCACCTGACCTGAGATCCCGCGGCGGCTGTTGTGCGGCACCCGCGCCGCTGCAGGGCTGGCCAGGGTTACTGGGGTGCCTCGCCTTCGCCGGCGGCGTCCGTCAGTCGCAGAATCATCGCGCGAGAACGGCGGCCACCCGGCCGGGGCCGGTCGGGCTCGGGCAGCCGGCGCAGCGCGGCGACGGCCGGTTCGACGATCGTCGCCCACTGCCGGTCCGTGAGATCCCACAGGGTCGACCACAGCCGGCCCTCGATCTGCGCGCGGGCCTCGGCCGGGGTGAGCGTTTCCCGTTCCTCTCGTGCGAAGGAGAACTCCTCGACCAGCCGTAGCCCGCTGCGTTCGGCGGCCGGCAGCAGGAGCCCCGGCCGGTCCCGGCGGGGGCGCTCGGCATACAGCGCCTCGTTGAGGTCCCGCAGCACGGCGGTGACGTCGCTGAGCTGCGCGTGCTCCGCGACGCCGACGACCGCGAGCAGGCCACCCGGCCGCAGCACCCGAGCGACCTCGGTGAGGACCCGCGCAGGATCCCCGACGAGATGCAGGACGTGCACGGCGAGGCAGGCGTCCACGGACCCGGTGCGCAGCGGCAGGGCCGCCGCGTCGGCGCGGACGATCCGGCCGGGCAGGCGTCCGCGGGCATGCGCGAGCATGGCGGCGGACAGGTCGACGCCGATCACGGACCGGCCCCGCTCGGCGAAGGCGCGCGAGATCAGCCCGGTGCCCACGCCGATCTCCAGCAACCGTTCCCCGGGCAACCGCGGG
The DNA here is from genome assembly GCF_025403405.1 of Frankia tisae. Classification (GTDB taxonomy): domain Bacteria; phylum Actinomycetota; class Actinomycetes; order Frankiales; family Frankiaceae; genus Frankia; species Frankia tisai. The sequence goes on from NZ_JANEZT010000048.1 coordinate 1,384, forward strand.
GCGACCGCCTCGGCGACGAGCCGCCCCCGCTCGTCGCCGCCCCGGGTGGCGTCGTACCGGTGGGCGATGCGGTCGAAGCTCACGGAATCTGACACTCATCCAGGCTAGAACGCCGCATGAGGCTGCGGCTGCCCTGTCGACGATCTCCATGCCGGTCCGGTCGACCCCGGCGAAGGTGAGATGGTGCCCGGGCCCGGGCCCGGGCAGGCTGATGGGGACCGCCGTGGCCCGCCGCCGGGTCACGGGGCGGGTTCCGTCCCGTCCCCCGTCATCGGTCCCCCGTCATCGGTCCCCCGTCATCGGTCCCCCGTCATCGGTCGGGGACGCTCGCGGGCACCGTTGCGGCGGATTGGCGTAGCGTGCTCGATCGGGCCGTCGCCGACGCCGGCCGCGTGACGCGGTGCTGGGCGGCGCGCCGGGTCGTCGACGGCGGATCCGACCGGACATCGTGAGGGCGAAAGGCCGACATGAGCGCAGTGATCATCGATGGTAAGGCCGTGGCCGCGCGAGTGCGTGCGGACGTGGGCCGGGACGTCGCCGAATTCCGCGCGGCCACGGGCCGCCAGCCGGGGCTCGCGACCGTCCTGGTGGGCGACGACCCGGCGTCCGCGGTCTACATCGGCGGCAAGCGTCGGGCCTGCGTCGAGGCGGGCATGGCCGACCTGCACCAGCATCTGCCCGCCGACACCCCCCAGGACAAGATCGCCGCGCTGCTGGACTCCCTCGCCGCGGACCCCGCGGTCTCCGGGATCCTGCTCCAGCTCCCCGTCCCCGAGGGGCTCGACGGCGCCGCGCTGGTCGAGCGGATCCCACCGGAGAAGGACGTCGACGGGCTGACGACCCCCAGCGTCGGCCTGCTTGCCCGCGGCCTGCCCGGGCTGCGGCCCTGCACCCCGTCGGGGATCATCGAGCTGCTCGACGCCTACGACGTGGAGCTCAGCGGCGCCCCCACCGTCGTCGTCGGGCGCTCCGAGCTGGTCGGCCGCCCGGTCGCTCAGCTGCTGGTCGGGCGCAACGCAACCGTCACCGTCTGCCACTCCCGCACCCGGGACCTGGCCGCCGTCTGCCGCGGTGCGGACGTGCTGGTCGTCGCCGCCGGGAAGCAGGCGATCATCGGCGCGGACGCGGTGAAGCCCGGAGCGACCGTCATCGATGTCGGCATGCACCGCACCGAGCAGGGCCTTCGCGGCGACGTCGACTTCGACGCCGTGCGCGAGGTCGCCGGCCTGCTCACCCCGGTCCCCGGTGGGGTCGGGCCGATGACCATCGCCATGCTGCTGCGCAACACCCTGCTCGCCGCGCGGGCCGCCGCCGCGGTGGACAACCTCGTCTGAGCCGGTCCGGGTCCTCGTCGCCCAGAGAGGACCGGGCCGATTTTGTCGGAGGGGTGCGTCACAATCGCCCTCGGCGGATCGGCACGGCGCGACCGGGATGAGGCACAGACATGAGCAACGGCGAGCGACCCGAGGGCGGGCGCGCCGAGGAGCCCGTGATCACTTCGGGTGGGCCTGGGCCGGTGGCCGGGTTGCCCCGGTCGCCCGAGCGGGAATCCGGCGGCCTCACCGAGGGATCGCTTCGGGGTACGCCGCCGCCCCGCCTGCCGGCCGAGGGATCCCCGCCGGCAGCGCGGTCGGCATCCTCGGCCGCGTCGCCCGGCGGTCGCGTGCCCGGTGAGGGGCCGGATGGCTCCGTCCGCCGCCGGCGGCCGCGGGTTGTCTACGTGTTCGCGGTCCTCGCGGTGGGCTGGCTGCTGCTCGGCGCGGTCGGCGGCTCCTACCAGGGCAAGCTCGGGGAGGTCCAGAAGAACGACAACGCGGCCTACCTGCCGGGCTCGGCGGAGTCGACCAAGGTCGACAAGGCCGCGCAGGAGTTCCGCTCGCTGCAGACGATCCCGGGTTTCGTCGTCTACCAGCGCGGCGGCGGGCTGACGGCCGCGGACAAGGCGAAGATCGCTGCGGACGTGCGCGCGTTCGCCAAGATCCGCGGCGTGGACGCCGGCCAGCTCGGGTCGCCGCAGTTCGCCCGCAGTGGCGAGGTGGCGAACGTCGCTGTGCCGATCGTCGGCAAGGACGGCGACCGGGAGGTCCAGGGCGACGAGCTGGTCGACGTCGAGAAGGCCGTGCTGGCCGCCGCGCGGGCCGGGGCGCCGGCCGGGCTGGTGGTGCACTCCGCCGGCCCCGGCGGGCTGCTGGTCGCCTTCATCGAGGCGTTCTCCGGGCTCGACGGTCTGCTGCTGCTCGCCGCGGGCCTGGTCGTCGTCGGCATTCTCCTGCTCGTCTACCGCAGCCCGGTGCTGTGGTTCTTCCCGCTGTTCAGCTCGGTGCTCGCCCTCGGCGTCTCGGCATTGGTCATCTACCCGTTGGCCAAGCACGACGTGCTCACCCTCAACGGGCAGAGCCAGGGGATCCTGTCCGTGCTCGTTATCGGCGCGGGCACCGACTACGCCCTGCTGCTCGTCAGCCGCTACCGCGAGGAGCTGCACACCCACGCCAGCCGGGTCGAGGCGATGATCACCGCCTGGCGAGGTGCCGCCCCGGCGATCATCGCCTCGGCGGTCACCGTCATCCTCGGCCTGCTCTGCCTGAGCCTGGGCGAGCTGAACTCCACCCGCAGCCTTGGCCCGGTGGCGGCGATCGGCATCGCCTCCACCGCCCTGGTCATGCTGATCTTCCTGCCGGTCCTTCTCGTCCTCGGCGGCCGGTGGATCTTCTGGCCGCGCGTCCCCCGGCTGGACCACCAGGTCGACCAGGCCAGCCACGGCCTGTGGGCCCGCTTCGCCGCCGGGCTCGTCCGCCGCGCCCGCCTCGCCTGGATCGCCACCGCCGTCGTGCTGCTGGCCTGCGCCGGGCTCATCGGCACGCTGAAGGTCGACGGGTTGTCGTCCACCGACAGCATCACCGGCCACCCCGACGCCATCGTCGGCCAGAAGATCTTCGACGCCAACTTCAGTCAGGGCGAGGGGGCACCCGCGGTCATCATCGCCAACACCGAGGCCGCCCCGGCGGTCATCGCCGCCGTCTCGAAGGTCGACGGGGTGGCCACAGATCCGGGTGCGGTGTGCGTCGAGGTCGACTACGCCAAGCTCGCCGGCATCCTCGCCAGCGGCGGGCGGTTCCCGGCGCCGGACGCCGACGGCTGCCCGGCGGCGGCGGTGCGGATCGCGCCGGTCCACGGGCGGATCGCCGTCGACGCAAGCATCGTCCACCGCTACGACACGGCGGCGGCCTACGACACGATCACCGCCATCCGCACCGCCGTGCACCCGATCCCCGGCGCGGACGCGATGGTCGGTGGCCAGTCCGCGATCAACCTCGACACCCAGTCGGCGTCACGCCACGACCGGAACCTGATCATCCCGATCGTGCTGCTGGTCATCCTCGTCGTGCTCGGCGCCCTGCTGCGCGCGCTGCTCGCGCCGATCCTGCTCATCGCGACGGTGGTGCTGTCCTTCGCCGCGACGCTGGGAGTGAGCGCGGTGGTGTTCAACCACATCCTCGGATTCGCCAACGCCGATCCGGGCTTCCCGCTGTTCGCGTTCATCTTCCTCGTCGCCCTGGGCATCGACTACAACATCTTCCTCATGACCCGGGTGCGGGAGGAGACGCTCACCCACGGCACCCGCCCCGGCATCGTGCGCGGCCTCGCGGTGACCGGCGGGGTCATCACCTCGGCCGGCGTCGTCCTCGCCGGGACGTTCGCGGTGCTGGGCGTGCTACCGCTGGTCTTCCTGGCCCAGGTGGGCTTCTCGGTCGCCTTCGGCGTGCTGCTGGACACGATCCTGGTCCGCTCCGTGCTCGTCCCGGCGCTCAGCCACGACATCGGCGCGAAGATCTGGTGGCCCTCGAAGCTGTCCCGCGGCGCCACCTGAATCGCTCGGGTCAGTTCCACAGGGCGGCGTGGCTCGTGCCGTCGGGTAGCAGCACGGAACCCACGACCTGCCCGAGGTTGTTGATCGCCACCGGGTCGGCGGAGCCGCCGAGCTGCACGGACCGGCCGTGGCTCCACCGGAAGGATGCGGTGCTGGTCATGACGACGATGTCGCCCCGATCGTTGAGGGCGATCGGCCGGGCGAAGGAACCGCCGAAGGTCCCCAGATCGGTCCGGCGGCTTCGATCCCAGAGCAGGATGTGCTCGGCGTCGGTCACCGGATCGAACGTCGAGCCGACGATCTGGCCGGCGTTGTTGATGGCCAGCGCCTCGCTGAGGGCTGCGTCCTCGGGGCCCAGGTCGATGGCGTGGTTGCCCTGCCACAGCACGGCGTGGGTGTTTCCGGCCGGCGTCGTGGCCCAGCCGACGACGTCACCACGGTTGTTGATGTCGACAGCGCGCCCGTTCGGGCTGGGCAGCGGCACCCAGCGGCCGTGCACCCAGCGGGCGAAGTAGTCGTCGAGGTGGTCGCTGCGCTGGATCTCACCCAGGATCCAACCATTGTCGCTCACCGCGATGGCCGCGCTGGTGTGGCCGGCGGGAGCACCGAGATCGACGGTCCGGCCGTCGCGCCAGCTCATCGCGTGCGTCCCGCCGGTGACCGGACCCGTCCCGACCACCTGGCCGCGCTCGTTCTGGTCGGCCGGGGTGAAACCGGGGTCGACCACGGTTCCGTCGGGTCGGATCACAAAGCCGGACGAGGAGAAGCGTCCTGGCAGATCGCCGGCGATCTGCCGGGCATCGTTGATCAGGAAGGGTGCTCGCGCCGCGTCGGGCAGGGCGGTGAGGACCCCGCGGGACCAGCGGAATCCATGGTTGTCGTACGGGGAGCTGTAGCCGGAGCCGACGACGTCCCCGCGATCGTTGATCGAGGCGGCGCTGTTGTGGGTGATGCCCGGCAGAGCACCGAGGTCGATCGGCGCCACGGGCCCGGTGGGTGCTGCCGCCACCGCCACTCCGGTCGACAGGGCGGCACCGGTCACGGCCACCGCGGTCATCACCGCCGTGGCCACCGCCACCCTGACCGCCTGCACCGTGCTCATCGACGCCTCCCGGAAGGTGGTCGTCCACCGTCATGGCATCGGCCACTCTGGGGGATCAGGCAATCACTCTCCGGCCCGCGGGTAAGGGAGCGGCGCGTCGACACGCCCCAATCCCGCAAAGGTTCGCGTCAGCTTCGTCCCTGAAGATCAAGGAGTGGCGTCCAGAGGCACCGTACTGGCCGTTGCCTGTCGGTTGCGTCGGCCATTGCTGGAGGGTGATGACGGTCGGGGCCGCGCGAACGGGTAGCAATCTCCAGCATCCGCTGACCGCCTTGGGGCCGGGACTGCCACGGACCGATCGTCATGCCTGTGTGTGATCGGTGAGGCGCGGGTTGTTCAGCCCGAGTCCGACCCTCGATGATCATGGTATTCCGCGGAGCCGCGCCGCGATGCCGGGCGCAAGTCCGACTGCCATCGACGACTCCGACTGCCATCGACGACTCCGACTGCCATCGACGGCTCCGACTGCCACGACCACGACATGCACCCACGTCGACGCCTCGACGATCCGGACCGAGCGGCGCGGACACACCGTCCTGATCACAGCCGAATACGCGGCCTAATACACGTCGCGGACGTAGCGGTTGCTGGCCGCGAGGTCCTTCAGGTAGGCGGTGGCGTCGTCGTGGTTCATGGTGCCGTGATGGGCGACGACGTCGCGGAGGGCCTGGTGGACGTCTTTGGCCATGCGGGTGGCGTCGCCGCAGACGTAGACGTGGGCCCCTCGGCTGATCCAGTCCCAGACGTGCGCGCCGCGTTCGCGGAGGCGGTCCTGCACGTAGATCTTGGCGCGCTGGTCGCGGGAGAACGCGACGTCCAGTCGCGCGAGAGCGCCGTCCTGGTAGAGGGCATTGAGCTCGTCGCGGTAGTAGAAGTCGGTGGCATACCGCTGCTCGCCGAAGAACAGCCAGTTCTGTGCGGGGTGCGCGCGGGCGCGGCGTTCCTCGAGGAAGCCGAGGAACGGGGCGAGTCCGGTGCCGGGTCCAATCATGATCATGGAGGTGGTCGGGTCGTCGGGCGGTCGGAAGCGCGTGGTCGGGTGCACCGTGACGGGCAGCCGCGTGTCGAGCGGGGAGTCGGCCAGGTGGGCGGAGCAGACCCCGGTGCGTCGCTTGCCATCGGGGTTGTCGTAGCGGACAACGGAGACCAGGATCCGTGCCCGGGTGCTGTCGACGAGTGGGCTGGAGGAGATCGAGTAGCGCCGCGGCCGCAGGCGGGCGAGGGTGTCGGCCCAGTCCTGGGCGCTGGCCGGGACGGCGAACTCGCCGATGACGTCGATGGCCTGGCGGCCCCACAGCCAGGTGTCGAGTTCGATGCGGCCGGTGGCGCGCAGTAGTTGCCGCAGTCTACGGTCGTGGCTGCGGTCGGCGACGAACCGCAGCAGGCCATTGGTGGGTGCGGCGATTTCCAGGTGCTCCCGGAGCGCGTCGGCGAAGGGGATCTGCCCGGTGGTCGGGATGTCGACGATCTCCTCGGCGTCGATTCCGGTGACGGCGAGCCATTCGGCGACCAGGCCGGCGTCATTGGTCGGCCTGACGGCCAGGGAGTCGCCGGCCTGGTAGGTGAGCCCGGTGCCGGACAGGTCGATCGTGAACTCACGCACTTCCTTGGTCGCGCCGGGCTGGCTGAGCAGCCGGTTGCCGGCCAGCGTGGCGGGGCGGAACTCGGTCCGGGCGACCGGGGCCGGCGTGGTCGGCGGTACGGCCGACGGACCGGGCCCGGCCGGCGGGATGGGGCCGGCCGGCGGGATGGGGCCGGCGGACGCAGTGGGCACCGTCGACGGAGTGGGCACGGCCGACGCGCCGGCGGTGGCGGTGGCGGGCTGCTGGGCGACGGCGGCGGTGACCCGGTCAAGCCAGGCGGCGGCGTCGGTCTCGTAGTCGGGCCCGCAGTCGACCCGGGGTAGCAGCCGGGTGGCGCCGAGGTGCGCGAACCGCTCGTCGAGGCGCCGGCCGTGGCCGCAGAAGTCGCTGTAGCTGGAGTCGCCGAGGGCGAGCACGGCGTAGCGGACGTCCTGGAGTGCGGCGTCGTCGGCGGCGAGCGTGTCGAGGAACCCGGCGCCGTTGTCGGGCGCCTCGCCGGCGCCGAAGGTGCTGGTTATCAGCAGCAGATCGACGTGGGTGGGCAGGACCTGGCCGGCATAGTCGCCCATCCGCTGCAGGGCCACCGGGCCGCGGTGCTCGGTGAGGTGCTGGGCGGTGCGCAGGGCGAGGTCTTCGGCGTTGCCGGTCTGCGAGGCCCACAGGATGAGCACCCCTCGCCCGCCGCCGGCGGAGCCGCCGCGGATCGACGCGCCTGGCGGCGCGGGGGTGTGGGCGTCGGCGCCGGGGTGATCGGACCCGTCGGGCCCCCCGGGCACGACGGCGTGGCGCGAGTACAGGCCGGCGAGCGCGCCGTTGATCCACGCCGCCCGGTCGGGGTCCATCGGAGCATGCGTCGGCAGCACCGGCACCGCCGCCCCTGTCGACGAAACCGGCTGGGACTGCGGGTCGGCGGCGAGCCCGGCGAGGAACCCGGCCATGTATCGGCGCTCGTCCTCGGTCAGGACGGGCGGGCGGAGCTGGCTGATCCCGAGAGCTTCGGCCAGTCCCCCGAGCGCGTCGACCGGTCCGTCGACCGTCGTCGGCCATCGCCGCGGCTCACGGGCCGACAGCGCCGCCGCCAGCGGGGCTGCCGCCAGGGGGGCCGCTGCCAGGGGGGCCGGCACCGGCTCCGTGGCCGCCGCATCCGGCGCGGCGGTGGCGGCCCGTGTGGCTTCGCCGCTGCCGGCGGGGCTCGGCGCGGCAGCGATCCTGGTGAGCGTGACGGCGCAGACCTTGAACTCGGGCTGGTAGGAGATGGGGTCGACGGCGTCGTTGGTGACGGCGTTGATCGACAGGTATTCGCCGAACAGGTCGTTCCAGTGGAACGGGGCGAAGCAGCAGCCGGGCAGCACCCGTTCGGTGACCACGGCCGGCAGGACCGCGCGGCCGCGGCGGGAGGCGACGTCGACCAGGTCGCCGTCGGCGATGCCCAGGCGGGTGGCGTCGTCGGGGTGGATGTCGACGAAGGGCCCGGGGTTGAGCCGGTTGAGCTTGTCGACCTTGCCGGTCTTGGTGAGGGTGTGCCACTGGTGCTGGAGCCGGCCGGTGTTGAGCAGGAACGGGTACTGCTCGTCGGGCATCTCCGCCGCGGGCAGGTGCGGACGCGGGTAGAACACCGCCCGGCCACTCGCGGTGGGAAAGACCAGCCGCGGGACGCTGCCGTCAGGCCGGGTGGTCGGGTGCTGGCTGGCGCCGTCGTTGCGGTAGCGGATCGGGTTGCGGTCCGGGCCGCCCGGGGCGGCGGGCCACTGCACCGGGCCCTCGCGCAGCCGGGCGTGGGTGACGCCGCGCAGGTCGTAGCCGGTCTGCGGGTTCCAGGTCCGGCGGATTTCGTCGAAGATCCCGGTGGCGTCGCGGTAGGTGAAGGCCTCGACGAATCCCATGGCGCGGGCGACGCGGGCAATGAGGTCCCAGTCCGGCAGCGCCTGACCCGGCGGGTCGGCCGCCGGTTGGAGCAGGGTCAGGCCGCGTTCGGAGTTGACCATCACTCCGTCGGCTTCGGCCCACATCGCCGCGGGCAGGATCACGTCGGCGTAGGCGTTGGTCTCGGTGTCGGCGAAGACGTCCTGGGTGACCACGAATTCGGCCGCCTCCAGGCCGTCGATGACGCTTCTGCGGTTGGCCACCGAGGCAACCGGGTTGGTGCAGATGATCCAGCAGGCCTTGATCTGCCCGTCGGCCATCCGCGAGAACAGCTCGACGGTGCCCCGCCCCGCCTCGGTCCGCAGCGTCCCCGACGGCACCTGCCACAGCTGCTCGACGAAGGCGCGATCCTCGGCCACGAGCACGGAGCGTTGCCCGGGCAGACCGGGGCCCATGTATCCCATCTCCCGGCCCCCCATCGCGTTCGGCTGTCCGGTCAACGAGAACGGGCCGCTGCCCGGCCGGCAGATCGCCCCGGTGGCCAGGTGCAGGTTGCACAACGCGTTGGTGTTCCAGGTGCCATGGGTGGACTGGTTCAGGCCCATCGTCCACAGGCTCATCCACTCGCCTGCCTCGCCGATCCACGCGGCGGCGGTGCGGATGTCCGCCTCCGGAATGCCCGTCAGGTCGGCGACGACGGCGGGCGGGTAGTCGGCGAGGAAGCCGGGCATCGCCTCCCAGCCGTCGGTGTGCTCGGCGATGAACGCCTCGTCAATCTGCCCGTGCGCGACGAGCAGGTGCAGCAGCCCGTTCACCAGGGCGAGATCGGTACCGGGACGGATCTGCAGGAACAGATCCGCCTTCTCCGCCGTGGCGGTGCGCCGCGGGTCGACCACGATCAGCCTGGCGCCGCCGGTGCGGACCCGGTCCATCAACCGCAAGAACAGGATCGGGTGGCAGTCGGCCATGTTCGCACCGATCACGAAGAACACGTCGGCGTGATCGAGGTCGTCATAGGAGCCGGGCGGCCCGTCAGCGCCAAGCGACAGCTTGTAGCCGGACCCGGCGCTGGCCATGCACAACCGCGAGTTGGACTCGATCTGGTTCGTCCCGACGAAGCCCTTGGCGAGCTTGTTGGCCAGATACTGGGCCTCGATGCTCATCTGCCCCGAGACATAGAAGGCGATCGCGTCCGGGCCATGCTCCTGGAGGATCGCCCGCAACCGCCGCGCCACCTCACCGATCGCGGCATCCACGTCGGTCGGAGACGGTTGCTCACCGCGGTCGGTGCGGACCAGGGCGGTCTCCAACCGGCCCGCGGCGGCGAGCATGTCCGCCGTGGTGGCGCCCTTGGTGCACAGACGGCCGGCGTTGGCCGGGTGCGCCCTGTCCCCGGAGGCCCGCACGACCCGCCTGGTGCCGGCCTCGTCGCGGCCGATGTCGAGGACCATGCCGCAGCCGACCCCGCAGTAGGAGCAGACCGTGCGCACGCTGGTCACCGCCGTGCCCGACGCCAGTGCACTCACCCCGCCCTCACTCCCGTTCGTCCCGGCGGCCACCATTCGGTCCCGAGGTCCCGAGGTCCCGAGGTCCCGAGGCCCCGACGGGGCCGACGGGGCCGCCACGTGGTGCGTGACGTCCGACGGTAGGAGGGGGCGGTTACCCGCGGGTCACGACTCGGCGCACCGACCGGTTAGATCCTCCGCACATCCCGCCCGCGTGCGGGGTGAGGGAGACCTTGCGCGCTTGTAACGCGGGTGAGTAGTCCGGATAACGCGCCCCGCGCACAGTGCAGACATGTCTGCCCACCGCCTGCCCGAGCGTGCCCTCGAGCACACGTCGATGTCCGAACCCACCGGCGGTCGCCTGGTGGTGGTCGGCAACGGCATGGTCGGGCAACGGCTGGTCGAGGCGCTGCGTGAGCACGACACCGACCGGCGCTGGCAGGTCACCGTCCTGTCCGAGGAGCCGCGGCGGGCCTATGACCGGGTCGCGCTGTCGTCCTACTTCGACGGTGCCACCGCCACCGAGCTGGACCTGGTCGAGCCCGGCTGCTACGAGACCCCCGGCTATGCCCTGCACCTGGACGAGGCGGTGACCGGTATCGACCGGGCAGCCCGGACGGTGACCACCAGCCGCCATCGGGTGTTCGGGTACGACGCGCTGGTGCTGGCCACCGGCTCCGCCCCGTTCGTTCCCCCGGTGCCCGGCCGTGACCTGCCGGGCTGCTTCGTCTACCGGACCCTGGAGGATCTGGACGCGATCCGCGCCGCCGCCAAGCAGGCCGCGACCCGCACCCGGGGCCGCCGTGCCGGGCTGGTGATCGGCGGCGGGCTGCTCGGTCTGGAGGCGGCGCGGGCGTTGCGGCTGCTGGGCCTGTCCCCGCACGTGGTGGAGTTGGGGCCGCGGCTGATGCCGCTGCAGGTCGACGAGGGCGGCGGGGCAGTACTGCGCGCGCTGATCGAGGATCTCGGTGTCACCGTCCATCTGAGCACCTCGGTCGCTGCCCTCAGCCGCGAACACGACGGGGGGATGCTGGCCACGTTGGCCGACGGGGCCGAGCTGGACGTGGACCTGGTGGTGTTCTCGGCCGGGGTGCGCCCGCGCGATCAGCTGGCCCGCGACACGGACCTCGCGATCGGACAGCGTGGTGGGGTCCTGGTCGACGACGGCTGCGTCACCTCGGACTCGGCGATCTTTGCGGTGGGGGAGTGCGCGTGCGTCGGCGGGCGGGTCCACGGACTGGTCGCGCCGGGGTACGCGATGGCCGAGGTGCTGGCCGACCGGCTGCTCGGCGGCACGGCGTCGTTCACCGGAGCCGACACCTCGACGAAGCTGAAACTGATGGGCGTCGACGTGGCCAGTTTCGGCGACGCCCTGGCGGCCACGCCGGGCGCGCTCGAGGTGACGGTGACCAATCCGGTGCGGCGCAGCTACGCCAAGCTGGTCGTCTCCGACGACGCCACCACGGTGCTCGGTGGCGTCCTGGTCGGTGACGCCTCGAAGTACGCCGGACTGCGGCCGCTGGTCGGGCGGGCCCTGCCGGGCGACCCGGTGGCGATGATCGCCCCGGTCGGCGACGGTGCGGGTGCCGGGGCGGGGGCGCTGCCCGCGGATGCGCAGGTGTGTTCCTGCCACGCGGTCACCAAGGACACCATCACCGCCGCCATCGCCGACCGGGACCTGTCGGATGTGGCCGGGATCAAGGCATGCACCAGGGCCGGCACCGGCTGCGGGTCGTGTGTGCCGCTGCTCAGGACCCTGCTGGCCGAGTCCGGGGTCGCGGTCGGCACCGCGCTGTGCGAGCACTTCGACCACACCCGGGCGGAGCTGTTCGCGTTCGCCCGGGTCGAGGGCATCGCGACCTTCACCGACCTGATCCAGCGCCACGGCCGAGGGCGGGGCTGCGACCTCTGCAAGCCCGTGGTGGCCTCGATCCTGGCCAGCCTCGACCACGGACACATCCTCGACGGCGAGCAGGCCGCGTTGCAGGACAGTAATGATCACGTACTGGCCAACATCCAGCGCAACGGCACCTACTCGGTCGTGCCCCGGGTGCCGGGGGGTGAGATCACGCCGGCGAAGCTGATCGCGATCGGCGAGGTAGCCCGCGACTTCGGCCTCTACACCAAGATCACTGGCGGGCAGCGCATCGACCTGCTCGGCGCCCGCATCGAGCAGCTCCCCGCGATCTGGCGGCGGCTGGTCGAGGCCGGGTTCGAGTCCGGGCATGCCTACGGCAAGGCGTTGCGCACGGTGAAGTCGTGCGTCGGTTCCACCTGGTGCCGCTACGGCGTCCAGGACTCGGTGAGCCTGGCGATCGAGCTGGAGCTGCGCTACCGGGGCATCCGCTCCCCACACAAGATCAAGGCTGGCGTCTCCGGGTGCGCTCGCGAGTGCGCCGAAGCCCAGTCCAAGGACATCGGGGTGATCGCCACCGAACACGGCTGGAACCTCTACGTCGGCGGCAACGGCGGCTTCCGGCCCCGCCACGCCGACCTGCTGCTCACCGATGTCGACACCGCCACGCTGGTGCGGACGATCGACCGGTTCATCATGTTCTACATCCGCACCGCCGACCGGCTGCAACGCACCGCCGGATGGGTCGAGTCCCTGTCCGCCGGCGGCGTGGACGGGCTGGCCTATCTGCGCTCGGTGCTCGTCGACGACGCCCTCGGCATCGCCGCCGAACTCGACGCGGCGATGGCCCGTCACGTCGAGCGCTACCAGGACGAGTGGGCCGCCGTGCTCGCCGACCCGCAGCGGCTGCGCCGCTTCGCCTCCTTCGTCAACGCCCCTGATCTCCCCGACCCGAGCGTCGCGTTCGTCACCGAACGCGGCCAACCGCGTCCCGTCCCGCTCCCGGTGCCGGTGCCGGCGCCGGTCCGGCGGGCGGGCACCGTGGCGGCCCTGGAGGTGATCCGGTGACCCGGCGAGCCGACATGGCCGCATCACCCGCCACGCCCCCACCGGGGACCCCGGCGACCGCCGGCGTCTGGACCGCGGTGTGCCGCTACACCGATCTGGTGCCCGAACGCGGCGCCGCGGCGCTGATCGGAGACATGCAGGTGGCGATCTTTCGTACCTTCGACGGCCGGCTGTACGCCCTCGACAACCGGGACCCGTTCACCGGCGTCCACGTCCTCGCCCGCGGCATCGTCGGCAGTCGCGGCGAGGCCCCGACAGTGGCGTCGCCGCTCCACAAGCAGGTCTTCGATCTGCGCACCGGCGCCTGCCTGGACGATCCGCGGGTAACCGTGATCATCTATCCGGTGCGGGATCGTGACGGTACGGTCGAGGTCTGGACACCGAGTGGATGAGGGGCCGGTCGGCACCGTCGTGGAGACAATCGAGCCGCTGGCTGGCTACACCATCGGCATTACCGCGGCCCGGCGCCGTATGGAACTCGGGGCGGCCCTGGAACGCCGCGGCGCGAAGGTGGTCTACGCCCCGGCGATCCAGATCGTGCCGCTGGCCGACGACAGCCAACTGCGGCGGGCCACCGAACGCTGCCTGAACGCGCCGCTGGACATCGTGGTCGCCACCACCGGGATCGGGTTCCGCGGCTGGATGGACGCCGCCGAGGCCTGGGGACTGGCCGAGAAGCTGACCGAGGCCATCGACACGGCCACGGTGCTGGCCCGTGGCCCCAAGGCCCGCGGCGCGATCCGCGCCAGCGGGCTGCGGGAAGCGTGGTCACCGGAGTCGGAGTCCTCCAGCGAGGTCCTCGACCATCTCATGTCCGGTGCGGACCTGGCCGGCACCCGCATCGCGGTGCAACTGCACGGCGAGCCGCTGCCGGACCTGGTCGACACCCTGCGTCTGGCCGGCGCCGAGGTGATCGAGGTCCCCGTCTACCGATGGGTGCCCCCCGACGACACGGCGACGCTGCGGCGACTCGTCGACACCGTCATCGCCGGCGGGGTCGACGCGCTCGCCTTCACCAGCGCCCCCGCGGCCGCGAGTTTCCTGCAGACCGCCGACGCCCGGGGCTGCGGCGCCGCCGTCCGAACCGCGCTGCGTGGCCCGGTGGTCGCCGCCTGCGTCGGCCCGGTCACCGCCGGCCCCCTGCTGCGCGAGGACATCCCGGTCGTCCAGCCGTCGCGCAGCCGGCTCGGGGCGCTGGCCCGCGAGATCGTCGAACAGGTCCCCGCCCGCCGCGGGCAGCGGTTGCCCGCCGCCGGACACCTGCTGGACGTGCGGGGCCAGGCGGTCGTCGTCGACGATCGCCTGGTGCCGTTGAGCAGCGCGAGCATGGCGCTGCTGCGGGAACTGACCGCGAAACCCGGGCAGGTCGTCTCGCGTCGGCGGCTGCTCGCCATCGCCCCGGGTGACGGCTGCGACGAACACGCCGTCGAGGTCGCCATCGGCCGGCTGCGCACCGCCCTGGGCGACCCACGGATCGTGCTCACCGTCGTCAAGCGCGGCTACCGGCTCGCCTACGAACCCGAATTCGTCGCCGGCCCCCACACTCCGTGGCGGTACTAGATGCCGGGCAGGCGCCGCTGGGAGGGGCGTAGGTACACGATCCAGGTCAGCGCGACGCAGCCCAGGTAGTAGGCGATGAACCCGATGTAGGCGGCGTCTCCGCTGCCGTTGCTGAGGAACGCCTGCCGGAACGCGATGTTGACCAGCACCCCGCCGAACGCCCCGATCGCGCCAGCGATGCCGATCACTGCGTTGGCCAGCCGCCGCGACTCGCGCTCGGCCACGTCCGGTTCCGCGCCGTCGTGCACGGCCGCGCCGTCCTGCGTGGCCGCGCTGCCCTGCGTGGCCCCGCCGCTCCGCATGGCCGCGTGGCTTTTGGCGCGGAAAATCGCCGGGATCATCTTGTAGGTCGCGCCGTTTCCGATGCCGGACAGCACGAACAAGGCGATGAACCCGACGTAGAACAGGGGCAGCGACTTCTCCCGCGAGGCCACCAACACCACCGCGGCAAAGGCGGCCATGGCCGCGAAGCTCCACACCGTCGTGCGTGCACCGCCGATGTGGTCTGCCAGCCATCCCCCGACCGGGCGGATCAGCGATCCCACCAGCGGGCCCAGGAATGTCAGGTAAGCAATCTTGACCGGGTCGACCTTGCCGGCGGTCAGGAAGTGGCTGCCGAACTGGCCCTGCAGCACCTGCCCGAAGGCGAATCCGAACCCGATGAACGATCCGAACGTGCCGATGTAGAGCAGTGAGATGATCCAGGTGTGCGGGTCGTGGCAGGCGTCGCGCATCGCCCGCTTCTCGTTGCGCACATGAGCGATGTTGTCCATCCACAGCGTCGCCGCCAGCGCGGCGAGCACGATCAGCGGGATGTAGATCCCCAGCAGCACCCGGGGATGGCCCTTGCCGGCTGTGGCCAGCACGGCCAGCCCCACCAGCTGCACGACCGCGACCCCGAGGTTGCCGCCGCCGGCGTTCAGGCCGAGCGCCCGGCCCTTGAGCCGCTGCGGGTAGAAGGAGTTGATATTGGTCATCGACGAGGCGAAGTTGCCGCCGCCCACCCCGGCCAGCGCCGCCAGCACCAGCAGCGTGCCGTACGAGACCCCTGGTTTGAACAGGAATGCCGCGGCTGTCGTCGGGATCAGCAGCAGGCTCGCGCTGACGATCGTCCAGTTCTGGCCACCGAACTTCGTCACCGCGAAGGTGTAGGGCAGCCGCACCCCGGCGCCCAGAGCGGTCGGCAGCGTCGTGAGCAGGAACTTCTCCGCCGCCGCATGTTTCGGATCGGCGCTGATCCCGTACGCCGGCGTCAGGAACAGCACGAACACCGACCACAGGCTCCACACCGAGAAGCCGATGTGTTCGGAGAGCACCGAGACCAGCAGGTTGCGGCGGGCGACCCGAGCCCCAGTCCGCCGCCAGAACCCCTCGTCCTCCGGCCGCCAGTCCTCGAGCCACCTGCCCGCGGGCGCGGCGGACCCGGTCGGTTCCGCGCCCCGAGGAGCGGTTGTTGTGGTTGTCATCAGGTGTCCTTTGCATCCGCAGCGGCTGTGACTGGCTCAGCTACGGACGCTAGGAAACACCGATTGCCCTGCCATTCGGTGCGTGCAACACGGAGGAAACGATCCGCGCACCGAGTGCGGACCCGCTCGGAGAGCGTCGACGGGCAGGGGTGGCACGGGGATGACGTGTTTGTCCTGGTGGGCGGAGAGCCGGATGTCGTCGGTGAGCCAGGCCAGCCGACGCTGGGTCGGTTCGACCCATCCGTGCGGCAGGCGAGCGCGGCGTGGTGGTCGATGGCGAGCTGGTGGGTGAGGGTCTGCAGGGTGGCGGTGGCGGTAGCGGAGGCTACGGGCCGGCGATCTTCACGTAAGCCTCGTCGATGAACCATCTGTCGCCGGGACGGTACCGACAGGGCCTGGCTGCCCCGGCCAGCACCTGATCATGCCTGGCCGTCCGATGGGGCTTGCGCCGGGTGTATATCCGATCATGGATGTGATGGAGAGCAGTCTCGCTCTGCCTCGCTCTGCGGCTGGTCCCGGACGATCTGTGTGCGCATTGCCCGACGCGGCGTGGACGGCACCGAACGTCTCGGCCGGTACCGGTGGAAGATCGAACGAACGATGTGCTGGCTTGATGGGTACCGCAGGCTGACCATCCGCTAGGAACACAGGCGGCCACAATTTTCTCGGGTTCCTCTGCCGCACCGCCGCGATCATCTGCTGGAAGAAACTCCCCACCTGAGACAACCTCTAAGTTCAGATACATCTAGCCAGTAGCGGTACAGCATTGGTTGGCACCGTTTACCCGGTCAGACTTCTGCCATGATCGCTCTCCGGGGCTGTGGTCCCGCTGCCGTGAACTGCACCGGGTGTCTGGGCCCGGAGCAGTGTCGGCCGGCCTAGCAAGGCTGTGACCTAGCTGGTCCGTCGCTGGTAGCGCAACGTCAAGACGCTTCCTCGCGGACCACGTCCGAGGCGATTCACAGCAGGGCCAACGGGCGACCTACCCGGCTGGCCGAGCACGCCTGGCGTATCGACGGTCAAATATCAGGACCCCGCGCGGACGAGGACGGCATGCTTGGCAGAAACGTGGCCGTTCAATGACGCGGAACAGTAAACCTGAGGTCTGGTGAATAAAGCCGTAAAAAAGGACCTCATCTTCATCCCACCACCGCCTTGCGCGCCTGACTCAAGACGAGGAAATCAGCATGACTGCCAGCACCGAGGTGCGTCCACCGCAGCTAGACTCGGCCGATCTCGCGGAAGCGATCGCTGAAATTGCCGACGACGCCAAACGCCGACGTGAAGCGGGGGGCGGCCGTCCGGAGCGCGCCGTTCGACTCATCCGGCAACTTCGGCTGGGCGCGGTCCGGATCCCCACGGACGCCGGTGGCGGCGGATACTCGAAACGAGAACTCTTCTCCCTCATAATCCGATTGGCGGAAGCCGATCCAGACGTTCCACACATCATTCGAGTCCACTACGGATTCGTCGAGGAGCGCTGGCGGCTACGTCACGTCGAGCAGGGCACCCCATGGCTCTCGGAGATCATCTCTGGTCGGCTCTTTGCCGGAGCGGGGAGCGAGCTCAGTGGTCATGCGATCGGCACCCACAAGTTCGACGCGACCTTGCGCCGGGACGGCACCGGCTACCGCATCACCGGCCGGAAGTTCTACTGCACCGGGTCGCTTTATGCGGACTATCTCCGCATCTCCGCGACGGACGAAGCCGACCAGCCGGTTAGCGCCGTGATCCCCGTGGACCGGCCGGGTGTCGTCCACGCCGATGACTGGGACGGAATTGGCCAGCGCGAAACCGGCAGTGGCACGACGATTCTTGAGGACGTCCGCATAGAACCTGGCGAGCTTCTCCCGAGACATCACTGGGGTGACCGCACCAACCAGCCGGGAGGATCACAGCCACAACTGGTTCTGCATGCCATCGCCACCGGCATCTTGCGCAGCATCGTCTCGGACGCCGCCGAACTTGTGCGTTCCCGTGCACGCACCTACTCGTGGGCGGGCGCCGATCAGCCGCGCCATGATCCGCAACTGCTGCAGATTATCGGCGAGATCTCAGCGGCCGCATTTATTGGCGAGGCCGCCGTGCTGGCCGCGGCCGATGGTCAACAGCGATCGGCTGAGCATTACTTCCAGCACACCGACATCGATCCGGAACTCGAACACGAAGCATCCCTGCTTGCCGCGCAGACCAAGGTCGTCGTGGAGGGTATAGCCCTTCGTGCGGCAAGCGACCTCTATGGTGTTGGCGGCGCTTCGGCGGTCCGGGAATCGACCCACCTCGATCGTCACTGGCGGAATCTCCGCACGCTCTTCTCCCACAATCCGACGGCCTACAAAGCGCGCGCCATCGGCGACTACGTCGTCAACGGCGCCAGTCTCCCAACGGTCGGATTCTTCTAACCAGCGAACGGTCGACCGTCGCCGCACACGCGACCTACGTACAGCATAGAAAGGATCGGCCGGTGGCAAGACTGGACCCGCTCTACGTCGTCCGCCGCACGCTGCAGGCTGCCCTCGTCATCGTCTTGAGTTACGTACTCGTATTCTCGATCCTGTACGTACTTCCTGGCAATCCGATCGAGTCCCGGATCGATAATCCCGACAGTCCGCTACCGCCGGCCGAAGGGAAACAGCTTCTCGCCTACTACGGACTCGACAAAACCCTCTTTCATCAATTTATCACCTACACCGGACGAATACTGCACGGCGACTTCGGCTACTCGCTGGCAAGCGGCCTTCCGGTTCGCGAGCAGGTCTTCGGCGCATTTCCTTCGACCCTGCTTCTGGCGTCGTTGGCGCTCGGTATCTCACTGGTCCTCTCGTCTCTTCTGGCGGTAATCGGGGTATTTGCGCCCTGGGAGGCCGTCCGAACACTCTTCCAGACGGTACCGGGCTTTTTCATGTCGGTTCCGACCTTTGTGAGTGGCCTTCTTTTCATCGAGATCTTCTCCTTCCAGCTAGGCTGGTTTTCATCCATACGTAACGAAGGTCTCAGGTCGCTGATCTTCCCGGCTGTCACCCTTGCGTTGGCGGTATGCGCGCCCATTGCCCAGGTACTCATCCAGGGCTTGCAGCGAGCGGCGAAGCAGCCGTTCGTCTCGTTGCTGAGGGCGCAGGGGAACTCGACGAAACGTATAGTCAGTGTGAACGTCTTCAAGAACGGCGCAATCCCCGCGATCACCTTGTTCGGCCTGACCGCGGCCGAACTCCTGGCCGGCTCGGTGGTTGTCGAGATCATCTATGGTCGGCGTGGCATCGGTTATGTGGCGGAGCAGGCGGTCACCTACCAGGACGGCCCGGTCGTCATGGCCATCGCCCTCTTGATATCGGTGATCTATACAGTGCTCAACCTGGCCACCGACCTTCTCTACCCGTTCATCGATCCGCGGATCGACAGAGCAAGTGCACGGACGAGCACGACGTCCGCACCCAGGCGGCCCGGGTTGCTCGGCCTCGTGACGCGGCGGTCGGCATGACGGATACAGCCACCACCACCACCACCACCACGGCGACGGCCGCAGCCACCGATGTACCTCGCCACCGCCTTATTGGCCACCGCCTTATCGGCCTCCTCCGTTCGGCCAGCCGAGGCGCACGCTTCGGTGACATCCTCGCCTTCTCCTGGATACTGATCCTCATCATCTTTGTCGCACTTCCTGGAATGGTGACGAAGTACGCCCCGGACGAGGCGGTCAGCGCCTCTTTCCAATCCCCCTCGGGGGCCCACTGGTTCGGAACTGACTACCTCGGCCGGGACCTCTACTCCCGTGTTGTGTACGGCGTTTCCCGAACCTTGGCCGGATCATTGATAGCCGTCGTCATCGGGCTGGCGATCGGCATCGTACTGGGGCTGATAGCCGCCTATTTCGGACGTCTGGTCGACGCGCTCATCGGACGGGTCGTCGACGTGCTTCTTTCGATTCCCGGGCTCCTGCTCTCGATGGTGGTCGTCGTGGCGCTCGGCTTTGGCGCGTTCAGCGCCGCGGTGGCCGTCGGCGTTGCGAACATCGCGACCTTCACCCGGCTCATGCGGTCAGAGGTGCTCACCGTGCGGAACCTGCAGTTCGTGGAGGCGAGTTCACACCTCGGCGCCGGAAAAGTGCGGATTCTGGCCCGGCACATCTTGCCGAACTCCTACGGATCCGTCCTCTCCCTCTCAGCTCTACAACTGGGTTCCGCGATCATCTGGATCGCTTCCCTGAGCTTTCTCGGGTATGGCGCGCCGCCGCCGAACCCGGAATGGGGACTGCTCGTCTCCGAAGGGCGTAAATACATCATCTCGTCGCCCTGGCTGCTTTATTTCCCCGGTGTCGCGATCGTCGTATCGGTTATTGCCATAAGCAGGTTCAGTCACTTCATCAGGAAGAAGGTGGGCTAATGTCGAACGTGATTCCGGGCGCACGGAACCCGCCGATACTTGACGTTCGTAACCTATCTGTCTCGTACGCCCGGGCCGACCAGAAGTTGCGTTTTCCGGTCGTCAACGACGTTTCCTTCTCGATCCGGGCTGGCGAGACGGTCGCACTCGTGGGCCAATCCGGGTCCGGAAAGAGCACCATCGCGCAGGCGGTGACCGGACTCCTGCCCCAGAACGGACGGGTCGAGGGCGGGGAGGTGCTGATTGACGGCGCGGGTGTCTTGGGCCTGAGAGAGAAAGCCTGGCGCAACCTGAGAGGCCGCCCACTGGCATATATTCCCCAGGACCCTCTGGGCTCGCTTGATCCATTGAAGAAGGTCGGCGACTTTGTGGCCCGATCTTATGCTCTGCACCGCAACCTCAAGCGCGCCGACGCTCAACAGGAGGCGGTCGACCTGCTGGAGCGGGTGGGTATCCGCGACGCGCGCCAGAAGGCAAAGTCGTTCCCCCACGAACTGTCCGGCGGCCAACTGCAACGCGTGCTCATCGCCGCGGCGATCGCGGGAAACCCGACCTTGCTGGTCGCTGACGAGCCGACATCCGCGCTCGACGTGACCGTGCAGGACGTTGTTCTGGACTTGATCGACGAGCTACAAGCCGAGCTCAACCTCGGAGTCCTCTTCATCACGCACGACCTCGCTCTGGCCAAGGACCGGAGCGACTCGGTGGTCGTCCTCAATCACGGACAGATCGTCGAGCGAGGGGAGACCGACTCGGTCCTGGTAGCTCCTCGGGACGCGTACACACAGCAGCTGATCACGGATGCGCCGGGTTTGTCGACCAGAACCTACGCGGACGCTGTCGACGACTCAGCCGCCCGCCCCACGGTCGAAGTCCTGATTGCCGTTGACGGGCTCTCCAAGATCTTCGCCAAGCGCACGGGACTTCGTGGAACGACTGAGAACAGGGCACTCGACAAGCTCAGCCTTACCATTCGGAAGGGGACGATCCACGCGATCGTCGGTGAGTCCGGATCGGGCAAAACGACCCTGGCGCGCGTCCTGGCCGGCTTGACCGAGTTTGATGAGGGCCTCGTCGAAATCGCCGGACGGGCGCTCCCCGCGCGGCCGCCGGAGATAAATCCGAATGCACGCGAACTGCAACTGGTCTATCAGAATCCGTTGGCGGCGCTTGATCCCAGGTTCACTGTGGAGCGCATCATCCGTGAACCGCTCGACATCCACGACATCCACTCGCGTGGCGAACGGCCCGGGGTCGTCGTCGATGCGCTGCGACAAGTTGGGCTTAGCGAAGCCGTGCTGAATCGTAAGCCGCTGGAGATATCCGGGGGTCAGCGCCAGCGGGTCGCGATCGCACGGGCACTTGCGCTGTCGCCCGAGATTCTTGTTCTCGACGAACCGACCTCGGCGTTGGACGTCACCGTGCAGGCCCGGATCATTGACCTGTTGTTGGATCTCCAGCGCAGGCAGGCACTGACTTACGTCTTCATCTCGCATAATCTCGGTCTCGTTCGGCAGATTGCCTCGGAGGTTTCGGTTCTCAACGAGGGCCGGCTGGTTGAGACCAACCACACTGACGCAATCTTCGCCGCACCGAAGGACCCGTACACACAACGCCTGCTGGCGTCGATTCCGGGCCACAAGGTGGTCCGGAGAAGTCGGGGCGAGTCATCAAGGCATGATTACAAGACCGTAACGTGATACGACCGTGGATGCCTGCTCGGCCCGGCTCAGGAATGCGATTTCGCGGAAGAGAACGTCGATGAAGGGCAGATCACAATGAAGGTCTCCAGGCGGAAGGCGGCCGCGGTGCTCGGGGTCGCCGCGGCGCTGATCCTGAGTGCGTGCTCCGGGAGCGGTAGTGCGGAAGTTACCCCCGCCAGCGCTGCGGGCGCGCCCCGTAGCGGCGGGAGCCTGACGTATCTGGATTATCAGGTTCCCTACTCGTTCAATTTTATCAATCTATCCTACTGGCAGAACCAGCCAATTGACAATAGCGTCCTGGATCGGCTGGTGTTTCAGGACCCCGGTACGGCGAAGCTATACCCGTGGATTGCACAGTCATGGGATAAGAGCAAGGACGGGCTGACGTACACTTTCGTCATTCGGAAGGGAGTGACGTACAGCGACGGAACCGTGCTCGACGCGGGTAACGTGAAGAAGAACCTCGAGTTCCAGGCCTTTGGGGACGGCAAGGGTAATATTCGGAACGCATATTTCCCGGCGGTCGAGTCAGTTTCGGCGGACGATGCGACGAGTACGGTGACGGTGCGGCTGAAACAGCCGAACAGCTATTTCTTGGCCACCCTCTCCTACCAGACCGCGGGCCTGGTGTCGACCAAGTACTTCAGCCTCAGCTACAAAGAGCAGGGCAAGGGCACGAACCTCCTGGGGAGCGGACCCTTTGTCATCACGGAGAACAGCCCGACCGAGACTAAGATCGTCCGGCGGGAGGGTTACAACTGGGCGCCGCCGGTACTAAAACACCAGGGCGAGGCGTACCTCAACTCGGTGACGTTTGTTCCGGTGGTCGAGGACAGCGTTCGGCTGGGTACCCTGGAGTCTGGACAGGCTGATGTGATTCACTACATCCAGCCGAGTGAGCAGGCGAAGGCGCAGCAAAAGGGATTGCAGATAATCACGCAACGATTTTTGGACGGGACGCAGACTTCCCTGGCTTTCGGTACCAGCAGCGGATACCTGTCCGACATAAACGTTCGTAAGGCCATCGCTCTTGCCGTCGATCGCGATAAACTGGTCAAGACGATCTACGCGCCGGGCTATCTGCCGGCAACCGGACTGCTTCGGTCAGGCGCTCCGGACTTTGTCGCATCTCCGGACGTGAAAACGTACGATCCGGCCGCCGCGGGGAAGCTACTGGAACAGTCGGGGTGGGTACTCCCTCCGGGCTCTGAAGTGCGGCAGAACAGCGCTGGGCAAAAGTTGACCATCAAGGCGCTCATTGATGTGTATAACGTTACCAGTCCTGCTCTCTACCAGTATCTGCAGATCGCGCTGAAGGCGATCGGTATCGACCTTGAGCTCAAGCAGGTCGATTACTCGGATTATCCGCAGGCTGCCAAGAACCCCGATCTTTCGGGTTTCAAGCTCCTCACCCTGAACCGGGACGCGGCCTACAACCTGGCGCGGGACGCGCTGTCCACGTACGGGGACTACTTCCAGCTCAAGGATAAGGACCCCGAGCTCGCGAGCGCGGCGAAGTCGATCATCTCGGGGAATCTGGACCCTGCGCAACAGCACGAGGAAATCGTCAAGCTGCAGGCCGGTCTGATCAATCACTACTACCTCACCCCGCTCGTCGACATCCCGCAGGTATTCGTCGCGCAGCCCAGTGTCCATGGATTCAGCCAGATCCGGAGCTCGCCATGGCTTTATAACACCTGGCTGAGCAAGTAGACCCGTGGCGTGGCCGGGGCGTCTGGCCCACTGGCTGGGCAGCGGGCCACCCGGCGGGCCTGACTCACGGAAGGAGCCGCTGTGAAACTGCGGCAGTTGGCGGGGCCCGCGGTGGCGATGCTTCTGGCTGGTGCCCTCGCGGCGGGTTGCGCGGGCACCAGCGCGGGAGGATCGACAAGCAGGGCGACGGGCGCGGGCAGCGGTACGCCGGTCCGCGGTGGCAAGCTTGTCTATCTCGATTATCAGGCACCTTACTCGTTCAATTTTGCCAATCTTGGTTACTGGCAGAACCAGGGGATCGCGAATCAGGTACTCGATCGTCTCGTATTCGTCTCTCCGGACGGTAAATCTATTCGGCCCTGGATCGCCAAGTCATGGACCATAAGTAAAGATGGGGCGGATTCAAGCGGTCATAGCGACGCATGCTTCGCCAGCAAATCGTTGAAGACTTCGACCGGCTTCGCCCAGCCCAACGTCTGCCGCGGCCTTCCGTTCAGCTGTTCGGCCACCTTATCAAGCTCG
>NZ_JANEZT010000490.1 GCF_025403405.1 Frankia tisae
CCGCCCCGCCGCCTCCCGCCGCGCTGCCCACCGCACAGCCGGGCCCGATCGCCGTCGACGGCGCCATCCCGACTGCGCCGACTGCGCCAACCGCGCCAACCGCGCCTGCCGCGGAACCGGCGACGCCGCTGGGACCCTCGTCGCGGGCCACGGAAACCGCGGCGGCAGCACCGGTGGCCGCGCCGCCGGCCGCCGAGCCGATGCCGGCGCCGCCGCCCGCGGAGCCGATGCCGGCTGCGTCGTGGCTGGCGGAGCCGGGAGCCGCCGCTGCCGAGATGCCGACCCCAGCGGTCGCCGCGGCCGAGGCGACCGCCACGGCGCCGCCCGCAGCTGTGCCGGTGACTGCCTCGCAGTGGTCGGTGGCCGCGCCGACACCCGGCGCGGCCTTGGCAGGTGATGTCGTCGCCGGGCCGGGCCAGTGGCCCGCGTTCATCGAGGCCCACCGGCAGACCGCCCAGGTTCAGGCCGCCTACCAGCAGCTGATGACCGAGGCACAGGTGGAGTTCCTGCGCACCTCGGAGGCCATCTGCGCCCGGCTCGCCGGCGTGCCAGTGACCATTTCCCCGGCGGCCGGATACCTGCCGGCCACACCTGCGACGACCCCCGCCGCGCTGCCGCCGGCGGTCGCGCCGACGGCGTCGATGACGGCGACGGCCACGCCGCCGTCCCCACTCGCCCGGCCATCGTCCGCCGTCGTGGCGCCGTCCGTGGTGGCGCCGTCCGTGGTGGCGCCGTCCGGTGATGCTCTGACATCGGCCGGTGACGAGGTTGTGGGCGCGTCCGTGTCGCGCAGCGTCGAAGAGCTGGAGGCGTTGCTGCTTGACGTCGTCGCGGAGCGCACCGGATACCCCGTCGCGGCGTTGGCGATGGACATGGAGCTGGAAGGCGATCTCGGCATCGACTCGCTGAAGAAGGTCGAGATCCTCTCCGCGCTGCGCCAGCATGTCGGCGAGATCGGGGTCGACGCCAGCGAGAGCGACCTCCTGGCCCGGCTCACCGCGCTGCGTACCCTGGGCGAGGTCGTCGACCTTATGCGCAACCAGCCTGACGCCCCGGAACCGGCGGTGGCCGCAGTCATCCCGGAGCTCGCCGAGAGCCCCACCGGGGACGCGTCGGAGACCGCGGCGGCCACGCCGCTGCAGGGCCCGACGGGCGTGGCGGCCGATGCCCCCTTTCCGGCCGGTTCCGCGGAAGGGACCGCCGGCTGGCAGCCGCTGACCCGGCTCGTGCCGGAGGTCAGGCCCGTCGCGGCCCCGGGGCTCGAACCCCTTGGGCTGGGGGCGGGGCCGCTGACGATCGTTGACGGCGGCAGCGGCCTGGGGCCCGCGCTCGCCGACGAGCTCGACCGCCACGGCATCCGCGCGGTCGTCACCGACGAAGCGCCACCCGCCGGGGCTGGTGCGACGCCCGGCGGGCTGCCCGCCGACGCCGGCGGGGTGATCCTGCTCGGTGGGCTGGCGGACGTCGACTCCGTCGAGCAGGCCCTCGACCGGCAGAAGGAGGCCTTCGGCTGGGCGCGGGCCATGGCGGCCTCGCCGGCCGTGCACGGTGGGTTGTTCGTCACCGTGCAGGACACCGGCGCGGGCCTCGGCCTCGACGGCCGGCAGGGGGAACGGGCCTGGCTCGGCGGACTGGCCGCGCTGGCCTGCACCGCCGGCGCGGAGTGGCCGGACGTGGCGGTCCGGGCGATCGACTGCGAGCGTGCTGGACGTGACCCGGCGCGACTCGCCGCGGTCCTCGCCCACGAGCTGCGCCAGGGCGGGATGACCCCGGTCGTCGGTCTGCGCGCCGACGGCACCCGCGTTGTCCCGGGGGTGGTACCGGCCCCCTCGACGCCGGTCGGCGCGCATCCGCTGCGGCTCGCGCCGGGCGCAGTGGTCGTCGCCACCGGCGGCGCCCGCGGCGTGACGGCCGCATCCGTGATCGAACTGGCCCGGTCCTGCCAGCCGCGGCTGGTGCTGCTGGGCCGCACGCCCCTGCTCGGCGAGCCGGCCGGGCTCGCTGCCGCGACCGACGAGCCGTCGCTGGTCCGGCTGCTGGCCGGGCGCGACGGTTCGGCGGGTGGACCGGCCCGACTGCGGGCGCAGGCACAGGAGATCCTCGCCGCCCGGGAGGTGCGCGCGACCCTCGCCACCCTGCGCCGCGCTGGTTCACAGGTCCGCTACCTGTCGGTGGACGTGCGAGATCACCACGCGGTCGCCCGAGCCCTGGACGAGGTCCGTGCGGACTGGGGGCCGATCAGCGGGCTCATCCACGGCGCCGGCACGCTTGCCGACAAGCTGCTCGTGGACAAGACCGACGACGCCTTCGACCGGGTCTTCGACACGAAGGTGCGGGGTCTGCGGACGTTGCTCGACGTGCTCGTCGACGACCCGGTGGAGCTGCTGTGCCTGTTCTCCTCGGTGGCCGGCTGGTTCGGCAACGCCGGTCAGGCCGACTACGCCATGGCGAACGCGACCCTGGACCAGGTCGCCGCCGCCTGGCGGGCCGCGCACCCGGACTGCCTGGTCCGCTCGATCGCCTGGGGCCCGTGGGCCGGCGGGATGGTCGGGCCGCTGCTCGCCGAGGTCTTCGCCAGTCGTGGGGTGCCGGCAATCCCGGTCGCCCAGGGCGCGGCCGCGTTCGTCGACGAGATCACCGGCCCGCGTAGCGCCGGGACGCAGCCGCGGATCCTGCTCGGCGCCGGCGGCCCCGAGGCGCTCGGGGCCGGCGCTGGCGGAGGGTTCGGGCCGTCGGCCGCCCGGCGGATCCTCGGCCGGCTCTCGGTGCACGAACGCACCCATCCCTGGTTGGCTGACCACAGCCCGGCCGACACCGCGGTGCTGCCGCTCGCGATGGCGCTTGACTGGCTCGCCCGCGGCGCCCGTGCGCTACGCGGCGACGGCGAGGGCGGGATGGTGCTGCGCGACCTGCGGGTTCTTCGCAAAATTGCCTTCCCGCACCTGGCCGGCACCGGGCACGAGCTGTTCGTCAGCGTCGCAGGGTCCGATCCGCGGCGCGACGGCGACCCGTCCGGCGCTGCCACCGTGCCGCTGCCGGTGCTGCGCCTCGACGACGCCGACGGCATGCCCCACTACCAGGCCAGGCTCGACCCGGCGCAGCCGCAGCCCGTGCCGGCGTCGGCGTGGCCGACGCCGGAGGGCCTGGCCGAGAAGGCAGCTGAGGTGTCGACGTGCCGGGACCTGATCTACCGCAGCGACGCGCTGTTCCACGGCCCCCGTTTCCAGGCGATCCAGTGGCTCAGGGGAATGTCGGAGCACGGTGCCGAGGGATCGGTCGTCGGCGTCAGTGAACTGGCGTGGGGACTCGACGACTGGTACTTCGACGTCGCCGGCCTCGACGGCGGCATGCAGCTCGCCGGACTGTGGGCCTGGCGGGTGCTCGGCGGCGCGCTGCCCGTCGCCGTCCGCGAATGCCGCATCCACCGGCCCGGCCTGATGACCGGCGCGGCCCGCAGCGTCGTCACCGCCCGGGAGATCGACAACATCCATGCCCTGTGCGACGTGGTGATCCTGGACGACGACGCCGCCCGGATCGAACTGATCGGGGTGGAACTGGTCCGCCGCCCGGACTGGATGCCCTCGTCCTGACCCCCGGTTCGGCGTGATGGGCAGGTGTGCTTCCCTGCCCATCACGCACGCCTGTTCAGTTCATGACCGCTTCGTCCTGAGGGTCGTGAACGACCAGATCACCATCAGCCGGGTCCTCCCAGATCGGCTCCTGCCGGGGGAACTCGGCGCGCACACGCCGAATCAGTTCGACCAGCTCGGGGCAGGCCGGTTCGAGGGCATCCGCCTCCCAACAGCTACACCGAACGCCCGTCGACGATGCCGGCGTCCGCCCAGGGGACGCCGCCGCGTTCGTCGAGGCGCTGGGCGAGGCTGTAGCCGACGAGGACGATCAGGTGCAGCAGGAACAGCCAGAAGCCGACCGCGACGGCCCCGCCGATGGCGCGGATGCCGCCGAACGGCAGGCCCAGGTCCAGGTGAAACGACAGGAACAGCACGAACCCCTGCACGAAGCCGGCGACGAACGACCCGGCCGCCGCCGCCGCCCAC
>NZ_JANEZT010000491.1 GCF_025403405.1 Frankia tisae
CCACCCGCCCCACCCATTTTCTGATCATGCCTCCGACCTGGGCTCATACGGTTTGTGATCTGCCGCTTTCAGATCCGGTGCTGCGGGACGGCGCTGGTCAGGACACTGGTGGCTGGTTCGAGCCTCACATGGACGACCATGTTGCTGGCATACGAACCGCCTGCGCCTTGCTGTGCGACCGCAGCGGCAGCGGCAGCAGCAGCAGCAGACGGTGGCATGGCGGTCTCCTCGCCTTGACGGGCCAGCGCCGCTGCCGCCTCCGGGCTCGCTCCTTTGCGGTCTTCGCACCTCCGACCCCGGCCCGCTGTCGGCCTGGCCGGGGCTGCAGGTTCAGCGGGCCGAACTCGTCGACGCAGAACACCACCGTCGGCTCGCCCGCCTCGGGAGCGACCTGCCCGTCGATGATCACTTACAAGTGCTCGACGCGGGCCTTCTTCGGCTCGTACTCCGGATCCGAGCTGGTCTTCCACGTCTTTACCCGTTGAAAGGACACGCCCTCCTCTCGGAGCAGGACCCGCAGGCCCTCGTGGCTGATGTCGTCGACCACCCCCCTCGACGACCAGGAAATCGGCCAGTTTGGTCAGGCTTCAGGTCGACAACGGCAGCCCGTGCTCCTAGGGCCGGGACTTCGCGATCATCTTGATCTCCCGGCGTTCCAGCAGGATGAACGTCCGCGGCGACCACCCGCATAGCGGGGGTACAACGAGTCGAAGCCGTCCGCGTTGAAGTTGTGGATCACATCCCGGGCCCGGTCCTCCGACGTAAACGTCACCTGCACGAACTTCCCAACGGCATCCGCTGCGCGGACAGCAGGATCATCTGCGCTCGCCACCACGCCGCCACCGACCCATTACCACAACGAACAATCCGCTACCAGATGTGCAGAGCTCCTGTTCGATCCAGTCGATGATGTTGCCTGCCGGGTGCTCACTCGGCATCCTCCCTGGTCAAGGACCTCACGGAGCGTTGTGGAGCGCGACCCAAGGCGCTGATCGACCCGAAACCACAGCCCGGCCATAGAAGGCGACAACTACCTCACCACCGCCACCCCCGCCCAGCAGGCGGCGATCGAGGCGGTCATCGCCGCGGCGCAGCACGAAGTCGCTTCTGGCATACGGTCACGGTCACCCGGCCTACCGGCTCACGGTCCAGGTAGAGCGTCCACGTCCTCACCAGATCGGCGAGGCGGCTCCCGACCCGTCAGTGTCGCGTCGCCCACTTCAGCGGTCCTCACCAGGCGACAGGAAGCAACTGCCCTCGACGCTATCCACGAACGGCGCGAGCAGAAGCACGCGAGCTGGG
This sequence comes from Frankia tisae, assembly GCF_025403405.1. Taxonomy (GTDB): domain Bacteria; phylum Actinomycetota; class Actinomycetes; order Frankiales; family Frankiaceae; genus Frankia; species Frankia tisai. Next base: position 1,303 of record NZ_JANEZT010000491.1, read on the forward strand.
GCCGGGCCAGTTTCGGGCGCGCAGGACAGCCCCCGCGTACGAGATCCTCCAGCAGACGGACAACCGCTACGCTCAGCGGAGCGGCGGACTCACCGCCAGCCGGAGCCATACGGGGGCACCGTGGCAGAAGTACTGACCGAATCGCAGATTGCGGCCCTCGCCGAGGTCTTCTCTGACCCGTACCAGGCGTCACACCTGCTTGAACGGGCCGGGCTGCCGCGCAGTCTTCTTCCTGGGTGGGCCTCGGGCACCCCGAGCGCCTTCTGGTATGAGGTCGCGAGGATGCTCGAGAACGGCGTTATCGTCGACGGCGTATCGCAGGTTCTTCAAGCTGCTCGCACGATGTACCCCGCTAATCCCATGTTCGCCGAAAGAAGTACTTCCGCGCCCGGCGTCGAATCCACTCCGGATCGTGCGCAGGCCGAGGAAGGGTGGGACTTCTTCATCTCGTACGCCGAGGCGGACCGCAAGTGGGCGGAGTGGATCGCGTGGACACTTGAGGAAGCCGGCTACACCGTGCTGGTGCAGGCGTGGGACTTGGTGCCTGGGTCAAACTGGATCAGCGCCATGGACGGTGGCCTTAGACATGCCAGGCGTATTATCGTGGTCCTCTCAGATACCTACCTCGGTTCGGTGTTCGGCCAGGCCGAGTGGCAGGCCGCTTTCCGCGCAGATCCACGGGGGATGGCGCGAAAGCTTATCCCAGTCCGGATCTCTCCGACTCAGGCGTCAGGCCTGCTTGGTTCGATCGTCGGTATCGATCTTTTCGCTCTCGACAAGGACGCAGCCACGGGGCAGCTGCTCGATAAACTTTCCTACGCCATCGCGGGACGAGCAAAGCCCGCGACGCATCCCGCGTTTCCCGCCGACCCAGAGAACACGAAAGACGCCCGACTCGACGGGGTAACCCCTCCCGTGCATCGACGGGATGCCGTGGCGCCGAGCTTTCCCAACGAGGTGCACCAAGAGGACCGTCCGACCTTCGAGCTCGGTGATGTTTTCATATCGACCCAGATTCCGGGCGTCACCTTCGTTCAGCAGGAACTCTTCATTCCCTTCAAGATGAAGTTGCGGCAGCCCGGACTCAGCGTCATCGTCGAGGGTGCCGCGGGACTCGGCAAGACAACGCTCCTTAAGCACGCGATTGAACAGGACGAGGCAAGATTTAAGAAGATCTCCTTCCTCAGCGCCCGAGAGCAGGCGGACGTCGCCCAGATCAGGCGGATCACAGATCATGGCCACGACGGCCTTGCCGTAATCGACGACTTCCACAGGCTTCCCGATGATCTGAAGACTCGCGTGGTCGATTACCTGAAGATGCTCGCAGACCAGAGCGCGGCCATGAAACCACGCGCCGGATCGCATGCCCCCAAGGTTGTCATTGCCGGCATTCCGGACACGGCGCGAACTCTTGTCGCACTTAGCCCAGACATCGCCAAGAGGATATACGTTCAGGAGCCAAAGCCGGCGTCACGACTGGAGCTGACTGCACTGATCGAACTCGGCGAGCGGGCGCTGAACATCGAGTTCGACGATCGGCAGGCCATCGTGGAGATGGCGTCCGGCAGCCTCGCCCTAGCCCAGGAACTGTGCTGGTGGCTGGCGATGCTCAACGGTGTGGAGGGGACTGTGCGGCGCGCTCGCACGATCAGGACCGACATCGAGGAGGCGGCCTCATACGTACACGAGGAGCTTCGCAGGAGCTTCAGTGATCCGGTAGCGGAGTTCGCCTCACTCGACGGTGAGGACGAAACGATCTGCGTCGATCTCCTGCAGGCACTCGCTCAAAGCCCGGACGGAGCGGTAGCTCTCGACAGATACAAGAAGGACCACCCCCACCGGGAACGCGCGGTGGACAAGATCTTCGTCGACCGTGTCGTCGACAGGCTGGCGACGAGCCCGGCGATCGCACGGATCCTCTACTACGACGCCATGGGCCGCCGGCTTGTCGCCGATGATCCACAGTTCTGGTTCTACCTCCGACGGCTCAGCCCGAAGCGGCTCCTAGGAGACACTGGCAAACGGTGGTCCTGAGCATTGGATCGGCGAACCCCGGCCAAGCCAACCCGGCCACCGACCGGCAGTCCACGCAGATCAAGGGACTACAAACTAAGGCCCCTGTACTGATCGAAGGAACTGCGCGCGTGTAACGAATGCCGGAGCGGCCGGAGGCAGCGGGTCGGTGTATCCGACCATGGCCCTGCACGGCGCCGTCCCTCATCAGGGCCCCTGAACGCGTGGTAGTGTCGCGATCCCGTCCCGGCCGCTCACGGCGGCGCGTATGGCAAGCCGCCTGGATTGCGCTACAGTCTTGGGCACACAGTCCGCTGGCAAGCCCGATGGTAGACGCTCCGGGCCTGTGTACTACGGGGAACGGACGCCGCACTGCCAATGGCCACACATCGCTGGTCCGACGGGGACCTTGAAGAGTTCCAGGACACCCTCGCGGCTGTCTACGCCGACTACCGCACCGCCGTCACTGTGTTGCGGCGGATCGGCTATCCCGCCGGCCGTATACCGCCGGCCAGCATGTCGCTGAATTTCTGGGACCAGGCACTCGGCGACCTCCGCGAAGGCCTCCTCGAAGACGGGTTGTGGAAGCTCTTGATCGTAAACATTCACGTGGTTTGTGATCAAGGCATGCGGTTAGGCCGCGCCGGCTACGGTCGCGGTGGCCGGGTGCTGCGGGGACGTCAGGGCGGGGCTGCGGCGGGTGGTGTCCAGGGCGTGCCGGCC
>NZ_JANEZT010000492.1 GCF_025403405.1 Frankia tisae
GATCAGCACCGCCCTGGCGGAGCGGGCCGCGCGCGAGTACGGCGAACGGGGCCTGCGGGTGCGCGCGGCAGGGGGCAGACTGCGGTGGGTAGGCGGTGCCGGCGCGCCTCGCCGCAGCCGGCGGGCGGTGAACCTGCCGGCGCGGGTGAGCGTGGTCGGGAGCGTGACGCATGAGGATCGGATTCATCGGCCTGGGCGGGATGGGCGCGGCGATGGCCCGCAACCTGGTCGCCGCGGGCCACACGGTGCTGGTCTGGAACCGCTCCCCCGGGCCCGTCGACGAGCTGGCCGCGGCCGGCGCCGTCCCCGCGAGCATCGAGGAGGCGTTCGCGACCGGGACCGTGCTGAGCATGCTGGCCGACGACCACGCCGTGACCGAACGCCTGCTCGACCCCGCGGCGCCCGCCGGCGCCCTGCACGTGAACATGGCGACGATCAGCACCGCCCTGGCGGAGCGGGCCGCGCGCGAGTACGGCGAACGGGGCCTGCGCTACCTCGCCGCGCCGGTGTTCGGCCGGACGGAGGCCGCCGCCGCGGGCAACCTCACCGTTGTGACCGCCGGCGACCCGGCGGCGATCGCCGAGGTGCAGCCGCTGTTCGACGTCCTCGGCCGGCGCACCTGGACCGTCGGCGAGACACCGGCGTACGCCAACCTAGTCAAGATCCTCGGCAACTACCTGATCGCCTGTTCCATCGAGGCGATGGCCGAGGCGACGACCGTGATCGAGGCGGGCGGACTGGACCCGGCCCTGTTCATCGAGGTGGTGACCGACAACCTGTTCACCGGCCCGATCTTCGCCGGCTACGGCGGCATGATCGGGGCGAGGAACTACGAGCCGGTCAACTTCCGCCTGCCGCTCGGGTTCAAGGACGTCCAGCTGGCGTTGGCCGCGGGCCAGGAACGCAACGTTCCCCTGCCCTTCGGTGGCGTGCTGCGGGACGCGTTCATCGATGCGCTCGCGCACGGCCAGGGAGAACAGGACTGGGCGGCGGTGGCCGAGACCGCCCGCCGCCGCGCCGGACTCGTCTGAGACGGCTCGCGCGGCCCCGGTCGCCACGCACGAGCCCAGAAGCCGTCGCAGGATGCGGTGTGGCAGCTCGCGGGGTCGCAAGCTGAACGGCGACGAGTCCACCCGGTCGGCCCGCGCAAGGCCGGGTGCGCACTCGCACCCGCCGTCCGCGGCCCGTCCGGCCCACCCGGACGCTGGGCGCAGAGCAGGAACTGACAATGAGCGCAGCACCGTCCCGCCGTCCCGCCCCGGCCTCATGACCAGGGCCGCCACCTTCGCGGCCCTGCTGGTGACCCTGTTCGCGGCACATCAGCTCGCCGATCACGTGCTGGGCCAGACCGATACCCAGGCCCGGTTGAAGACGACCCCGGGCCCAGCCGGTTGGGCGGCGCTGGGACGACATCTGGCCGCCTACCACGCGGTCGTCGTGGTGATGGTGGCGGTGGCGGTGGTGGGGCTCGACCTGCGGCTGTCCGCGTCAGGGGCCAGCGCCGGGCTGCTGATCTCGGTGCTCACCCACGCGTTGTGGGACCGTCGGACCGCCGTGCGCTGGCTGCTGACCAGGACGGGTGGCGGGAACTTCGCCAAGCTCGCCAGGAACGGGATGAACGGCATGTACCTGGCCGACCAGTCCCTGCACGCGGCGTCGCTGTGGTTGGCGGCGCTGGTCGCGACCCTGCTCTGAACCTGCCGAGGGCCCGCGGGGGCGCTCGGTCGCTCCTAACTGCTCGGCGCCGCGCCGCCGGATCCGTCCGACCCACTCGACCCGCTCACGACGCCTGGCCCGCTCACAACGCCTGATCCGTGGTCGGAGCCGCCTGCCATGCTCCAGGACACCTTGTCAACGCTGCCGGGCACGGACCATCGATCGTCGTCGGCGCCATCGCGACCGGCGTAGTCCCACGACGACGACCATTCTTCCGCGGTGGGTTCGGCGGCGAGGTCGGCGCCCGGCCAGTCGAACCCGCTACGGGCGAAGCCAAACGAGCCGCCGGCGGAGTGTGCGGACGCCGACCGCTCGGCGGCCCCGGGAGTCGGGACGAACGCCGAGCCGACAACATGCGGGATCACGAGCCAGGCAGTGATGTTTACCCCCACGACGACGAGGATGATGACGACCGGGACCAGGTAGCTGTACGCGGGTGGGAGCACGAGCGCCAGGGTGACCAGCCCTCCCACCAGGAGGGCGATCCCCGCGGCGACCGCGGCGAGGAACCGTGCCATAGGCATGTTCCTATCGCCATCGAGGCTGCGACGACCTCGATCGACGCCAACCCGACAAGCCTGGGGGGCGGTTTGACGGTGATCATCCCGCTTGCTCCGTCCGTCCTCGGGCGACGGCCGCACCGCAGCGGTGAGGGGACGGCACCCGATCAGGGCCGCCGGTGCGCGGTGACGCCTCGGCATCTCCCGCTGGCTTTCGATGACCCGCCCGGTCCACATCGGCGGTAATTACAGCATCTCGTCATCATATGGGCACGAAGAGAACGAGGAAACCACTATCGATCCAAAAACGTGGACGGATCGTGTCCATTCGGCGCGGCGCCCTGGATCGGCCCCTGCATCGCGAGGCAGCCGGGCGAGGACGCTCCGAGGCCGATGACCGGACTGCACAGTCGCTGGCCCGACGGTGCCGGCCGGAACATCACCATGGATGCTCCGACCGGACGCCGCCGAGCTCAGAGGATGCGACTGGGGCATCGCGGTTCGGGGACGGATGGGAACGACCCGGACACCTCAGCCGCGTCTTTAACCTACCTGCTCGATAGCTTGTAGTCACTGATCGATTACAGGCAGTTCTAGCGTACACCCCGTTTGAGGTCCCTGTACCCGTATGCCGCCGACAGTCGGGCACCTTTCGTTGCGGGACGACGATCGGGCCACACCAGATCATTCCCGGCCCGACCGGCCGAAAATCGAAAATTTCCCGGGGCCGCGGGGCCGCCCGGGGGATGTCGACCCCGCCACACATCGTCCGGGCCCAGCGCACTGGGGCCGTCGCCTGGGTAGCAACGACGTATGACACGCGGCGAAGCCACTCGATCCGCCGGACAGATCGCTACGAAGTGCGACTCGTGCATGCTGTCCCGTATTGGACAAAGGTTTCGTGATGACACCCACAGGGTGAGCATCGGGATTCCGGCTTAGTCTGATCGCTCATGAGCGGCGCGCCGGTCGGGGTGTTCGACAGCGGAGTAGGCGGTCTCACGGTGGCCCGCGCCATTTTGGACCAGCTTCCACATGAGCCGTTGGTCTATCTCGGCGACACCGAACGGGCACCCTACGGACCACGCCCGATCGCCGAGGTACGCCGATACGCCCTCGAGTGTCTTGATCGCCTTGTCGACGAGGGGGTGAAGTTGCTTGTGATCGCCTGCAACACGGCCAGCGCCGCGTGCCTGCGCGATGCCCGGGAACGCTACAGCGTGCCGGTCGTCGAAGTGATCATGCCGGCTACCAGGCGTGCGGTGGCGGCCACCCGCAGCGGCCGGGTGGGCGTCATCGGCACGATCGCCACGATCGGCAGCCGCGCCTACGACGATGCCTTCACCGCCGCCGCGGGCGTCGACCTGACCGGCATCGCCTGCCCCGCGTTCGTGGATTTCGTCGAACGGGGCATCACCTCCGGGCGCCAGCTACTCGGGCTGACCGAGGCATACCTCGCACCGTTGCAGGAAGCTGACGTTGACACGGTAATACTCGGATGCACCCATTACCCACTGCTGACCGGGGTGATCAGCCTCGTGATGGGAGAGGGCGTGACGCTGGTGAGCAGTGCCGAGGAGACGGCGAAGGACACCTACCGGGTGCTCGCGCGCGACCGACTGTTCCGGGATCCGGAGCTACCACCGCCCAGTCATCGTTTCCTGACCACGGGTAACCCAACGCTGTTCACCCGGGTGGGGCGCAGGTTCCTCGGGCCCGAGCTTGTCCAGGTCTCGGCCGTGACGTCCGGGG
>NZ_JANEZT010000493.1 GCF_025403405.1 Frankia tisae
GTGCCGTCTCGGCGGACGCCGCGGACAGCCGCCGACCCTATCGACGTATCGCAGGCGCCCAGCAGGACCGACAGGAGAACTGATGGACAACCCGTTCGCGCCGGAGCTGCTCATCGAGGAGAGGGGTCCAGTCCGCCTCGTCACCCTGAACCGGCCGGAGGCGCTTAACGCGACGAACGAGGCGCTGCACCACGCCCTGGTCAGGGTGTGGCGCCACCTGGCGGAGGACCCGGGGGCGCGTGCGGTCGTGCTGACCGGGGCGGGCCGGGCGTTCAGCGCCGGCGGCGACCTCCAGCACTTCGTCGAGCTGTGGGACGACCGCGAGCTGCGCCGCGCCGAGATCGACGGTGCCCGCCGCCTGCTCAACGAGATGGTCGACTTCCCGCTGCCGGTGGTGGCCGCGGTCAACGGCGCCGCGGTGGGCCTGGGCTGCAACCTGGCGGTGTGCAGCGACATCGTGCTGCTCGCCGAGAGCGCGTTCATGTCCGACCCGCACGTGGGCGTCGGGCTCACCGCGGCCGACGGCGGCGCGCCGACCTGGCCGCTGCTCATGGGCATGCTGCGCGCCAAGGAGTACCTGCTGACCTCCGAGCGCATCCCCGCCCACCAGGCCGTCTCGCTGGGCCTGGCCAACCGGGTGGTGCCCGACGCGGAGCTGCTCGACGAGGCGCTGAAGGTCGCCGGCAAGCTCGCCGCCCAGCCGCCGCAGGCGGTGCAGAGCACCAAGCGCGCGCTGAACATGCACATCAAGCGGGCGGTGGCCGGCGTGCTGGAGTACGCCCTCGGCGAGGAGTTCGCCTCCTTCGACACCCCCGAGCACCAGCAGCTCGTGCGCAGCTTCCTCGAGCGTTCCAAGGCCCGCACGGCCGCGGCGGGACGCCCCTCATGACCACCACGACGGCCACCGACCCGACGGCCACCGACCCGGCGGGCATCGATCTGGCGGGCATCGACCCGGCGGTCCTGCGCGACGACCTCGACGCCTACGCCCGTGCGCTGCGCGCGTGGCTGGCGAGCGAGCCGGTGCTGGACCAGTGGCGTGGCCGGCACTACCCGAACACCGAGGAGCGCATCGCCGACCACGGCCGGTTCATGGGCGTGCTGTTCCGCGCCGGCTGGAACCGCTACGGCTGGCCGGAGTCGGCCGGCGGGCTCGGTGGGGACGAGCGCCACCGCGCCATCTTCTACGACGCCCTGTCCGCCGCCGGGCTGCCGATCCCCGCCCCGCACCTGATGCTGGAGACCCTCGGCCCGCCGGTGGTGCACTTCGCCCCCGAGCTCGCCACCGCCTACCTGCCGGCCTACCTGCGCGGCGACGAGTGGTGGGGGCAGGGCTTCTCCGAGCCGGAGGCCGGCAGCGACCTGGCGTCGCTGCGCTGCCGCGCGCGGCGCGAGGGCGACACCTACATCCTGTCCGGGTCGAAGCTGTGGACCAGCCATGGCGCGACGTCGAGCCGGCTGGTGTGCCTGGTGCGCACCGGCACGCCGGAGTCCCGCCACCGCGGCCTGTCCATGATCTTCCTCGACGCGGACACGCCGGGCGTCACCATCCGGCCGATCGCGCTGGCCAGCGGCGAGAACGAGCTCGCCGAGGTGTTCTTCGACGACGCCGTGGTCCCGGCGTCCAACCTCGTCGGCGCCGAGGGCAAGGGCTGGGCCGTCGCGATGTACCTGCTGCAGTGGGAGCGGGCGATGTACGCCTGGATCTGCGCCGCCGACGCGCTGCGCCGGCTGCGGGACCTGCGCGGGCAGGTCGCCACCCGGCTCGCCGCCGGCGCCCGGCTGCCCGACGGCTCGGCCGCGCGCCTGGGCACCGTCTACGAGCAGATCATCGCCCTGCGCTCCCGCAGTGCCGCCACCGTGCGCCGGCTCGCCGCGGGCGACACGGTGGGCCCCGAGGCCAGCGTCGACAAGGTCCTGCTCGCCACCGTCGAGATCGCCCTGTTCGACCTCGCCCGCGACCTGCTGGGCACCGAGTTCGTCCTCGGTGCCACCGACGAGGTCGCCGCCTGGCGCAACGAGTGGTGGTTCTCCCGCTCGGCGACGATCCTCGGCGGCTCCGCCGAGGTCCAGCGCACGATCATCGCCGATCACGTCCTCGGCCTGCCGAAGGAGGCGAAGTGACCAGTCCGGCCACCATCACCGCCGCCCCCACCGCCGGCGCGTCCGCGGAGCCGGCGGGCCTCGACGACGCCACCGCGGAGCTGCTGGCGGGTTCCCTGCGGGAGGTGCTCGCCGAGGGCGGCGACCTCGCCGCGGCGCTGGCGGAGCTCGGTTGGGCGGAGGTACTCGCCGACGACCCGGCCCGCGCCACCACCCTGCTGTTCACCGAGCACGGGCGGGCGCTGGCTCACTCCCGCGTCCTCGACGACGTCCTGCTCGCCGAACTCGCCCCCGCCCTGCCCGCCGCCACCGGACCGCGGGCGCTGCTCTACCCGCTGCACTCCGATCACCCGGCCGACCCGGGCGGGCCGCTGACCGGGCTGCTGCTCGGCCCCCTCGACGGCATCGCCGAGGTCGTCGTCCCGACCGTCCTCGACGCGGGCGACACCGCCGGCGAGCCGGACGCGACCGGCCTGGCCGGGCTCGCCGGCGGCGTCACGCTGCGGATCCTGCCGGCCGAGCTGGTCGCGGCGGCGGCGCAGCCGGTACGCGGCTTCGACACCGCCGCGGGCTGGCTCACCGTCTCCGCCGCGCCGGCGGGACCGGCGGGCCCGGCCACCCCGGCCGGCGACGCGTGGACCCGCGCGGTGGCCGCCGGCCGCCGCGCGCTCGCCGCCGAGATCACCGGCGGCTGCGAGGCGGCGCTCGCGATCGCGGTCGCGCACACCTCGGCGCGCGTCCAGTACGGGCGGTCCATCGCGACCTTCCAGGCCGTGCGCCACCGGCTCGCCGAGGCACACGTGGCGGTCGAGTCGCTGCGTTCGGAGCTGACCGTGGCGTGGGGCAGCGCCGGGCACGCGGACGGCGGCGCCTGGGCGGCGCGGCTGGTCAAGCTGCGTGCCGGCTTCGCCCAGGCCGAGGTCATGCGCCACGCCGTGCAGGTCTGCGGCGCGATGGGGCTGTCGCTGGAGAGCGAGCTGCACCGCTTCGTCGCCCGTACCGCCGCGCTCGACCTGCTGCTCGGTGACCACCGCACGCTGGCCGAACAGCTCGGCACCGAGCTGCTCGGCGGCGCCGAGCTCGAGCCGGTCGTCGCGATCTGATCACCGCCATCCTGGCCGGGCCGGGCGCCCCGTGGGACCGCCCGGCCCGGTCAGGATGGCCGGTCGACGCGCCGAGATGATGCCATGCAACCGCCCGACACCCCCCGACAACGCGTCCCCGCCTCGGTGGCGGATCTCGGACCGCGCGCCGCACGCACCCGACAGGTGATCGTCGACACCGCCCGCGGGCTGTTCCTGCGCCATGGTTACGCGGGCACCAGCGTCGCCGACATCACCGAGGCGTGCGGCATCTCGCGCGCCGGGTTCTACACCTATTTCCGGGACAAGCGGGAGATCTTCGCCGAGCTCGGCCGGGCCGGATACCAGTCCACCCTCGCCGTCGTCGCCCGGCTCACCGCGGTGCCCGACGACTGGCCGACTCCCGCCGTCGAGGAGTGGATCCGGCTGTACTTCATCCATCTCGACCAGCACGGGGCCTTCGCGCTGGCCGCGATGCTGTCCGCGCCGACCGACGTGGCCTTCCGCAACGACTCCCACCGCATCCAGGTCCGCGTCGCCCGCAAGCTCGGCGAGCTGCTGCACGCCCGCCAGCTCGATCCCGCCGGCTCACCGGAGGCGGTCGGCCTGGTCGTGCTCGCGATGCTCGACCGCTGCTGGTACAAGATCCGAGCCACCGAGATCCGGATGGACGAGGCCGACATCATCGCCGAGGCCGCGGCCCTGCTCGTCGCCACGATCCACCCTCGGCTGGCCGGCTGAGTCCTGCGTCTACGTCC
>NZ_JANEZT010000494.1 GCF_025403405.1 Frankia tisae
CCGTCGCCCTCCGCGACCACCGCTTCCGGTGCGTCGGGCGCGCCGGTGACGCCGGTGACGCCGGCGACGCGGACGGTGACCGGGGACGCCGTCGACACCCGTTACGGGCCGGTGCAGGTCAAGATCGTCCTGGCCGGCAAGAAGATCACCGACGTGGTGGCGGTGCAGATCCCGGACCGGGAACGCCGCGACGTCGAGATCAACGACCAGGCGGTGCCGATCCTGCGGCAGGAGGTGCTCGACGCCCAGAGCGCCTACATCGACAGCGTCTCCGGCGCATCGTTCACCAGTACCGGGTACGCCTGGTCCGTCCAGTCCGCCCTGGACCGGTCCCGTGCCTGACCGGCCGGGCCGGGTCCGTGCCGAACCGGTGATGGGCACCGTGGTCAGCATCGACGTGCGTTCCCCACTGCCTCCGGCGGAGCTGGACGCGGCGATGGCCGCCGCGGCCGAGATCCTGCACCGGGCCGACGAGGATTTCAGCACGTTCCTACCCGGATCCTGGGTGTCCCGGGTGCGCCGGGGCGAGCACGATCTCGCCGCCTGCCCCGAGCACGTCCGGGCGGTCTACCGGCTGGCCGAGGTCTGCCGCGAGCGGACCGCGGGCCGGTTCGACCCGGCCTGGCGCGGGGACGGAACAGCGGACCCGACCGGCCTGGTCAAGGGTTGGGCCGCCGACGCCGCATCCCGGGTGCTGACGCAGGCCGGAGTACCGGATCACTGCGTCAACGCGGCGGGGGACCTGCGCGTGCGCGGTGCGGCGGCGCCGGGGAAGCTCTGGCGGGTGGGGATCGCCGACCCCTTCGACCGGACCCGGCTCGTGGCGGTGGTGGAAGGCACCGAGCTGGCCGTGGCCACGTCGGGGGTGTCGGAGCGGGGTGAGCACGTCGTCGACCCGGCCACCGGGACCCCGGCCTCGGGCCTTGCCTGCGCCACTGTCGTCGGGCCGGACCTGACCCTGGCCGACGCCTATGCCACCGCTGCGCTGGCCGCCGGTCGTGATGCGTTCGACCTGCTGGCCGGGCTCGCCCCGGAGGGATGGTCCTGGCTGGTGGTCGACGACGCGGGCCAGCTGGCTCATTCGGCGTGCTTTCCCGGCCCGGTGGCCGCCGCCGCGTCCGTACCGCCCGGACGGGTGCCCGAATGACCGGTCCCGGTGCGGGCCCGGGGGAGACTGGGCCGGTGGACCGTCCGATCCGGGTTCTCGTCGTTGACGACGAGATCGCGATCACCGACCTGGTGAGTATGGCCCTGCGCTACGAGGGCTTCGACGTCAGCGCCGTGCACTCCGGCCAGGCGGCCCTGACACGGGCCGCGCTCGCGCAGCCGGACCTGCTGGTGCTGGACGTCATGCTTCCCGACCTCGACGGATTCACGGTATGTGATCGGATGCGGCGTTCGGGCCAGGGCGTTCCGACCCTGTTCCTGACGGCCAGGGACGCCACCGAGGACAAGGTGCGCGGGCTGACTCTCGGTGGCGACGACTATGTCACGAAGCCGTTCGTGATCAGTGAGCTGATCGCCCGGGTCCGCGCCATCCTGCGCCGGGCCGGAGTCGCCGACGGTGCTCCGGCGCCGCTGCGTTTCGCCGACCTCGACCTCGACCCCGAAACCCGCGAGGTACGCCGGGCCGGGCAGCACGTCGAACTGACGGCCACCGAGTACCGCCTGCTGCACTATCTGCTGGCCAACACCCGCACGGTGCTCACCCGGGCCCAGCTGCTCGATCACGTCTGGGGGCACGACTTCGGCGGAGACGCGCGGGTCCTCGAGACCTACATCAGCTATCTACGCCGAAAGATCGACCACGTGTCACCGCCATTGATCCACACGGTGCGCGGCGTCGGCTACGTCCTGCGTCTGCCTCGTTGAGCCGGCCGGTCATGTCGTTGCGGGCCCGCCTTCTGCTGGCCCTGGTGGGCCTGCTGGCGATCGGCCTGTCCCTGGGCGCGGTCGGCACCCAGGGCGCGTTGGAGGCGTACCTGCGCGGCAAGCTGGACCAGCAGGTCCGGGACGCGCATCCGCTGATGGAACAGACTCTCCTGCGGGTCGGCGGTTACGGAGATCACGACAGTGACGACCGCTACCCGAGATTCGGTAGCGCCTTCCTGGTGGGTACCTACGGCGCGCTCTACGACAGCGGCGGTCACCGGCTCGCCGAGACCAGCCCGGGCCCCGGCCCGGCCGGCCCGACCGCCCCGACCCGGCGGCCGGCGGTGTCCAGGGATCTGCTCACCCACGCCCCGCTGCACCCGGACTTGGCTATCGCACCGTTGTGCACGGTCCCGGCCGAAGGCCACGGTGGCCGGTTCCGGATGCTGGCGGAACGGTTCCCCGATGGGGACGTGCTGGTCGTCGCGGTGCCCTTCACCGAGATGGACGCGACGCTGCGCAACGTCACCAGGATCGAGATCATTGCCAGCTCGGTGGTGATGGCGGCCCTGGGCGTGCTGGCCTACGCCATCATCCGGATCGGGCTGCGCCCGCTCACCCGTATCGAGCAGACCGCCGACCTGATCGCCCGGGGCGACCTGACCCGACGGGTCGCCGACACCGACCGGCGCACCGAGGTGGGCCGGCTCGGGCTCGCCTTCAACGCGATGCTCACCCGGATCGAGGCAGCCTTCCGGGCTCGGGAGGACTCCGAGCGGCGACTGCGCCGTTTCGTCGGGGATGCCAGCCACGAGCTGCGGACCCCGCTGACGTCGATCCGCGGATACGCCGAGATGTTCCACCGCGGCGCGGCGCGGCAGCCCGAGGATCTCGCGATGGTCATGCGCCGCATCGAGGAGGAATCGGCCCGGATGGGGGAGCTGGTCGACGACCTGCTGCTGCTCGCCCGGCTCGACCAGGGGCCGGCGCTGGAACGCCAGCCGGTCGACGTGGCCGCCCTGGTGCGGGACATCGCCACCGATGCCCGCGCCGTCAGCCCCGGCCGGACGATCGAGGTCGACGGGCCGCCGATCCTGGAGGTACTCGGCGACGCCGGCCGGCTCCACCAGGCGGTCGGCAACCTCGTGCGCAACGCCATCGTCCACACCCCACCCGACGCGGCCGTCTGCGTGCGGGCGGCGGAGAACGGTGGGGGCAGCAATGAGGACAGCAGCGGGGGCGAGGTCGTGCTCTCGGTGATCGACCATGGCCCGGGAGTACCCGACGAGGCCGTCGCCCACGTCTTCGAGCGGTTCTACCGGGCGGACTCCGGGCGGTCCCGGGACGCCGGGGGGACCGGGCTGGGTCTGTCCATCGTCCAGGCCGTCGCCGCCGCCCACGGCGGCCGGGTCGACCTGCACCCGACACCCGGTGGTGGCGCGACGTTCCGGTTCATCCTGCCCCGCCGGCCGCCCGGGTGACGGCGAGCGGGAACAGGGCTCGCCGCGGGTCGGCCGGGGGAGCCGGTGAGGGGACTCCGTCACGGGTGCGGGTGCCGTTGTAGACCGCCTGGTGCGCGGCGTTCTCCACCCCGTCCGGTCACGTCCTTCGGATTGGTGCTCGCCCGCCTGACACGGCACGCCGAACAGAGCCTGGGCCGGGTCCAACACCGCCCCGACCTGCCTGACGGCTGCCTGGCGACCACGATGATCAGCGTTGTGAACTCTGTGGGCCACCCGGCAGTGACGGCACGAGGCCGAGAAGCTCGGTAAGCCGCGGAGCGAATATGTTGTTGATCGGATGGAACACGATGTCCGTCTTCCGATCGATACGTAGCGCTTCGGTGGCGGGCGCGAGACGGCGCTGCAGGAAGGCCTCGAGGTGGTTTTGTGCGTCCCACAACTCGACGATCCGGTAGCCGATTGCCGACGGGGTGCAGATGTGCAGGAAGAGACTGGGGTCCGGATTCTTCTCTACGCCCATGTGATCGATGAGGGCGCGGTACTCCTTACCCGTGAGGTCATGTACGTCCAGGGTAGTGACGACGCCATCCGGGCG
>NZ_JANEZT010000495.1 GCF_025403405.1 Frankia tisae
GTCCAGGGCACGGCGGCGGTGGTTGCCGCGGTGGCGCGGGCGGCCGTGACGTCGGCGGCCAGGGGAACAGGGACGAGGGCGTCCTCGCCGGCCAGGGCGGCGAGCTCGGCCATGATCTCCGCCGGCGCGGCCCAGGGGTCGAGGGCGAGTACCCGGGTCGGGTCCAGCGGGGGCACGGCGACGTGAGAGATCAGGGGATGGTGCGGGCGCTGGTCGGTCTCGCCGGCGCCGAACAGCTCCTCGTGCAGCTTCTCCCCGTGGCCCAGTCCAGTGTAGATGATCTCGATCGGCTGGTTCTCGCGGGCCGCGAGCCGTGCGGCGACATCCGCGATCCGCACCGGTTCGCCCATGTCGAGGACGAGGGCCTCGCCGGCGGAGCCGAGGGCGCCGGCCTGCAGCACAAGCTGCACGGCCTCGGGGATGGTCATGAAGTACCGGGTCACGTCGGGATGGGTGACCGTGATCGGCCCGCCCATGGCGAGCTGGCCGGCAAAGACGGTGAGCACGGAGCCGTTGCTGCCCAGCACGTTGCCGAACCGCACGCTGACCAGCGTCCCGCTGGTCTCGTGGGCCAGATGGGCGGTGAGCCGTTCGGTGATCCGCTTGGAGTAGCCCAGCGCGCTGACCGGGTTGGCGGCCTTGTCCGTCGAGATGTTCACCAGCCGCTCGACGCCGCAGGCCACGGCCGTCTGCAGGATCGCCAGGGTGCCCCAGACGTTGGTCTTCACCGACTCACCGGGGAAGCGTTCGAGCAGTGGGAGGTGTTTGAGGGCCGCGGCATGGAACACGACCTGCGGGCGACGCTCCATGAACAAGGTGGTGACGAGGTCGAGGTCGCGGATGTCGCCGAGCACGATCGTGTCGTCGTCGAGCATCGCGCGGCCCGAGATCGACAGCTGCACCGCCCGCAGCGCGGACTCGTCCCGATCCATCATGATCAGTTCTTCCGGGCCGTAGCCGGCGATCTGCCGGCACAGCTCCGAGCCGATCGACCCGCCCGCGCCGGTCACCAGCACTCGGCGGCCCACCAGGTAACTCGCGGCGGCGGCGACGTCGGTGCGGACCTGGCGGCGGCCCAGCAGATCGGCGAGATCCAGGTCGCGGATGTCGCCGACGCCGACCCGCCCTTCGATCAGATCGCCGACCTTGGGGAGGACCTTCACCCTGAGGCCGGCGCTCTCGGCGATTCTGCTGATCTCCCGGAGTAGTCCGGCCTCCGCGCTCGGGATGGCCACCAGCAGGGTCCTGGCACCGGTGGTTGCCGCGACCCGGCCGATCGCCTCCCGTCCGCCGAGTACCCGCACCCCGAACAGCCGTAGGTTGCACAGGTTCGGGTCGTCGTCGAGCAGCGCGACGGGGTAGTAGGGGCTGTCCTGGGTGCGCAGCATCGCCGCGAGGACCCCTTCGGCTCCGTGGCCGGCGCCGAAGATCATAACCGGCTCGGCGCTGTCCCTGTTCGGCCGGCGCAGTTGTTCCTCCAGCAGCCGCCACAGGTAGCGCACGCCGAACATCACGACCAGGGTCACTGCACCGCCGAGCGGCGGCACGCTCAGCGGCATCGGGCGCGGCGAGCCGAACGCGGCGACGACGACGAGCACACCGACGATCGTCAGCAGCACCGCCACGAGCAGCCCGAGGACCTCCTCGAAGCCACCGAACCGGTAGCGCCCCAGGTAGAGGTGCAGCGCCGTGCCCAGGAAGTGGAGCAGGCAGACCGCCAGGGCGCAGATCACCCAGAAGCCGAGGTCGGTCAGGGCATCGCGGGCGAAGTCGAACCTTCCGAGCTGGGCGGCGGTGAGACCGAGGATCATCGCCGCGCTGTCGAGGGCGATCTGTAGCCCGACTCGCTGGCGGAGGTTGAGCCGCGAGACGCGCCGCGCGAGGTGAGCTGTCCGTCGGTCGCCGACCGTGCCGTCTACTCTACGTCTCCACATGAGGTCATAGAGTAAACGTGACGGAGAGTAAAAGAATCGCTACTCATCGAGTATGTTGAGGTGGTCCTCGATGACGGCGAGTGGGCGTCATATACATCCCGGGAGGGTGGTCGACGAGTGGAACTGCGTGACTATGTCCGCGTCCTTCGCCGCAGCTGGATGCTCATGGTGGCCTGCGTGGTGCTCGGCGGCCTGCTTGCCGCCGCCGCGACCTGGCGGGGGACGAAGGAGTACGCCGCGTCCGTGACCATGGTCGTCTCCTCACCCGACAAGGCCGAGGGCGCCGCATCGGCTTACCAGGGCGGCCTGCTCTCACAGCAGCGGGTGAAGTCGTACGCGAACCTCGTGGCCAGCGAGCGGGTGGCCGCCTCGGTCATCGGCCGGCTCCACCTGAAGACGACCCCGGAGACGCTGCGGGGGCAGATCTCCGCGCAGGCGGTCCCGGACACCGTGCTGCTGCGCGCCACCGTCCGTGACCGGGTGCCGAGAAGGGCTCAGTCGATCGCCGACGCGGTCGGCGAGTCGTTCTCCCTCGCCGTCGCCCAGATCGAGGCGCCCACCGACAACGAACCGCCGTCCGTGCGGGTGAGTGTCTGGGAACGCGCCAAGCTGCCGGTCACGCCGGTCTCGCCGCAGCCGGCCCGCAACCTGGCTCTCGGTGTGCTGCTCGGGCTGATCGCCGGCATCGCGGCGGCGCTTGTCCGCTTCCGCCTGGACACCAGCATCTCCGGGGAGGAGGACGCCCGGGAATCGACGGATCTGCCCAACCTCGCCGTGATCGCCTACGACGCCGACGCGGTCCGCCGGCCGCTCATCATCAACGCCCGGCCGCACTCCGCCCGCGCGGAGGCCTTCCGCCAGCTGCGCACCAACCTGCAGTTCGTCGACGTCGACGCCGGCCCCCGGTCGATCCTCGTCAGCAGCTCCGTGCCGGGCGAGGGCAAGACCACCACGATCTGCAACCTGGCGATCAGCCTGGCCCAGGGCGGTGCCCGGGTCTGCCTGATCGAGGGCGACCTGCGCCGGCCGTCGTTCGGTGAATACCTCGGTGTCGAGTCCGCAGCCGGTCTGACCTCCGTCCTCATCGGCGCCGCCGACCTCGACGACGTGCTGCAGCCGTGGGGCGAAGGCCGGGTCGGAGAGGGCCGGGTCGAGGTGCTCGCCTCCGGACCGGTCCCCCCGAACCCCAGCGAGCTGCTGGGTTCCAAGGGCATGGCCGACCTCATCGAGCTGCTGCAGGCTCGGTTCGACATCGTGCTGATCGACGCCCCGCCGCTGCTGCCGGTGACCGACGCCGCGGTGCTCGCGACCCGGGCCGAGGGGGTCCTGCTGGTGGCCCGGGTCGGCCGGACCCGCCGCGAGCAGCTTCGCCGCGCCGCCGAGACGTTGCGCGCGATCGACGCCCGGATGGTCGGCACAGTGCTGAACATGGTCCCGACGAAGGGACCGGACGCCTACTACTTCGCCCAGTACGGTAGCTACGCGCCGCGGGGCCGGCACGCCCGTTCGTCGACGGTCCGGGTGGCCGATCTCCCCGCGCCGGACGTCGGCGTCGGGCCCGCCCGACCGCTCGGGGCCTCCGCGGCGACCGGCGCCTCGTCGGGGGGAACGTCGCCGGCCGCCGCGTCCGGCCGTTCCGGCGGCCACCGCGCCGCAACCGCCGGGAGTGGGCGCGAAGCCGTTGCCGTGCCGGCCGCGCGGGAGCCGATCGACGCCGACCCGTCCGCTGCGGCGGATCCTCGCGGGCCGGCTGAGCTGGCCGGCACCGCCCCGCGCGGCGGCTCCGCTACCGCGGGGCGCGTCCGCAACCGCCGAGGAGAGGCCAAGCGGGGCGACGCGGGCCGGTCCGCGACAGAGCCGTCGGCGGACCGACCGGCGGCCAGCGGCCACCCCGACAACTCGGGCAGCGCCGGTGCCGCCAGCTCGCCGTCCCCCCGGTGACGGCTGGGAACTCGGGGGCGAGGGGATCAGAGGAAAGC
>NZ_JANEZT010000496.1 GCF_025403405.1 Frankia tisae
GGGTGGGGGTGCCGGTGGCCTGGCGGGACGGCCTGCGCCAGCTCCTGAGCCAGGCGGCGCGCAACGGCGGACTGCCGGCCGATGCGGTGAGCGTCCAGGACCGGGGGGGTGGGCTCCTCGGCGTGCTCCGCGACGACGTGCCAGCGGAGCGCGTGGTCGCCGATCTCGTGCGGGAACTGCGGCTCGTGCTGCACGCCTACAACCGGACGCGGGGCGAGAGCGGCCGAGTCCGGCTGCGGATGGCGCTGCACCAGGGGCGGGTCGTCGCCGACGAGGGCGCCGGCGTCCGCGGTGACGCCGCCCAGGCCGCCTCACGCCTCGTCGACACGCCCGCCCTCAGCCGCCTGCTCGGTGAGTTCCCCGCCGCCGAGATGGCCATCATCATCTCGGCGGCCCTGTTCGCGGCCACCGTCGACCGACGGCTGTGCGATCTGGATCCCGGCTCGTTCCAGCGGGTGGGCACGGACGTCCCCGGCCTCGCCGGCCCCGCCTGGGTCCAGGCGGGGCCGGCGGTCGCGGGACCGGCCGACGACGGTGCGCGGGTGCCCGCGGCGGACCAGCGCTCGGGTCCGCCGCCGGTGGCGCCGATCGTCGCCGAGGAGCCGCGCACCTCGGCCGGGTGGGACTTCCTCGTCTCCGCCGCGGAGAAGGACAGTGCCTGGGGCGAATGGTGCGCCTGGCAGCTGGAAGAGCAGGGCTACCAGGTGCATCTCGACACCTGGGACGTCGTCGCCGGGGATCACCGGGTGGGCCGCCTCGACGAGGCGGTGTCCCACTCGAAGCGGACCCTCGTGATCCTCTCTGAGCACTACCTGGCCTCGAAGAAGGTACGGGCCGAGTGGCAGACGGCATGGGCGGCGGACCCGACCGGGATGAAGCGGCGCCTGATCCCGGTCCGGGTCGCCGACTACCGCCCGGGGGCTGAGGTGGGGCTGCTACAGGGCATCAGCTCCATCAACCTCGTCGGCCTGGGCGACGAGGCGGCGCGGCGCACCTTCGTCGACGAGATCCGCCGGGCGATCGAGGGCCGGTACCGGCCGAGCCAGGCACCGCCCTTCCCCGGCCGTCCCCGGCACCCCTGACGCTCAGGGTCCGGCGATCGCTCAGGGTCCGGCGATCGGAAGGTGGATCCGACTGCCGGCGGCGGCGAACTCCGCGGCCTTGGCCCGCAGCCCCGCGGAGATCGCCTCGTCCGCCGAGGCCGGGTCGGCGTTGTCCGCGGCGGCCCGCACCTGGTGGGAGATCTTCATCGAGCAGAAGTGCGGCCCGCACATCGAGCAGAAGTGAGCCGTCTTCGCGGCGGGAGCCGGCAGGGTCTCGTCGTGGTAGGACCGGGCGGTGTCCGGGTCCATCGCCAGGTGGAACTGGTCGGCCCAGCGGAACTCGAACCTGGCGTCCGACAGCGCGTCGTCCCACGCCTGGGCGCCGGGGTGCCCCTTCGCGAGGTCCGCCGCATGCGCTGCGATCTTGTAGGCGATGACGCCGGCCTTGACGTCGTCGCGGTCGGGCAGACCGAGATGCTCCTTCGGGGTGACATAGCAGAGCATCGCGGTGCCGTGCCAGCCGATCACGGCGGCACCGATCGCCGAGGTGATGTGGTCGTAGCCGGGCGCGACGTCGGTGGTGAGCGGTCCGAGCGTGTAGAACGGCGCGTCGTGGCAGATCTCCCGCTGCAGCCGGACGTTCTCCTCGACCCGGTGCAGCGGGACGTGACCGGGCCCCTCCACCATCACCTGGACGTCGTGCTCCCACGCGACGCGGGTCAGCTCGCCGAGGGTGGCGAGCTCGGCGAGCTGGGCTTCGTCGTTGGCGTCGGAGATCGAGCCGGGCCGCAGGCCGTCACCGAGCGAGAACGTCACGTCGTAGGCGGCGAGGATCTCGCACAGCTCGGCGAAGTGGGTGTAGAGAAAGTTCTCCTCATGGTGGGCGAGGCACCAGGAGGCCAGGATCGAACCGCCGCGCGAGACGATCCCGGTCCGGCGCCGCGCGGTGAGGGGCACGTAGCGCAGCAGCACCCCGGCATGGACCGTCATGTAGTCCACCCCCTGCTCGCACTGGCGGATGACGGTGTCCCGGTAGGCCTCCCAGGTCAGCGCCTCGGGGCGGCCACCGACCTGCTCCAACGCCTCGTAGATGGGCACCGTCCCGACCGGGACCGGGGAGTTGCGCAGGATCCACTCGCGGGTCCGGTGAATGTCCGCGCCGGTGGACAGGTCCATGACGGTGTCGGCGCCCCAACGGGTCGCCCAGACCATCTTCTCGACCTCCTCCTCGATCGAGGAGGTGACCGCCGAGTTGCCGAGATTCGCGTTTATCTTCACCAGGAAGGACCGGCCGATCACCATCGGCTCGGACTCGGGATGGTTCACGTTCGCCGGCAGGACGGCTCGCCCGGCGGCGATCTCGGCCCGTACGGTCTCGACGGGCAGCCCCTCGCGCAGGGCCGCGAACTGCATCTCCCGGGTGATCTCTCCGCGGCGCGCGCGGGCGAGCTGGGTGACGGCTCCTCCGCCGGGCCCGGCCCGTAGCGCGCCACGCCCGCCGGCCGGGGCGGTGTCACCGCGAGCGGCGATCCACGGGGCCCGCAGCGGCGGCAGACCCCGGCGGACATCGATGTCCGCCGTCGGATCGGTATACGGGCCGGAGGTGTCGTAGAGGACGACGCTGTCCCCGGTGGTGAGGACGACCTCCCGCATCGGCACCCGCAGGTCCGGGTCCGCGCCGACGAGCCAGGTCTTGCGGCTGCCCGCGAGCGGCCCGGTCGAGACGGCCGTCTCCCGGGGTGCGGCCAGCGACCCTGGCGACACGGACCGCTCCGGCGTGCCGTCCGGCGAGACCACCGGGATAACGCCCGGAATGGCTGCGGGGAAGGAAGTGGATTCCGGACGTGAATCCGCGTCTCCCACACCGGAAAAATCCTGGGAGGAAGCGGGTGATGAATGACGGTCGACTGGCGACACCATATGAACTCCCTACGCCGGCATTACCCGGACAGGTTCTGCGGTCGGCGGCCCCAGCCACCCTCTCAGCCCCTCGGTGGAGCTCCCGCGATCAATTCGCGCATGGTTACCATAACCGACCCGCTATCGGCCGTCACCCGATTTCGAGAATCGACGGGATTGCCCACGTCACCGCGCGCGTCGCCTGGGCGGGTCAGCGGGCGGGGGACTTGCCGAGGTAGGTCGCCTCGATGAGGTCGGGGCGGGCGGCGAGCTCCGCGGCGGACGCGGCCAGCGCGACCCGACCGCGGTCGAGCACGTAGCCGCGGTCGGCCACCCGCAGGGCGAGGGCGGCGAACTGCTCGACGAGCAGCACGCCGGTGGACGTCTCGGCCACGATCGCATGCAGCAGCTCGAGTAGCCGCGGCGCAACACCGGGCGCCAGGCCGAACGACAGCTCGTCCACCAGCAACAACCGTGGCCGGCGCACGAGGGCGACGGCCAGCGCGAGCCGCTGGCGCTCCCCACCGGACAGCTCCCCGGCCGCCCGGTCGAGCAGGCCGCCCAGCTCCGGGAACCAGCCCAGGACCCGCTCGATCTCGCCGCGGTGGCTGCGGCCGGCCGCCAGGCGCAGATTTTCCCGGACGCTCAGCCGGCCCAGCGCCCCCCGCCCCTGCGGGACGACGGCCAGCCCCCGCCGGGCAAGCGTGCTCGGAGCGGGACGCCGGTACCACTCGCCGAACATCCCGACCCGGCCGGCACTCGGCGGCAACAGGCCGGCGGCCGTGCGAATCAGGGTCGTCTTGCCAGCTCCGTTCGCCCCCAGCAACGCCACGATCTCGCCGGCACGGACGACCAGTGACACCTCCCGCAGCACCGGTCCCTCGTTGTAGCCGCTGCTCACCCCCTCGAACACGAGCAGCTCGGCGGCCGGCGAGGGCGAGGCGGCCGGTGCCTGGGACGGGGCGGACG
>NZ_JANEZT010000497.1 GCF_025403405.1 Frankia tisae
GGCTGCCGGTACCCACTCCTACCGGGCGGGAGGTCCGGTAGGAGGCGCAACCGCATCAGGCGCAACCGCATCGGGCGCATCCACCCAGGCGATCGAATGGACCTGCACCATCTACCCCAGCGATCCGACCTATGCCGGTGGAACGATCTACGGCTACGGCGAACAGAAGTGCTCCGGTCCGATCGCGGCCCAGGGCATCACCGTCTATGTCAAGCACTGGAACGATTCCAGCAATGTCTGGGAACGAGTGGGCCTGGTCGGCACCGCACGTGGCGGTGTCGGAGTGATCAGCGCCGAGGCGAGCCGGCTGTGCATCGGGTCAAGCAGCCCGCAGCAGTGGCGCACCGAGGTCGCAGGCTTTGGTTCCGGTGATTCTGGAAGCTCCTCGGCCACGGACTACTCGAACCCCGTCAGCATCTACTGCCGTTGACCGACAAAGCGCAAAAAGGCGCCCGCCAGGCTCCGGCGTTCCCCGACCCCCAGGTCATTCCCGGTGGCATCCACGTCTATGAACGACTGATCGAAATACCGGATCTTGTGGTCGTGCTGCATGGGGTGCAGGCGCAGGCGGCCGGGTTCACGGCCGGGTTCTTCGCGGTCGGCCCGGCGATCACCCGATTCCTGAGCGCCGACGAGGAGGCCGCAGCGCGAGCGGGGCGGGAAGACGCCACGCCGGGTGCTCCGGTCTGGTCCACCCGCGGCCCGGCGGCCGTCCTGGTGCAGTGCGCGCTTCAGCCAACAGATCCGGATCTCGCCCTCGAACTGTCGCCCTTCAACGGCATCTACACCACAGACCGGCGAAGATCGCACGGTTGGGTCTGGGCCGCGCCGATTCCGCGCTCCGGCGATGTCCTCTGCACCGTTCGCGCCGCCGGGCAGACCGGCCGGACCGTCCTCGACGGTTCGGCGTTGCGCGCTGCGGCTCGGACGGCTCGCCGAATCCGGGGAACCGGCAAAGCCGATGGAGAGGGTCGGCGATGAGCGAGCCACCGGGCAAGCTGCCAGCGGTGCCGGTCCCGATCGGCGTCGACTGCTACGCGGTTCTTCTGGAGACCGCACGGCTCGCGGTCGTGGTCGACGGGGTGCTCGCCGACCACGACGGCGTCGAAATTCACCTGACCGCGGTGGGAGCGGACCTGCTGTTCACCACGACCTCGGAGCACACTCGGCCAGAGGGCGACGCGTTGCTGGAGCTGTCCCGATGGATGCGGCAGGAGACAAGCAGCGGGCCCCCCGAGCCGGAGGTGACCCTCGACATCACCAGCCCAGCCATGCCCGGACCACCCTCGGCGACAGTCATCCGGTCCGGGTCCTGGCTCGGGCGTACATATGCGGTACTGCGGGTGGAACCCATACCCGCCCGTGGGGACCTCCACTGCGCCGCCACCCTCGCCGGGGACGCCGCCGAGATGGTGATCAGCGGCGACGACCTGCGCCGCGCCTCGGATGCGGCGCAGTCCTTCACCTGGCGTGGCCGGGACCCTGCCGGCGGCAGGTGACTGCCAGCCGGCTTCCGTCCGGCGGGATCGGGTCGCCCGCGCCGACCGCCCATCCCCACTGGCTCCGGGGGATGGGCGGTCGGCGGTCTGCGGCGGTCAGGTGCAGTCGGCGACCGTCACGCGGGAACGACCGTCACGCGGGCACGGTGGATGACGCCGCCGCCGCCACGAGCGGCTTCGCGTCCGCCGGCAGGATGAAGCCGGCCTTCACGGCGCTGGCCGTGGCCTTCACCCACGCGGCGACGAAGACGTCGTGGGACGGGTAAAGGGTGTGCAGCTGCGCCGGGGTGAACGGGACGGTGGTGCCGAACAGGGCGCAGAACGGGGAGGAACCGGTGTCCTGGCCGAGCCCGGACAGCCTCGCCACCGGGGCGTCGACCGCGGGGGTGCGGATGCCGCCCTTCACGTTGCCGTTGGCGTCAAGGACGTAGGCGTTGTTCGTGATCTGCAGCCGCGGCGCCTTCGACGGCGCCTGCCCGCTGGTGACCCACCGGTTGAGCTGCGAGAACGCGGTCTGCAGGACGTACTGCTGCTCGCCGGCGTTGATCGGCTTGGTGCAGCTGAAGCCGGCGGCCCCGGTCGGCGGGTTGCGCAGCGCGTCGAACGCGGCGACGCTGCCCTGCCCGTCGCCGACGTCCGTGGCCCCGATGCCGATGGTGTAGGCGTCGGCGTGGGCGGTCCCCGCGACCTCCCACAGGCGGAAGCGGTTGGTGTCGTCCTGGCGGGCGTCGACGTAGCCGAGCAGGCCCGCCGGCAGGTCCGTCTCGGTCTGGAAGGTCAGGACCGGGACGGCGAGGTCGGGTCGGATCCGGACGACGGCCGGCGCGGCGATGTCGGGGCGTTCCGGGGCCTGGGACAGCGCGCTCGCGGTGCCGGCGCGGCTGTGCAGCAGGTACCCGTCGTAGACGTTGACGAGCGGGTGGATGGCATTGACGTAGGTCGTCAGCCGGAAGGCCGACTGCGATTCGCCGTCGCCGAGCACCTTCTTCGGCTTCAGTCCGCCGAGGACCGTCGCGGCCGACTTCCGCACCGCCTGGCCGGTCTGGGAGAAGATGTCGTACGAGTAGCTGTCACCGGGGTGGGACAGTGCCTGGTAGCGGTCCGGGTCGGCGTTCTTCGTCGCGTTGAGCCCGACGGCCTGGGCGGACACCCCGACCCAGGCGTAGCCGTCCCGGATGAGCTGGTTGTGGGCGGCGGTCCAGTCCGGGGCGCCGTCGTAGCCGGCGGAGACGTTGAGCCATTCGACGACGACGGTACCGTTGAACTTCTTCGCGTCGACGGGACGATTGACCACGATCCGTGTCGTGTAGGGCGCCGTGGCGGCCGGGGTCGCGGTCCACTTGCCGTCCGACCCCAGCGTCCCCGACGCCTGGTACGCGGTCGCGGAGCCGGCGAGGAAGTACTCGGACTGCCGGTATCCGACCTTCCCTAAGTCGAAGGCGGTGGCGCCCACCACGGGGACACCCTTGCCGCCGGTGATGGGCCCGGTCACCGATGGACTGGCAGCCGAGGGGGTGGCAGCCGTGGGACTGGCAGCCGTGGGACTGGCAGCCGTGGGACTGGCAGCGTGGGCGGCCGAACCGGTCGCGATCTGGGCCACCCCGGCGGCGGTCACGGCCAGCAGGCCGGCCACCGTTGTCGTCACGATCTGTCGGCGGCGGGTCCGCCATCTGGCCATCACTGTCATGGTCACGTCCTTTACGGCGAGGGACGCCGCGACCCGACCTGTCTCCACCGAGCCGCGACACGTCAGCATCGGTGGCTTCGCGAGCGATCGCCACACGCGGCCCCGGCCGTGGAAACAACCGGGGCTGGCGTCGGAACGCCCCCAGAAAGGCCGGGGATTTCACCGGGACCGCTTCCGGGACCTTCCTGGAATCACTCATTAACGATGCTGTGATCCCGACGTTACGGGACTTCGACCGTGGACGGCACCCCACCATGGGGTAAAGCTCTTCTTGACAAGCACGTTCCTTTTGGTCGGAGCCAGGATGGCGTGCACTGTCACCCATCCAACCCCGGCTGGTATCCGCCGGATGTCGGAGATCTGTATCCACATTACCGACGATTGCGCGGAACCCCACATACCACGGATCGAATGCTTCGTCGCCGGATGCGGCCCCATCCTCGGTCGTCGCTCCACCCCGCGACCTCCGACCGACCCCTCGTCGCCCGACCCTGCTCTTCGCCGGCAGTCACAGCCTCGGGATGCCACAGCCTCGGGATGCCACAGCCTCGGGGATATGGACGGGCCGGCGGCATGCGGCGGGCCGCTTTCTCACATCGCTCACAGATACGAACATACGTTCGACATCCGCGAGTAGCGAGCCTACCGTTGACTCATGACCGCGCACGGCCCCAGCCCCGACCGCGACCCTGCTCCCAGCTCGGCCTCCGACCCCCC
>NZ_JANEZT010000498.1 GCF_025403405.1 Frankia tisae
GCTCACCGGCGGCTCCGGCGGCTCCGGCGGCCGCCGGAGCCGCCGGAGCCGCCGGTGAGCTGGCCGGCCACGATCACGTAGATCGCCAAGGCGAGGGTGAAGCTGATCGACTGCGGCGCGAAGTAGTTCTGCCCGATCCAGTTCCCCGCGGTGAACAGGTACGCGGCGAGCCATGGCACGCGGGTGCCGCCGAGGACGGCGCGGGCCAGCGCGGCGACCAGGAACAGGTCGACGACGGCGAAGAACGGTTCGGCCCAGGCCGCGAACGTCACCGGGTCGGGTCGGCCGGCGACCTCGCCGAAGAAGGCTGCCAGGGCGAAGAATCCGGGCCAGCGGTGGTAGAGGTCGACCGACCGGTCGACGCCCTGGTGCGCCTCGATGAACCGGGTGACGCCGATGTGCTTGTACACGTAGGCGTACTGCGGCAGGTCGGTGACCGCCGGGATCGTCGCGTAGAGCACGATCACCAGGGCGATGCCGACGCAGGCGAGGACCGGGCCGGACGGCCGCGCCGCCGACAGGGCGGCGACCGCGGCGACGACCAGGGCGCCGAGCGCGACGAACCACAGCGCCGGCAGCGCGGCCAACAGGCCGTAGGAACCGAGCCGGTCGACGTCGATGCCGTGCAGGCTGACAGCCCAGCCGACCAGCCCGACGACGACCGCGGCGAGCAGCGCCCCGTTTCGGCGTGGGCCGGCGCGCCACCACAGCTCGGTGGACCGGCCCAGCGCCCCGACCGCCGGGGTGCCGGTGCCACAGGTGCCGGTGCCGTAGGTGCCGGTCTCCGGTCGCCGCGGAATGACCCGTGGCAGGCTGTCAGGACCTGGCATCGACCCCGCCGCTGCGCTGCGCGGCCGCGCGGGACTGCGCGTAGAGGATCGGTCCGGCGACCATCCCGGCCCGTTCGCGGGCGAGCAGGCCGCGGGGCATCGTGTGCTCGCGTCCGTAGCTCTCCCGGGTCGCGTCGCCGATCTTCCAGATCTTCCACAGGCCGACGGGCAGCTTGGTGAGGATGTCCGTCCGGCTGCGGCGGTCGCCGAGGTGCTTGACCAGGTAGGCGGTGAGCCCGGTGCCGTAGCCCCACATCTGCTTGCGCAGCGCGTCGAGGTCGCTGCGGTGGCTGTGCCAGACCAGCGCCGCGGGCTCGTAGGCGAGCTGGTATCCGCCGAGCAGGACCCGGACGAAGGCGTCGAGGTCCTCGCCGCCTTCGGTCAGGGTGCCGGCGCCGAGGGCCTCGTCGAACCCGCCGAGCTCGCGGATCATGCCGGCGCGGACGGCGAAGTTGGCGCCGGCGCCGAACACGCCCGCGGAGTACGGGTAGAGCGGATGGGCGAGGCGGTGGCGGTCCAGGTCGTACAGGTGCGGCTGGCAGCTCGATGCCCAGGTCACCCGGGAGTCGAAGTAGTACTCGGCCAGGTTCTCCAGCGTCGCGGTCGAGACCAGGCCGGTCACGCAGCCGACGTTGGCGCCCTGCCGGAAGCCGCGCAACAGGCCGGCGACCCAGCCGCCGTCGACGCGCACGTCGTCGTCGGTGAAGGCGATCACCTCACCCCGCGCCTCGGCGACCCCACGGTTGCGCGCGCAGGACAGCCCGGGACGGTCCTCGCGGACGTAGCGGAACCGCGGCGACGAGCCGACGAGCCGGTCGAACACCGCCCGGGTGGAGTCGTCCGACGGCGCATTGTCGACGATGACCACCTCCAGGTCCGGATGGTCCAGCGCCTGCAGTCCCGCCAGGCAGGCCGGCAGCATCGCGGCCCGGTTGCGGGTGCACACGACAACGGTCACCGACGTGGGGTCCACCATGGCCCGGGAGCAGTGGGCGACCTGCTCCCGGGGCGGTATCACCCCCGGGCCGAGCGCCGGCACCATCCGCCGGCCGTCGCCGCGCAGGTGCACGGCCATCCGGTCGGCGAACGCCAGGTGGGCGGTCTCGAAGAACTCGTCGTGGTTGAGGATGCCGTCCCTCAACTGCAGGTTGACGTAGCCGAGCGGCTCGGCATGCAGCCGGGCGAGCAGCCGGATCTGCGCGTAGGGCTCCCCGCTTTCCTGGACGACCGGCGCGGTGGGCAGCACCGGATCCCCGAGTTCGATCTCCCCGCAGAAGGTGGGAACGGGGCGGGACCGCTGCCACGGCTGCCGACTATCGGTCATCACGCGGTGTCCTTACCTGTCGATCTGATGGGACGGAACGGGCCGCAGCGTCGGAACAGGTCGAGCCCGATCAGCGCGGCGCCTGGCAGGCCGAGCACGAGCGCCGGCACGGCGGCGTGCCAGGCCCCGAGGAACACGGGCACCACGCTCACGAGCAGCTCCGCGGCGAGGCTGAAGGCCACGGCGAGCCCCAGGGTGGTCAGGGGGTCCAGCGGGGCGAGCCGGGTCAGGACGGCCCAGCCGGGCACGAGGCTGAAGCAGGCGATCGCGACGAGGGGCCGCAGGGCCGAGTGGGGCGCGATCAGGACCACGCCGACGAGGAGCACGAGCAGGGCCAGCAGGGCCGCGTCCACGACCGCGCGGGTCCGCTCGCCAACCGCCTCGCCCCGGCCGGGTCGACCCGGCGCCTGCGGGCGCAGGCCGACTGTGCGCTCGGTGTCGGGGTCCATCGTGGACCGCCTTTCCCTGCGGGTCCGGGTCGAGGGGATCAGGAAGGGCAGCAGGCGCGGCAGGACGGCCAGCGCCACGGCGCCGTCCGCGGCGAGGAAGCCGAGTCCCAGGCCGGTCAGGCCGTGGTGCACCAGGCCGAACCAGGAGACGCCGAGCTCCGCCACCCCGCCCGCCGCGCTGATCGCCACCGCCTCGATCCACCGGCCTTTGACCCGTGCGATCGGCAGGTAGGCCGACATGGCGGCCATGGGCACGAGGCTGAGGGCGAGCAGGCGTAGCAGGTTCGCGGCGCAGGTGTAGGAGGGGCCGAAGACGGCCAGGACGGGGTGGGCGAACAGCATCAGGATGACGAGCACGGGGGCGACCAGCGTCGCCTGGCGGCGCAGCATGGTCCGCAGCAGCGACGGGATCTGGCCGGGTTCCATCGAGCCGTGTACCAGTAGGGATGCCCCGAAGTTGAACGAGATCATCCGCAGGCTGTACGGGATGGTCCAGGCGATGAAGAAGACCGCGTTTCCCTCGGTGCCCAGCCGCGCCACCACCAGCAGCGGCAGCAGGTTGGCGCTGGCCACCCCGACCAGGTTGCCGAGGTGGCTACCACTGACGAAGCGGGTGATGGTGCGCGCGTCCCAGCCCGGTGGCCCGGGTGGCGAGGCCGCCGCGAAGCGCGGTAGGACGCGACGCCAGACGATGATGTTCATCACGACCACGAGCAGGATCACCGGCAGCAGCCACGAGGCGAACACGGCGAAGGCGCCGCCGCCGACGAAGCAGACCAGCAGCGCCAGCCGGAGCAACCCGAACACCAGGTTCTCGACCGGCACGAGCATGGCGGCGCCCATTCCCAGCAGCACCACATCCTGCAGCGCGAAGACCGACCAGAGCGCCACCGCCGCCGGGTACCACAGCAGTCCCTGGCCGGGGTGCCCGCCGAACAGGTCGGTGCCGAACAGGATGACGAAGGGAACCCCCGCCACCATGCTCGCCGCCGCGACGGTGATGTAGCAGCCTCGCACCAGCCGGCCGCCGGACGCGCCGGCCGCCGGCAGGAACCGTTGCAACGCGGTGTGCAGGTCCAGCGACGCGATCGCCGAGAGCAGCACCAGCCCCGAGGTAAGGCCTGCGGCCTGGCCGACCACGTGTTGCGGGAACAGCCGCGCGGAGATCACGTAGCACAGCAGACCGGTGAGCGCGTTCCCGACGGAGCTCGCCGTGAGCGCGTAGGCGTCCAGCACCAGCCTGCGGTCGCGGGACGGCCGGGTGGCCGCGGTGGCCGCGGTGGAG
>NZ_JANEZT010000499.1 GCF_025403405.1 Frankia tisae
CTCGATAGGGAGAGCCGGCGTTCGTCCGTCTGTGGCCGCGGGAGGGGCCGTCCAGGCCCCACGCAGGGGTCCGTTGGGTTTATCCGTGCCGGTCCGTGGCAGGATGACCATGCTTGCATCAGTGATCGTCAGGGGGGAAGGGTAGGCATGCTGTTTGGCGTCGTCGGGGGGGTAGCCCTCGGCATCCTCGCTATAAGCGTCGGTAGCGTCGGCTTCGGTATCGGTATCCTCGTGATCACCGTGTTACTCGGCGCACTCGCCTTTTTCGGTTGATCGATCATGGGTCACGCCGCCGTCGCGTCAGCCCCGCCCACGCCAACGCTCGCGCGGGCTATCGATGCGTCGCCTTGTGCGACGGCCTCGGATGCGACTTAGGCCCTCACCGAGGGTGGCGATTGCGATTGCTATTGCGACTTCCTAAGAGTTACCGCACCGGTGCGGATCATCCATCTAGCAGCATAAACACCGATGGGAACAAAAAGTAGTGCGCCTCCATATGTAACGTTGATAGAAGAGTTCTGACTGAAATGCGTATGGAAGATCTTTGAAATGCCGAGGAGGGTGCCGATAGAAAGTGCGGCACCAGCAAGAGCAACGAAAAAGCACACGTAGAAGTAAAAGCCTAGCTTTGTCGGCGGATTGCGCCTTCTTCTCTCTAGTGGCGGACCAGTATAAGGCCTTCTTCTACCCAATGACCGCTCAGGCCGAACGGTAGCGTGCGATGGCACCTGCCGGCTTTCCGGTCCGGGGAACCTCGGCGCTGCCGCCGGTTTCGCGCGCCCGGCCTTCATCTGCCGAATCCCCTCTAGCAACAGGTTCCGAGCTATCTCTGGCGGCCGATCGAAAAGATCGATGGACACCACAGAGCCGAGCACTCCAGGACGATTGCAATTTTCGACCCTGATTGGCAACAGCTTCCGCTCGAATCCCTGCGGATCGTCACGATATGCGGCCTGCCACTCAGATTCCCCGAACACGGATTTCAGATATTCTCTGGAAAGTACGGCGATCGTCCTCACGGCACGAGTAATACCATGCTGCATGTTCGAATTCCAATTTGAGCCGGGAACGGAATCCCATGCCTGGAACATAACGTGATATCCGGCCTCTTCCAGCTCCCAAGCGATCCACTCTGCCCACGGGCGATCAGCCCGAGTGTAGGAAATAAAAAAGTCCCAACTGACAGCCTGAGCATCTCCCCCGTCCAGCACAGGACCGATCATCCCACGCGCCCCTAGCCGGAGTGCACCCGACCGGTGACAGGGTGGGGGACGGCTAAAACCCGGCATGCGCTGACCAGCACTCTTATCGTTACGACCTGGACGCCGGCCCCGTGTCTGACTAGGGAGAACTGGCGTTCGCGCATCTGTGGCCAGCTCAGGGCCAGAGAGGGTACGTCAGCCTTCGGCGTCTGGGACGTCCACGCCTTCGGCCCTGAGTAGCTCACGGAGCTTTCGATCGGGGGAGCTGCCGCGCTTCGGGTTCAGGATCAGATCAACCCGAGCGGGCTCGGCTGAGGTGATCACAACTTCGTCTGTCGCTTCGTCGTACCACACGTTCACGGTGAGCTTCGCCATCGTGGCCACCCTCCGATCATGCCGCTTCGAGTAACTGATCATACGTGCCAGGCGTCCCCAGGTTGAGCCCGCAAGTCCAAGATGCACGCTTGCCGTTCGCCTGAGCCATGGCGGCCTACCCGAGACACCGGACCGCCAGGGACAGGCCGTCAGCGGCCCTCTCGGCCCCGGCATTCGCGCAGCAGAGAGACGAGCATTGCCGGGCGGGCAGCGCCTCCTATGTGGGAGGATGTCCATGATCTACAACTGAACATCGAACCCTTGGCATCCCCTCGGGCCCCACGATCGGCAGGCGGACCACGTCTGTCCGGAGCGTCCACACCGGTCGCTCAGTCTCGGCCCGAAGGAGATGCCCATGACGCCAGAACTGATCATGTTCGCCATGATGGTTCTAGCGATCATCCTTGGCCCGTCACGCCGATAGCCAAGGGGGGTCGGCCGGGAAACCCCCGAGCCGGCTTCCGTCCCGCAGTTCGCTACTGGCGTATCGGTGGCTCTCGCAATTTCGAGTTCAGCCTTTCAGCTGGTCCATGGCCACTTGATTCC
The DNA here is from genome assembly GCF_025403405.1 of Frankia tisae. Taxonomy (GTDB): domain Bacteria; phylum Actinomycetota; class Actinomycetes; order Frankiales; family Frankiaceae; genus Frankia; species Frankia tisai. Next base: position 2,124 of record NZ_JANEZT010000499.1, read on the forward strand.
CTCGTGCGTAGGGGAGTGGCAGCGCGTAATCCGTAGCTCGAGTCTCCATAGGCTGTTGCATCGACCCCCAGCAGCCACCACACACAGCGAAGACCAGAACCAGGTACCCGAAGCGAGGCCCGTACAGGGTCTAGCTCGGAGGGAGCTCGTAGCACCAGCAAGCATGGCTTGGGCGTAACAGCCAAGGGCCCGTGTAACGGCGCGTCGGGCGCGTTCCGTCTGCCTTCGGCGACGATCACGCACGGTAGCCAGCCGCGACGCGGGAAGGCTCAGCGCGCCCCAAGCGGCTAAGGGTGACTGAACCGGCTCACATCCGATACCATCGGCCGACTTGTTGGGCACGTCGATGGGGGTTGCGATGCCCGTACCTGTTCGGGCTAGGGTCTCCGTCGGACGACGGGGGGCCAAATGACTTCGCCTCGGCAGAAGATTTTCAAGATCCATATCTTAGGGTCAAGGGCATTTAGAGAAAGACTGGCTTCGCGCTGCGACTGAAGTCAGGCCCTGAATCTACCGGCGAAGCGTCAAGGAGTTCAAGCAAGAATATGGGAAGAGCAAATCTAACCCGCGACCAAAGTATTGCTCTTTTGGGTCTCGTTGTAGCAATCATCGGGACGCTCTTAACTTATCTAGCATTTAGATCTCAGGGTTCCGATTCTTCGGGTGCTGCCGAGCTACCTAAGTCATCTATTTCTAGATTGACGGAACCGCAGGAATCTATTGCTGCGACGCCAAGTCCAGTGCGCACCCGCGATCCAAAAGTTGGATTCGGGATCTACCATTCCGGCCGGATGGTACTGCATCATGGGACTCAAGTTGATCTTGATGCGCCTCAAGACGATGCTCAATGGCGGGCAAGCTTGGCCCTTTATCCCAGAAAAGACATTACATTCGACAACTATAGTCGTGGATTCTTGATCACAGCCCTACTTTCGTCCACTGGAGTGTACGACGCCGGCCAAGATGCCCCTTTTGAATACAGAACCTGCAAATATGGGCCCGACTATGCGGAGGAGATATCGAGCAAGGCGACACGTGAAGGGCGTGTGATATGTGCCCTTACTAACGAGAATCGACTTGTCGCAATGCGTTTGGTGAGTGTCGTCAAGGACGAACCTGACCCGACGCTCACTTTTGATGTGACGACCTTCAAGCTCGACACTGACTAAAATGATGAATTTATGCAGGGTTGTGGCCGACGAAACATGGCGTTGGTGTCGCGGAGTTTGGTAGTCGAATCTGGCTCGCCCTCGCGGTTAGCGACTGGTAAGACTTCCATCTGAGTTAAAATTTTTTCGGCCTTTGGCGTACTGACGTCAGATGACGATATTCAGGCCGCCCGTATCAAGTGCCACTTCCGGATGCAACGCTCCGATGCGCTGGTGGAGTGCCGACTGAAGGGAAGCGGGCCCCGCCGTGAGAGGCGGGGCCGACGAACCGCCCCCTTCGCCCGGCCACGCTCCCACAGGAGTGCGCTGACGACGC
>NZ_JANEZT010000049.1 GCF_025403405.1 Frankia tisae
CGACCGTAAGACCGCGTTCGCGCGGCAGGTGGCTGTGAAACGGGAACCCGGCACGGCTGCGGCCGGTCAGACCGGGAGCGCCACCGCATCGACGGCGGCTGCGAGACGAAGGCTCACTCATGCTTCATGACTCGCAACGGAACCGGACTCCGGTCGGCCGTCCGACGGCAGAAGTGCCGCGCCTGCCGCGCCTGCTGCGTACGGTGGTCCTAACCGTCTGTTGCTGCCGGCTCGGATGCCGGCGTCCCACCCGGCGAGCAGGAGAACAGATGACCGTCAGCAATGCGCCGCTCTCGTCACTTGCCGCCGTCGGCCCGCCGCCGCCGTTCGACCCGGAGCTGGCCGCGGTCCTCGAGCCGCTCGCGAAGTTCCTCACCCCCTCGATCACCCCCGAGATGCTGCCGCGGTTACGGGCCGCCTCGGCGGCGCCGTCCGTTTCCGACGAGCAGCTCCGCCGCAACGGCGCGTTCACGGTGGAGGAGCTGGCGGTGCCCGGGCCACCCGGAGCTCCCGAGGTTGGCCTGCTGGTCTGCCGGCCGACCGCGGCGCAGACGCCGGCGGCGGTCGTCTACCACATCCACGGCGGCGGCATGATCATGGGCGACAGTCGGGCCGGAGTGACGGAGATCCTCGACTGGGCCGAGGCCCTGCACCTGGTCGTCGTCTCGGTCGAGTACCGGCTGGCCCCGGAGCACCCGCACCCGGCGCCGGTCGAGGACTGCTACGCGGGCCTGCTGTGGACGGCCGCGCACGCCGGCGAGCTGGGCGTGGCCTCCGGGCGGGTCGTCCTCGCCGGCACCAGCGCCGGCGGCGGCCTCGCGGCGGCGACGGCGCTGCTCGCCCGCGATCGAGGCGGCCCGGCGCCGGCCGGCCAGTTGCTGATGTGCCCGATGCTCGATGACCGCGGTGGCTCGCCGTCCACCGCGCAGATGGCCGGGCTCGGGGTCTGGGACGGCACGTCGAACCGGACCGGCTGGACAGCCCTGCTCGGCGACGGCACCGGCGGCCCGGAGGTCTCCCCCTACGCGGCGCCGGCGCGGGCCGTCGACCTGGCCGGCCTGCCGCCGGCGTTCGTCGACGTCGGATCCGCCGAGACGTTCCGCGACGAGGACATCGACTACGCCACCCGCCTGCTGCGGGCCGGCGTCCAGACGGAGCTGCACGTCTGGCCCGGCGGCTTCCACGGCTTCACCCTGTTCGCGCCGCAGGCGCGGATCTCCCAGGAGTGCGCCGCCGCCCGACTGAACTGGCTTCGGCGCCTGCTGACCACCGCCTGACGCCCGCCTGATGCCCGGCTGACGCCCGTAGGTCGTGGATGGAACAGTTCGCCGGTGGGCAAGGTTGAGAATGCAGTACCGGCGTCCCGTCCCGACCCGAGAAGATCGAGGAGATCAACATGACCGAGTACGGACTACGTGTCGGCCGGGCGGAACTCGGCTCGGCGGGCCCGATCACCTTCGGCCCGGCGGGGATCCTGTTCCTCGCCGACAACGCCGCGGCGACCGTCTTCGCGGTCGACGTCAACGACCCGGGCCGCCCTGCCGGAGCGGGACCGTTCGAGCTGGCCGACGTCGACGGGCGGGTCGGCTCGCTGCTCGGCGGCGACGCGGCCGACATCGCCATTCGCGACCTCGCCGTCCACCCCGACTCGGGCAACATCTACCTGTCGGTCCAGCGCGGCCACGGCGAGCAGGCCCAGGCGGTGCTGGTGCGCATCGACCGGGCGGACGCCTCGATCAGCGACGTGCCGCTCACCGACGTCCCGGTCGCGGCGGTGACGATCGCCGACGCCCCGGCCCCCGATGACGAGCGCGTCGACGTCATCCTCCCCCTCGGCGACGAGGGCGAACAGATCACGGTCGGCTCCCGCACGATCCGCATCCTGCGCCGCCCGATCCGCACCTCGACGATCACCGACATGGCGTACGTGGACGGGGCGTTGCTGGTCGCCGGCCTGTCCAATGAGGAGTTCTCCTCGAAACTGCGGCGGATCCCGTTCCCGTTCACGGACGGCGCCGGCGCGGCGGGCAACAACCTGGAGATCTTCCACGTTTCGCACGGAAAGTGGGAGACGGCGGCGCCGATCCGCACCTTCGTGCCCTACGACGGCGGCCGCGCCATCCTGGCCAGCTACACCTGCACGCCGGTCGTGCACTTCCCGCTGGCCGAGCTGGCCCCGGGCACCAAGACGGTCGGGCGCACCGTCGCCGAGCTCGGCGCGATGAACCAGCCGCTGGACATGGTCTCCTTCGTCCAGGGCGGCGAGGAGTACCTGCTCGTCGCGAACACCTCGCACGGCCTGATCAAGATCGCTCGCCGCGACATCGACGCCCAGGCCCCGCTGACCGAGCCCACCGAGCCGGTCGGGGTGCCGCGGGAGACCGCGGACCTGCAGGGCATCACCAGGCTCGCGAACCTCGACGGCGAGCACGTGCTGGCCCTGCAGACCGACCCCGAGGGGCGTCGGCACCTGCGTTCGTTGAAGTCCGCCTCCCTGTAGGCGGGCGGGCTGCAAGCGGGCGGACGGTAGGCGGCGCGCATGGTCAACCGGAGCGAGGTCGACTGGAACGGGGCCAACCGGAGCGGGGTTGCCGTGTCGTGGTCGCGGCACGGCGAGGCCGACTGCATCCGGCTGGCCGGGCTGGCCGGGCCGGCCGGGCTGGCGTCGTGCGCGCAGGAGGTGCGCATTCACCCGGCCACCGCCGTCGCGCTCCGCACCGCCCCGCCGATGGCCGGGCGGCTGCTGCGCGACGGACCCGACACCTGCTTCCTGCCGCGCTTCCCCTTCCTCGACGGCACCGCGTACATCGTCACCGTCGACGGGGCCGTCGTGGCCGAGCTGACCCGTGCCCGCGCGGACGAGGCGGCCACCACCGAGGTGCTCGCCATCCACCCGAGCGCGGCGACGGTGCCCCGCAACCTGCTGCGCTGCTACGTCTGGTTCAGCGCCCCGATGAGCGAGGGCCAGGCGGCGGCCCACGTGCGGCTCGTCGACGACGCCGGCGAAGTTTTGGCCGGGGCGCTGCTGGCGACCGAACACGAGCTGTGGGACGCCGGCCGGCGCCGGCTCACCGTCCTGCTCGACCCGGCCCGGATCAAGCGGGGCCTCGCACCGCACCGCGAGGCCGGCTACCCGCTGCGCTCCGGCGCGCCTTTCCGGCTGGTGGTCGACGACGGTTTCCGCGACGCCCGCGGCCGCCGGCAGCGGGTCGGGGCCGAGCGGCGCTACCAGGTCGCCGGCGACGAGCGCCGCCACGTCGACCCGCAGGCCTGGACCCTGCGCGTCCCGCGCGCCGGCACCGCCGACCCGCTGGAGGTCGGGTTCGACCGGCCGCTCGACCATGGTCTGGTCGCCCGCTGCCTGCGCGTCGTCGGACCCGAGGGCCGGCCCGTCGACGGCGTCGCGGACGTCGGCGCCGAGGAGCGGTCGTGGCGGCTGGTCCCGCGGCACGGCTGGGCGGCCGGGCCGTACCGGCTCGTCGTCGACCCCGTCCTGGAGGATCTGGCCGGCAACTCTGTCGGCAGGGTCTTCGACCGGGAGCTCGCCCGCCCGACGGACGACCCCCGCGGCGCCGGCCCCGTCGCGGTGATGTTCCACCCGGGCTGAGCCCGCCGTGCGATGTTGCCACTGCCCATGGTTGCAGTTCTCCCGCAGTGGTCAGGGCAGCCAGGGCGGCGCGACGCCCCATCCCCATCGGGGCACCGGAGCGTGCGGCATGGGAGTGGCACCAGGCCTCGAGTTCTGGACCGCGATGCGGGTTCCCCACTCGAGGTAGCTCATGAACGCCGCCCGGAACTCCGGATCGCCGGGCAACCCGACCTCATCGGCGGCATCGACCAGGAGGCTGACCCAGCGTCGGCGCTGCCGTTCGGTGATGGCCTTGCCGAGGTGGTGGGCGAGCATGTTCTCGTAGCCGCCGCGGAGCTCGGTGTAGACGGCCGGGCCGCCGAAAACCTCGCCCAGCCACATGGCGACGTGATGTGCGTGGGCCGGGTTCATGCCGGCGAAGAGCGGCGCGAGGAGCTCGTCATCGGGCACGGTTTCGTAGAACCGGGCGAAAAGCCGCTCGAAGGCGTCCTCGCCGCCGGCCCAGTCGTAGAGACTGGGCGGTCGGGCCGTTCCGGCGCCGACACCGACAACGGTGGTCGGCTGGTAGTGATGCATCTCCTCGACGGCCTCGACGTAGGGTCCGATCTGGGCGAAGAAAGCCTGGAACAGCTCGCTCCTCCGGAAACCTTCCAGGTGTCCTTCGAGTGAATCCCAGCGTATCCTCAGGGTATATTGATCGGAATTTTCAACACCCCGGGAGAGCTCGAAATCGAGGCAGTTCGGCGACTCTCGCAACGAGTCCGCCGCCCGTTCGTAGGCTGCTTGGAATTCACCCTCCTGGAGTTCTGGAATCCGGTAGCGGATGTACTCAAGGATCATTCTTCGGACCTCCCGGGGTAACGCTACCAGGAATTTGCTGTATCGTTGGTACGCACTTTTTGGTGCGTACCAACGGTGCCGCCCGGTGCCGCGAGAGGGGATCTGATGGCGGAACGCATCTATCACTGCCCGGTGGAGGTGACCGTGGAGGTCATCGGCGCCAGATGGGTGCCGGTGATCCTGGCTCGGCTCAAGGAGAACGATCATCTTCGCTTCGCGCAGATCCGTCGGCTGGTACCCGGCATCACCGAGAAGATGCTGGCCCAGCGGCTACGGGAACTGGAAAGCATCAGGATCGTCGACCGCACCCTGGTGAGCTCCACGCCTCCGCACGTGGAGTACCGACTCACCGCGGAGGGCCGCTCCCTCGCGCCGGTACTCCAGGCGATGTACGACTGGGGTCGACAATGGGCGACGGCTCGGCAACTCACGGTCGACCCCATCCCGAACTGACCCTTCGATCGCCGGCCGGCCGCCACCGACCAGCAGGCGAAGCTTCTCCCGACCGGGCTGAGCCCCGGCGCGGCGGGTGCCAGGCTCAGCCGCGGGCGATGTCCGCGTAGCGGCGGGCGGCGGCCAGCGCGGCCCGCACGGCTGCCACGTCCACCTGTCCGCCATCGCCGTGCACGTCGCCGCCGGGCCCGAAGTAGGGGGTGACGTAGGCCGGGGTGTCGCGTTGGAAGCGCCATCCCTCGGCGAGCGGGCCCGCGTCGACCGCGTCGAATCCGAGCGCGTCGAGGAACGCCGCGACCGTCGCCTTGGCGTCCGTGTCGTCGCCGGCGATGGGCAGTGCCGAACGGTCGGGCGCACCCGCGGGCCGGGGGAGTGACAGCAGATGCCGGTAGTAGATGTTGTTGAACGCCTTGACCACTTTCGAGGTCGGCAGGTGGTCGGCGAGCAGTTCGCTGGTGGTGGTGGACTCGTCGGCCAGCGCGGCGATGGTGCCGTCCCGCTCCGGATAGTAGTTGTTCGTGTCGATGACCACCTTGCCGGCGAGCGGCTCGACGGGAACGTCCCGGTAGGCCCGCAGGGGCACGGTCACGACCACGATGTCGCCGGCCGCGGCGGCCTGCGCGGCGGTGGCGGCGCGAGCGCGCGGCCCGAGCTCCGCCACGAGGTCCCGCAGCGTCTCCGGGCCGCGCGAGTTACTCAGAACGACGTCGTACCCGGCCGGGATGGCCAGGCGCGCGAGCGTCCCACCGATGTTGCCACTGCCGATCAGTCCGAGTGTCGCCACGATGGCGCCAACCACGGGCGGCAGGCCCCGCATTCCCCGGGCGCGGGTACCGGGCAGGACGTGATGATTGGTGACCCCGACGGAGGTCGACATTTCATGACTGAGCAAGGCTGTCAGGAAGAGATCGCGTTCGCCCACGGCAACAGCACCGTGGTACATCGGGTGGGCGAGACCGTCAGGCGGGTGACAGGACCGCACTCCCCGGCCGTCCACGCTCTGCTCATCTACCTGGAGCGGGCGGGTTGCGAGTATGCGCCCCGGTTCCTGGGAATCGACGACCGGGGGCGTGAGGTGCTCACATATCTCGAAGGGACCGTCGGGAACTACCCGATGCCGGCGGAGGTCCGCAGCAGGGAGGCCATGGAGACGGCGGTGGTCATCCTCCGCCGGCTCCACGACCTCACCGCGGGAGTTCGGTTACCCGAGGGGGACGCCAACCCTCTTCGCCCCGAAACCGGGTCCGAGGTGATCTGTCACGGGGACGCCGCGCCGTACAACTACGTCTTCGAGGGCACTCGGGCGGTGGGACTGATCGACTTCGACAATGCAGGACCAGGCCGGCGTATTGACGATCTTGCCTACTTCGCCTACCGGTTCGCGCCACTGTGCAGTGACGACACCTTCCCGGATGGCGGCTGGTCGGCGGGCATCGACCGGTTCGGACGGCTGGCGCGAATCTTCGAGCTCTACCCAGACGACCGTGCGACTGAGCTGCCCGATCTCATTATTGGCCGCCTGGAGGCTATGAAGAAATCCATACTGATGCGCGTCGCCGCAGCAGGAGCGGGCGTCCCCTCCCGGGCGATCAAGGAACACGTCGGGATATACACCCGCGATCAGACCTTCGTCGACGCGCACCGGGGGGCGATCGCCGACGCGGTTCGCTGACACCCCGGCCGGTGAGCATGCGGGGCCAGCAGGCGAAGCCTCCCCCGACGAACCGGCGGAAGGAGCCGGGCGGCCTGTTTCGGCCTGCCGTCCTTCTTCGCCGCGCGACCATCCGGCCCTTGGACCGAAGGATTCTCCTGCGGTTCAGTGGACCCGACGGATAGTAAGCGGCGCAGCCATGCGGCAAATCGTGGTCACCGATCTCGGATCGGGCCACTCTTGCGAAAGGGAGATCTCTGGTGAGTATCTACCAGGATATTGGCGGCGCGAAGGCCGTGAAGGCCGCGGTCGACGAGTTCTACGTCCGGGTGTTGGCCGACCCGGACCTCGTACGGTTCTTCGAGGGCCGGGACCTGGACAGCCTCAAGGCAAACCAGCGGGAGTTCATCGGCTCGGCTCTCGGCGGTCCCGAGATCTACCAGGGCGGGGACATGGACCAGGTCCACGCCGCCCTCGGGGTCACCGGTGCCAACTTCGACGGGGTGGTGGGCCATCTGCTCGCGGCCTTCGCCACCGCCGGCGCCCCGGCCGAATCGGCCGGTGAGATCGCTGCGGTTCTCGGCCCGCTGCGTTCCAACATCGTCACCGCCTCGTAGCGTCCGGCCCGCGGCGAGCCAGGGGGCGCGGCGGAAGGACCTGGCAGGGAAATCCAGCACCGATCTTGTTGTGCTGGTGCACCGACCGCACGCGTCCCGCCTACAACCCGGTCAGTCCCGGCCGGGTTGCTCGGCGCCCGCTGGCTCGTCGCCGGTCCCGGCGGGCGCCGGGCGCCAGGCCCCGTCGGCCTGGTCCCAGCCGTGCCCCCGGTCGTAGGCGGCCTTGAGTTCGCTCGACAGCCGCGGCCCCCGCTCCGGCACGGTCAGCCCGTGCTCGTCGGCGTGGTCCCGCAGCCATGCGCGGACCTCGCTGACGGTTGTGCTCTGGTGGGGGCGGCGGGCCTTCGTTCGGGCGGGCACTGGACGGCGCGCCTCGCTCGTGGCCTCCGCAGCGGTGATGGCATCGTTCTGCTCCACCGCCGTCCACGCCGTATCGATCTTGGCATTGCGGGCGACGTCGACCGTCTCACCGTATTCCGCGTATTCGCCGAGGACGGACGCCACCTCGTCGCGGCATTCGTCGCACAGATCCAGCCGGACGAGCCTTCCGTCGTACGCCAGAGCCGCCGTCTGCGTCGCGGCAACCCTGTCCTTGGCGTGGCGGCCGGCGTTGTCGCACCACACATTTATGAGTGAAATTACCTCGCGCGCCATCAAGGTCGTCTCATTTCTCGTTCGGACGCCCGCTATTCGGGCTTTGATGCCAGCTTAGTGGGGTCGCAGGTGCATGGCAAACCGTGCATCTGTGCGACCTCGCGCGTCGTGCTGACCGGATTCGACCGAGTTCGCCGACCGCCGGGACAATTCACTCTGGGTGCATACGGCAGACCTATGCCCGGTAAACTTTGCGCGGAGCACGCCTGTATTTGGCATTATCCCGCCCCGCGGTCTCGTGCCGGCCGGATGGCCGCCGATCGGCCTGCGGCGCGTTGCCGGGAACGTCGGGGAGCCCCGCGCGGGGGCTACGACGGATCCGGGGAGCGGGGCTCCGCGGAACCCGCAGAGGGACCTCGTCGGCCGGGACCCGCCGTCAGCAGTGGTGGGCCGAGCGAGTAGGCATACAGGGGTGAGCACACCCGAGACGGCCGAGTTTCCGGCCTCCCACCGCGACCTGCTCGACTCTCCCCTGACCGCCGTCTTCGTCACGATCGGAGCCGACGGACGGCCCCAGGCGACCGCGGTCTGGTACCTGCCCGACGGACCCACGGTCAAGGTATCGATGATCAGCACACGGCGGAAACTGGTGAACCTGCGGCGCAACCCGGTGGCCACCCTGTTCCTGGTCGACCCCGCCAACTCGGGGCGCACCCTGGAGATCCGCGCCGACGTCGAGCTCGTGCCCGACCCGGACAAGACCGTCCTGCACCGCATCACCGACCGGTACAACGTCGACTTCGCCCGCTTCAGCGCCCTGGACTCCGAGCGGACCACCGCCGTGCTGCATCCGCGGCGCGTCGTCGTCCTCGGCTGAGCAACCAGTCCGCAGACGCCCCGCACGGTGGCCGATCCCGCGCCCGTCCGGCTGCCGTGCGGCGTCACTTCCGGCGGCGCGTCACCCGCAACTCCGTGAGATAGCGCTTGGTGACAACACCCCCGTAGCCACGCTCGATCAGGTCGCAGATGCAGCGGAGCAGCCCGCGCCGGGCCGCGGGTTCCAGGGCGCGATGTCCGGAATAGGTGCGCAGGACGTCGAGATACTCCGCGCTCGTGTAGGGCAACTCCCACTCGTAACGAAGGAAGCTGGCCTCGCCGAAACGGCCGGACCGGATGATTTCCTCGTCGTCCTCGGCGATCTCGTGCGCGGCTCGCAGCCGGAGGTTCGGCGGGGTCTTCGGATCGAAGCGCTCGTAGCAGTTCTGCACCTCGGCGAAGAACCGCTCGGTGCCACCGGCGACATGGTGGGTCGCGATGGTGGCCAGGGCACCGCCGGGACGCAGCGCCGCCGCGGCCTTCTCGACCCGCACGGCCGGGTCGATCCAGTGGAACGCGGTCGCGGCGAGCACCACGTCGAACGGCTCCCGCGGCAGCGGCCAGTCCTCGAACACGGCCTCGAGGACCTCCACGTTCTCGTGGCCGGTGAGATGGCGGCGGGCCACCGCCGCCATCTCCGGGCCCAGCTCGACCGCCACGATCGGACATCCGAGCCGCGCGAGCGGCACCGTGGCCTGCCCGGTCCCGCAGCCGATCTCCAGCACGCGGCATCCCGGCCCGAGCCCGACCGCCGCGGCGAGATCGTCGAACATCCGGGGTGGATATCCGGGCCGCGCCCGGTCGTAGAGCTCGGCGTCCTCGGTGAAGGTGGCCCGCAGCCGTTCGCGGTCTGAGTTGGTCATGTGGGCCAGCGTAGAAGGTGTTCGAGATCGTCGGTGAGACGATTTTCTGTGTCGCCTAGGCGGGATTCTCGGCGTCGACGATCCTGGTCGCCTGTGCGTCGGTCAGGTTGTAGTGCAGAAAGTCGTGGAAGAAGTTCCTGGTCTCCTGGACGATGTTCAGCTCGGAGAACTCCGCGGGATGCAGTGTCTTCGCCGCCCACTGGATCTGGAGGGCCTCCTCGATGCCGTACCGGTCCCAGTGCCAGCCGCCGGTCGGATTGACGTAGGCGCGGTGGTTGCGAACCGCCGGCTGGTTCTTCCAGAACGGATCCGCGGTCAGTTTCGCCAGCGTCTGCTGCCCGGTGTCGTTGCCGGTGAACGCGCTGCTGGCGAGGATGATCACATCTGGATTCCAGCTGGCGAAGGCCTCGGTGGTCGTCGGCCGGACGTTGCCCTTCACCTGGGCGGCGTTACGGCCGCCGGCGGCGGTGATCCATTCGTCGATGATGCTGTCGGTGCCGTCGACGACCAGAGGGTTCAACGAGTAGATGTGCAGCACCTTGGGCCGCTGCCCGGTCGGGATCTTCGAGGATGTCGCGCGGATCTGGGCGAGCTTGGCGTCGAGATAGGCGTTGTAGCGCTGCGCCTGGGTCCTGGCCGCGGGCCCCAGCACGTCGGCGGTCGTGTTGACGACCTTCTTCAGCCCGTCGAACGTCTGGAAGGCCAGTTGGAGCGTGGGAACACCCACACTCGTCGTCTTCGCCTGAATCTGGGTGCCGGTGTTGTTGAACAGCACGTCGGGATGTGTCGTCAGGAGTTCCTCGGTGTTCGCCGTCGTCGACGTGAACACCGTCTTCGCCTGGCGCAGCGCCGGGCTGATCGTGTAGAGCCATGGCGCCGAGGACGGCGTCAGCACGGTCGCGACAATCTTGTCGCCGCCGCCGAGCATCTGCACGACCTCGTTGTGCGCCGGCCAGGAGTCGGCGATCCGATTGACCGCGTCGGGAACCTGCACCGCCACGCCGGTCGAGTCGGTCACCGTGCGCGTCGTCGGCGACGCGGACGACGTCGAGCCGGCATTTCCGGCGCTCGTCGACCCACCGCAGCCGGAGATCAGCAACGCCGCGACAGCGCACAGTGCCAGCGTGACCACACCGCCACGCCGCCGGGGCCTGCGCGGCGATCCCGCGATCGAACCAGCCGCCGTCAGCCCGGCAACCCGACTCCGGGGCCCGGCGAGACGATTCAACGGCCCGGGGGTACATCTCATCGGTCCGGCAACACGACTCATCGGCGTCTTCTCTCCGCGTCGACGGGCGCGCGGCAACAACCGCTCGCCCACACCTTCGCGGCCGCCGGACCGGTGGCACACCGCTGGATGATGCATCTGCGGGCAGCAAATGGCGTGGCCAGCGTACCGGACAACAGCCGGTTACCAGGCCATCTGTCGGCACAGGAGGCGCGGATCGGCGACCACCACGGCGATGTTCGCCACTTTTACTGCAGGGAAGATGTAGTCGCCTGGGCTGGTTCCGCGGGAGCTGGAACCGGAGGCTGAAAGCCATGGGCCAGCAACGCACCCTCCACCTCGCCGCGCACGCGGTCGGACTCGCCCCCGCCTTCTCTCAGGAGTCGGACCCGATCCGGCAGAAATACGACCTTGCCGCGATCATCGAGGCCACACGCCTGCTTGAGGACGCGAAGTTCGACGCTGTCTTCGAGGCTGACGCGGTGATCTTCGATATCGATGACGCCGATTCGATCTACACCAACCTGCATGCCGACGCGACCGCGGTCGCCGCCGCGCTGGCCGCGGCCACGAGCAAGATCGGTCTGGTCTCGACGGCGACGACGACGTTCAACGTCCCCTACGCGCTGGCCCGGCAGTTCCAGTCCATCGACCAACTCAGCGGCGGGCGGCTCGGCTGGAACGCGGTGACCTCCTTCGGCGGCGAGAAGCAGTTCGGCTTCGACGAACTGCCCGACCAGACGATCCGCTACCAGCGGGCGGTCGAGTTCGTCGACATCGTCCAGGGCCTGTGGCGTGGCTGGCACGCGGACGCGGTCAGCACCGGTAGCGCCAAGAAGCCGCGCATCGACTCGAGCAAAATCGACCGCTTCACCTACGAGGGCGAGTTCCTGCGCACCGACGGCGCACTCGGCATCCCGCGCTCGCCGCAGGGCTGGCCGGTCCAGTGGCAGGCGGGCGCCTCGGCCGAGGGGCTTCGGTTCGCCGGCAGGTACGCCGAGGCGATCTTCTCCGCCTCCCCCGACCTCGACCATGCCCTGGGCTTCAGGAACCGGCTCGCGGCGGCGGTCGCCGAGCAGCGTGGCAGCGACGCCCCCGCGCCGCTGGTCTTCCCCGGTGTGCACCTGATCGCCGCGTCTACCGAGGTCGAGGCGAAGGAACAGGGCCAGGCGCTGATCGACGCGCTCGACGTGGAGGCCGGCCGCCGCAGTCTCGCACTTGCCTTCGGCGCCGTCGTCGCCGCGGAACGCGAAGGGCCGACCGGGATCGAGCTTTCCGACCTCGACCTGGACGAGCCCATCCCCGCCGAGCGGCTCGACGCGCTACCCGACAGCGAGTCCCTGCGGCGGCGCCGCAGCCGCAGCGAGCTGTACCGCGGCCTGGCCCGCAAGGGCCTCACGCTGCGCCAGCTGATCATCGAGCACCTGCAGGGACACGCCCACTACCGCCTCACCGGCAGCTTCGAGCAGGTCGCGGACGACCTCGGGCTCTGGTTCGACGAGGGCGGCGCGGACGGGTTCGTGCTGCGGTTCAGCAACGGCGCCGAGGGACTGCACGGCTTCATCGAGCACGTCATCCCGAGACTGCAGGACCGCGGTCTGTTCCGACGCGACTACGCGGGCAGCACGTTGCGTGAACACCTCGGTCTGCCCATCCCGGCCTGACCGCCATCCGCGGGCACAAGGAGTCGGCGACCTCAAGGAGTCAGCCCATGGCACCGCGACGCAACTACCTCGCCCTCGTCCCGTTCGCCGAGCCGAACCTCTGGCACGACCTGCGGGCCGATCACGGCATCACGCCTCGCACGGGCATCGCACGCTACATCGACTTCGCCCAGCAGGCGGAAGCCGCCAGGCTCGACGCGCTGTTCAAGGCCGACTTCCTCGGCTTCGACAAGTTCCATATCAGGCACGACCCGGACATGCTCACCGAGCCGCTGGCGGTCAGCGCGGCGCTGGCGTCGGTGACCCGACACATCGGCCTGGTGGTGACCGCCTCGACGTCGTTCTTCGAGCCGTACAACGTGGCGCGGCAGATCGCGACACTGCACTACGTCAGCGGCGGGCGCGCCGGCTGGAACGCGGTCACCTCCTACAACGGCGAGGTCAACTTCGGTCCGGCCACCCTTGGAACACCGGCGGAGCGCTACGACCGTGCGACGGAGTTCACCGAAGTCGTCGTGAAGCTCTGGGACGGGTGGGAGCCCGGCGCCCTGTCCTACCTCGCGGACGGCACGTCGGTGGTCGACCCCGCCCGCATCCACGACACCAACCACGTCGGCACCCACTTCTCCGTCGAGCAGGCCCTCGACGTCTCGCGGATCGTCGAGGACCTGCCTGTCGTCTTCCAGGCCGGAGCGTCCGAGGACGGCATCCGGTTCGCTGCCAGATTCGGGGAGGCGATCTTCGTGGCCACTCCCGACCTGGCGCACGCGCGCGAGTACTACGACCAGGTGAAGCGGCTCGTCGCGGGCAACGGCCGGCACCCCGACTCGCTGCGCGTGCTTCCCGGAATCCGCATCTTCATCGGCGACACCGAGCAGGAGGCCTGGGAGCTGTACCGCGATGCCTTCAAGGACGATGGCTTCTACGAGGATCGGCGCAAGTTCGTCAAGCGCGAGGCGCCGGCGATCGATCTGGACGGCCTGGACCTGGACGACGTGATCCCTCTCGAGCGCATCCCGTCGCGCGACACGATGTTGGCCGCCCGGCGCCGGGTGAGCCGCGGACTGCTGTTGCACGACTTCATCACCGAACGCGAGAACATCACCGTGCGCCAGTTCCTGGAACGCCTCCACGGTGGTGGGCACCTGCTCGCCATCGGTACACCCAGGCAGGTCGCCGACCTCTTCGCCGAGTGGTTCACCGTCCGCGCCTGCGACGGCTTCACCCTGCAGGGGGGCGGCTCCTTCGCCCGTTTCGCCGGCGAGGTACTCCCGTTGCTGCGCGAGAAGGGTCTCGTCCGCGAGGAGTACGAGGGCGAGACGCTGCGCGCGAACCTGGGACTTGAGCAGTACCACCTTGCCGTCCACGGGAAGCTTGCCGTCCACGGGAAGGAGGCGCCCTGACCGAGGGCCCGGACAGGTACGGTCTTCCCCACTGCGGCCGAACTGCGGCTGACAGATCCTAGAAGAAGCCCTGGTTGGGAAGCGGCGTTCCGTTGAGTTCGTAGCGGCCGACCGCGACCGCTTTGAGGGTCTTGGGGTTGTGGGCGGCGATCGAGCGGATGTTGCGCCAGTGCCGGTCCAGATGGGCGCCGCGACGAGTCAGTGAGCCGCCGCCGACGTCGAAGAGTTCAGACGACGCCCGGTTGGCGAGTTCGTCGATGACGACCTTGGCTTTGGCGTTGAGCAGCGCGGCCCGCAGTGACAACTGTTGTTCCTCGGGTGTCCCGTGGGCGGCGTACGCCTGCTCCAGCGCCGCTGCGGTGGTGAGGACCAGGGCCTCGGCCGCGAACGCCTGGCTGGCGAGCAGTCCGACGCTGTACTGCAGGATGGGGTCCTCAGCCGGGACGTCGCTGGGGGCGTGGTAGAACGCTCGGCGCCTGGCGCGCACCAGTTCTACCGCGTCGAGGGCGACGCGGCGCAGCACCCCGGCGATCATCGCGTTCAGCTGGAGGTGGAAGAACGTGGCCGGGTAGGGCAGTTTTTCGCGTCTGGATGTTTCTTTGCTGAAATAGTCCTCGGGGTGGATTTCGACGTTGTCGAAACTCGTGGTCCCGCTGCCGGTGAAGCGCTGCCCGAAGCCGTCCCAGTCGTTGGGCCTCAGCACACCCAGCCGATCGGCCGGGATAATCACCTGCACCTTCCCGCCGTCGACGTCCGTAGCCCCCACAATCAGCCAGTCGACATAGAGGTTGCCGGTGCTGTAGTGCTTCGTGCCATTCAGCCGCAGGCCGCTCGGAGTCTGGGTGATGGCGGTCCTGTACGGATAGTCGGTGCTGCCGGCCGGCGCATCGATCTCGGTGGAAGCGCCACCGAACAGATCGCCTTCGGCGATGCGCTCGAGCCAGCGCCCGTCCTCGGGGCGGGTGCTGCGGAGCAGGTCCTCGACGATTCCGAAGTGACTGCGCAGGATGTGCGCCACGTTGGAGTCCGCCGCTCCCAGCTCGATGAACACCTCGTAGAGCTGCGTGAGGGTTGCCCCGCCGCCGCCCCGTTCGACCGGCAGCCGCAGCGCACCGAGCCGAGCCGCCTTGACCGCGGCGATGGCCGCGTACGGCAGCTCGTCGCGCTCGTCGCGCTCGATCGCGCCGTCGGCGATGTGGTCGATCAACTCCTGCAGCTGCGGGGAATCGAAGGTGACGGCGCTGGTGGCCTCGGCAAGTTCGGTCATCGATGCTCCCTGATGGTGTGGCATCTTAGATTCGGTCCGCCGCGGCACGGGATCAATCAGGATCGGCTAACGTGTCGGTCCGCCTGCACTTAACTGTCCCGCGCTGGCCGGACGTCGCTTCGGCGAACCATCCTCGATTACTAAGGGCCCGCTAAACCGAGTTGGTAGCGGTTCGCCCTTCATTCACGCGATGGGCTGCGTCGACGATGAGTCCGATGAACGAACGGCGCCTGCCTCTGCCCGTCGTCGACGACGGGCTTCCGCCGTAGGTGCCCGGCGCGAGACGCGCCACTGCGGCGAACGCAGGACATCCCCACCTGCCTGCAGCAGGACCCGTTAACCCGATAGGAGAGTTCCGTTCGTGAGCACCCGGACACTGCACCTGAATGTGAACGCCAACGCGCTTGGGCGTGCACCCGGTGGGTGGCGGCTGCGTGACGAGCCGCTGGGATTCCTGGACGTCGGCGTCTGGGAGAACCTCGGTCGGACCGCGGAGCGCGGCCTGCTCGACGCGGTGTTCCTGGCCGAGACCCTCGGGTACTCCCAGCAGGACTTCACCAAGCCGTGGAACGCCCTGGACCCCTTCATCGTGCTGACCGCGGTCGCGCGCGCCACCACGCACGTCGGCCTGGTGGCGACGGTGTCTTCGACCTACCGGCACCCTTATCACATCGCCCGGCTCGGCTCCTCGCTGGATCTGGTGTCCGGCGGCAGGGCGGCGATCAACGTCGTGACCACCCAGTCCGGCCGGGCCGGTGCCCAGTTCGGGCTGGCGGAGCACCCGGACCGCGACACCCGCTACGGCCGCGCCGACGAGGCCATCTCGGTGATCAAGGCCCTGTGGGAGTCCTGGGACCCAGACGCGTTGATCGGCGACAGACAGACCGGGGAGTTGACGGACCTGTCGAAGGTCCGCGAGGTCGACTTCGCCGGCGAGCACCTGCAGGTGAACACCTGGTACCAGGTGCCACGGTCGCCGCAGGGGCACCCGGTCGTGCTCCAGGCAGGTGCTTCGCGCCACGGCATCGACCTGGCGGCCAAGTACGCCGATGCGGTCTTCTGCGCCGAGCACGGCCTGGCCCAGGGAAAGGAATTCGCGCGCAAGATCAAGTCTCGTGCCGCCGAGGTCTACGGCCGTAACCCCGACGAGGTTCTGATCCTGCCCGGCCTGTGGCCGATCCTCGGCAGCACCGAGGCCGAGGCACACCAGCGGCGCGATCTGCTGACCGGTCTCGCCGAGGAGCCCGATGCCCTGGCCGCCCTGGCTTTCCAGATCGCGCTGCCGGTGGAGAGCCTCACGCTCGATGGGCCGCTTCCGTGGCACCTGGTCGACTCACCGGACTGGAAGCCGAACAGCTTCGGTTTCGCGAACTCGGTGCTGACTGCCGCTCGCAACGAGGGGCTGACGGTGCGACAGTTGCTGGACCGACACATCTCCGGTGGTGGGCACCGGATCGTGGTCGGCACGCCGGAGCAGGTCGCCGACGAGATCGAGGAGTTTTTCATCGAGGGCGCGGCGGACGGCTTCAACCTGAATCACGACTTCTACCCCGACGGCCTCGATCTGATCGTCGACCACCTGGTGCCGGAACTACAGCGCCGGGGACTGTTCCGCACCGAATACGAGTCCACGACGCTGCGCGGCAACCTTGGCCTGCCCCTCCCGGCACCGGCCGTGCCCGCGCTTGGCCGGTCCGCTGGGGCGTCGTAGCGCGTGCCCCGGGGCCTGTAGCCGAAGGGTCAGCAGGCCTGCGCGGCGGCTCGTACGTACTGGCTGTCGGGGCGGGGCAGGCCGAGATGTTCGCGCAGCGTGATGCCGGTGTATTCGGTGCGGAACAGTCCGCGTCGCCGCAGCTCCGGGACCACGTGGTCGACGAAGATCTCCAGGCCGGTCGGGAAGACGTCGAAGTTCAGGTTGAAACCGTCCGCCGCGCGGTTGCGAAACCACTTCTCGATGTGGTCGGCGACCTGCTCCGGCGTACCGACCACCTGGCGGTGGAACCCCGCGCTGTGTTGAATCAGCTCGCGCACCGTCAGCCGCCCTTCGACGGCGAGGCGGTAGGTCGCCCGGCGCATCGCGTGCATGCCCTCGTACCCGGCGTCGAACTGCACCTTGTCGTAGGGGACCTCCTTGTCGAGCTGCAGGTCGTCCGACCGCAGCCCGAGCATCGCGGCGAAGCGCGGCACCTCGTGGGTGAAGTCGAACAGCTCGTTGAGCTGAGCCTTGCGGGCGCGGGCCGCGGCCTCGGTGGAGCCGACGACCGGGAAGAACCCGGGCAGGACGAGCGGCTGGTCGGGGCCGCGCCCGAACCCGGTGGCGCGGGCCTGGATGTCGGAGTAGTACTCCTGCGCGCTGTCGAGCGTGGTCTGGGTGGTGAAGATCGCGTCGGCCACCCGCGCGCCGAGATTCAGCCCGCCCTCCGAGCCACCCGCCTGGAAGATCACCGGTCGTCCCTGCGGGGAGCGGGGGATGATCGACGGGCCCCGGACGTGGAAGTGCTCGCCGTGATGGTCGATGGTGTGGATCCTGTCGCCGGCGACCCACCGGTCGGCGACCTTGTCGCCGACGATCGCGTCGTCCTCCCAGCTGTCCCAGAGCTTGTTGAGCACGTCGGCGAACTCTTCGGCCCGGGCGTAGCGGGTCGGGTGGTCGGGATGCCTGTCCCAGCCGTAGTTGTAGGCGGCGTTCGGGCTGCCGGTGGTCACCAGGTTGACCGCCGCGCGGCCCTTGCTGATGTGGTCGAGGGTGGCGATCCGGCGGGAGAGGTTGAACGGGTCGTTATAGGTCGTCGAGGCGGTCGCGACCAGGCCGATGTATTCGGTTGCCAGCGCGAGCCCGCCGAGCAGGACGCTGTTGTCCAGCGCCTGGTATGGCTCCAGCGGCGGTTCGCCGGGAATGGCGGCGACGTCGGCGATGAAGACCGCGTCGAAGGTCCCGCGCTCGGCGATACGGGCAATGTCGACGAAGAAGTCGATGTCGGCGAAGAGGGCGGGGTCGTCCTGCAGCCGCCAGGCACCCGGGTGGCGGCCGGTTCCGGTGACGTTGACATTGAGATGGAGTCGGCGCTCGCTCATTGCTTTCCCGTCGGGTGATGGGTTCGTCGGGCCGGATCAGGATCAGCCGGAGCTGGTCAGGATGCCGTCGAACTCGGTGGTGTAGCCGATCTTGCCGTCGGCGTCGGACTTGAGTCCGCCGATCTTGTAGGCACCGTCGACGATCTCCTTCTGGATCTTGCTGAACTGCGGGCTGCCGATCTTGTAGAACGTGGTGTACTTGGCATTCTCGTAGTTGATCTTGGCAATTTTCGGCGTCTGGTTGGAGACCGTCTCCAGCACGTGCTCGTAGGCGTCCTCATGCGCGGGCACCCACTGCTCGTAGAACGTGCGCAGCCGGGTGAAGAAGTCCTTGATCGCGGCAAGCTTGACCGGATCCTTCAGGACCGAGGTGCGCGCGATCCAGCCACCGCCACCGATGATGCCGAGGCTGTGCGGGTCGGCGATCTGGGTCGCCTGGCCGGAGTCGACCGGCTTCTGGACGACGCTGTAACTGGACACCACGGCGTCGAGGTCGCCGGCGTTGAAGGCGTTCGCCGCCGCCTGGTTCGCCGGGAACTGTACGGGCTTGACGTCCTTCGGGCTCAGGCCGGCCTGGGCCAGCAGCGCGACGTAGCCAGCGTAGATGTTGCCGCCGTAGTTGTAGCCGATCTTCTTGCCCTTCAGGTCGGCGAGCGTCTTGATCCCGGAGCTTTTCGTCACGAACACAGCCGGCGACGGGTGCGGCGCCTTGGGCGTGTAAACGATCGCGAAGCTCTGGATCGGCGGGCCGGTCTTGGCCCAGTCCGTCGTGGCGTTGGCGACCTCGAACGCGCCGGTGTTGTCGCCGGCCTCCCCGACGTCGATCTGACTGCCGTACAGCGCGGCCAGCTGGTTGGCCGGACCGTTGATGATCGGGACCTCGTACTTGTACGGGAGGTTGCTGAACAGGCCGGATGCCTTCAGCAGGGCCGGGAACTCCGCCGTCTGGTAGCTGATCTTGAGGTTGACGCCGGAGAGGTCGACCCCGCCGCTGGCACGGACCGAACCGCCGCCCGCGGCCGGGCTGCTGCCACCGCCCGAGGCCGACGCGCCGCCGGAGCTGCCGCACGCGGCGAGGACGGCCGTCAGGGCCGCGATGACGACGGCGGACGTGCCGCGCGCGAGACGCCAGGGCTTTCGAGTAGTGGAGCTCATGAAGATGGGATTCCTCGAGTCGTGATCGTCAGTGGTCGGTGATGGATTGCTGGCTGGTGATGGGTTGCTGGCTTCAGTGGTCCGACGGCACATCCGCGCCTTCGCCGCCGACGGTGCGGGCGATGCCGAGCTGCTCGAGCAACGTCGCCCGGAGTTCGAGGAACCGCGGATCGTCGCGCCGGCGGGGCTTTTCGATGTCGACGTGCTGGTCCAGGGCGATCGTGCCGTTGGACAGGACCAGGACGCGGTCGGCGAGCAGGATCGCCTCATCGACGTCGTGCGTGACCAGGACGACGGCCGGCTGGTGCTTGGCGCACAGCGCCGCCAGCAGGTCGTGCATCTTGATGCGGGTCAGGGCGTCGAGCGACGCGAACGGCTCGTCCAGTAGCAGCAGGTCGGGCTCGGTGACCAGGGCGCGGGCGAGCGCCACGCGTTGCGCCTCGCCACCGGACAGCGTCCGCGGCCACGCCATGGCATGCTGGTCGATGCCGACCTCGGCGAGGGCGTCGAGCGCCCTGCGGCGGGCGGCGCGCGGTCGCCGGGCACCGAGCGCGACGTTGCGCCAGACCCGTTGCGAGGGCACCAGGCGCGGTTCCTGGAAGACGATCGAACGCAGCCTGGGGACGACGACGTGCCCCTCGTCGGCGATGTCGAGGCCGCCGATGATGCGCAGCAGCGTCGTCTTGCCGGTGCCCGACGGGCCGAGCAGCGCGACGAAGTCGCCCTTCTTCAGCGCCAGATCGACGCCGTCGAGCACGGCGCGGCCGCTGAAGACACGCCGGACGCCGGATGCCCTGACCGCGTACCGCTCGCCGGCCGGGGTCGGGGTCCGGTCAGCGGTGCTGGCGTCAACGGCCTGGGAGACGTTCTCGAGAGTTTCAGCCGATGCCGACACGGGCTCTCCAGGGCAGGGCGAGACGCTCCACGCCCCGCATGAGAAAGTCGATGGCGATGCCCAGTACCGCATAGATCCAGATGCCGGCGATGACGATGTCCGGCCGCTGGTTGTTCTGGGCGTTGATGATCAGATAGCCGATGCCGGCGGTGGAGTTGACCTGCTCGGCCAGCACCAGTGACAGCAGCGAGAAGGAGCACGCGAAACGCAGGCCGGTGAGGATGCCCGGCAGCGCCGTCGGGAAGATGATCCGCCGTGCGATCTGGAAGCCCGACAGGCCGAAGGTCTGCCCGGCCTCGATGAGCTTCACGTCGACACCGCGCACCGCGTGGAAGGTGTTCAGGTAGAGCGGGAACAGCGCGGCCGCGATGATGAGCGCGAGCTTGGAGCTCTCGTCGATGCCGAACCAGGTGACGAACAGCGGCACCAGAGCGATGAACGGCACCGTCCGCAGCATCTGCAGCGTCGCGTCGAAGATCTCCTCGCCGATCTTCCAGAGCCCGGCGAAGATGCCGAGGACCAGGCCGACGGTGCTGCCGATCAGCAGGCCCTCCCCGGCGCGACGCAGCGACACCGGCAGGGCCGCCTGCAGCGAGCCGTTGTCCCAGAGATACTTGTAGGCCTTGACGATCGTCTCCGGCGACGGCAGCTGGTCCTCCGTCGTCCAGCCCCAGTTCAGGACCAGCTGCCAGAACACGACGAGCAGGACGGGCACGCCGATCCGAAGGGTCCAGCCACGCCAGAACTTGATCCGCTCGAGGATCTTCTCGCGGCCGCGGTTCTTCGGACTGAGGTCGATCAGCGACTTGTCCAGCGCGACGGGCTTCGCGGCGGCCGTGTTCTTGGGCGCGACCGTGGTGTCGTCGACCAGCTCGGCGGTGGTCACCGCGCCACCCCGGCGGGAGCGGCGCCGTGCACGCCGACCGGTCGGGTGCCGCGCAGTTGCACGCGGTGGACCACGCGCGCGGAGTCCGGGTGGTTGTCGGCGACGCGGCGGTGCCAGACCGCCCGGTTGTCCCACAGGGCGGCGTCGCCCTCGCGCCAGTGGTACTGGATGACGTTGTCCAGCCGGGTCGTCTGATCGTAGACGATCTTGAGGATCGCGTCGCTCTCCACCGCGCTGAGCCCTTTGATGGAGCGGGTCAGTTGCGGGTTGACGAACAGCCCCTTGCGGCTGGTCTCGGGGTGTACCGCGACCACCGGGTGCTCGACGCCCTCGGGCGCGAGGTCGTGTCCCTCCCAGTGGCCGTCCGGGCGAGGCCCGGCATAGCCGTGCACCGCCACGAGGCCCTCCAGGAACTGCTGCACCGGCGCGCTGAGCGACTCGTAGCCGACGTGCGCGGACGCGAACGCCGTGGAGCCACCGGCCGACGGAAGGGTGACGACGTTGAACACCGCGCCGGCCGGGGGGGTCGGCGTGAAGGTGACGTCGGCATGCCAGACGTCGTTGACCAGGTTGTAGCCGGAGTCGTTCGTGAACGTGCGGGAGTCGAAGGCGACGACGCGGCTGCCGGCGTCGATCGGGTTCAGCACCGCACTTCCCGCAGTCAGTTCGCCGATGACGGCCGCGAAGCGCTCCTGCTGGCTGGGGTCGAGGTGCTGGCCCGGGAAGAACAGCACCTGGTAGTCCAGCCAGGCCTCCCGGAGTCCGGCGGCGGTGGCCGCGTCGAGTTCCCGCGACAGGTCGACGCCGGTGATCTCGGCGCCGAAGTTGGCGTTGAGCGGCCTGATGCTCAGGCGCGTGGCGATGGCGGTCATGAGCGTGTCCTCACGGGCTTGCACCCTCAGTCGAACGTGGCGAAGGGGACGGTGTCGTCCTGGTCGAGCTCGGCGACCAGACCGAGTTCCCAGGACAGGTAGTGACGGAACCCGGCTTTGCGGGCCTCCAGGTCCGTCTCACGCCAGCCGGAGGCGACGACGTCCTCCGGCTCGTGCAGCCAGATCGTCCGGTCGGTCTCGACGGGGAAGCCGGCCTGGCGCCAGGCGTCCGTGCCGCCGTCGAGCACCTGGACCGGACGGTCGGTGAGGGACGTCAGCTCGGCCGCCGCGTAGCGCGCGAGGACGCCGTCGGTCGACGTGACCACGATCGGCCCGCTACCGGGGATCTGCGCCGGCGCGCCGGCGAGCCGGGATCGGAGGGCGAAGCGGGCGCCGGGGATGTGCCCGGTGCGGTACTCCGGACTCGCAGCGACGTCCAGGACGAGGACGTCGGTCGAGAGCGCGGTGTTGAGCTGACCTGGCGTGATGGTGGTATAGCCGGCCGTCGGCAGGTTCAGCACCGGCCGCGGCACCTCCCCGGACTCCAGTTCGACACCGTCGAGTGCGTCGTCGAGGACATACACCTCGGCCCAGCCGATCTGTGCGATCCACGAGGCGGCGACCGTGGCACGGACGCCGTCGTTGTCGACCAGGACGACCCGGGAGTGGTGGGTACCCACGTGGCGGAACACCCAGGGTGCGACGTCCCAGCTGGGCGCCGAGAGCGACCCCGGCAGGTGGCCGGCCTCGAACTCCTCGACAGTGCGCACATCCAGGACGAACAGCGAGCGGGAGCCGTCGTTGCGGAAGCTGTCCAGCTTCGCCCGGTCGATGTGGGCGATCCCGAACCGCTCACCGAAACGGGCCCCGGCCGCCTTCGCCGCATCCAGGGCCGCACCCGACGGAAGCGGGGCAGCGGACGTCTTGCCGTGGTCGAGTTCGTGCCCCTCCAGAACCCACGACTGCGTGCCGCCTTCCAGCGAGACGACGCGGTTGGGCAGGCCGGCGTTGATGAGCACCTGCGCGCCGAGGATGCTGCGCGTGCGCCCGGCGCAGTTGACCACGACGAGGGTGTCCGGCGACAGCACCACCTCGGCGGCGCGGTAGACCAGCTCGGCGCCGGGGATCGACGTGCCGCCGGGCAGGCTGTGATGGGTGAACTCGCCGATCGGGCGGCTGTCGAGCAGGACGATGTCCTCGCCGGCGGCCCGACGCTCCAACAGTTCCGGGACGCTGATGTGCGGCGTCTTGTAGACCTCCTCGATCCACTCGCCGAAGGCCTGCCCGATGACGTGATCGCCGCCGCTGTGGACCTTGTGGCCGGCGCCGGCCCACGCGGCGAGACCCCCGTCCAGTGCGCGTACGTCGGTGTAGCCCAGTTCGCGCAGCCGCGCGGCGCCCCGCTCGGCCAGCTCGCCGCCACCGCCGTCGTAGGTGATCACTGGCGTGTCGCGTCGCGGGATGAGGGCTCCGACCTTGAGTTCCAGGACGCTGAGCGGAATCGACACCGCGAGCAGGATCGAGCCTTCGTGGGCGGTGACGCCGGACTCACGGACATCGACGAGTGCGTACTCCTCGCCGCTGGCGAGCAGAGTGCGCAACGCCTCGACGTCGATGGTGGCGGCGGCGGAGGTGGCGGAGGTGGCGAGTTCAGTCATGGGTGTGCTCCCTGCGGGCGATCAGTAGTAGATGGATCCGGGGACGCCGCCGCCGGCGAAGACGTTGTCACCGGTGATCGCTACGCTGCGCGGCGAGGCGAGGAAGGCGACGACCCACGCCACCTCCCGCGGTTCGATCACGCGGCCGATGACGTTGTCCGGGGCGGGAAGCAGTGCGCTGCCGTCGGCCGAGCGGGCCTGCCGCAGCTCGATGTAGCGGTCGGTGCGGGTGGGCCCCGGGTGGACGGTGGTGACGTTGATTCCGTGCGGCCCGAGCTCGTCGGCGACGTTTTTCGTCAGTGCGATCACCGAGGCGTTGCGCACCGACCCGATCACCGAGACGGTCGAGCGGGCGCCGGTGCCGCTGATGTTGATGATCCGGCCCCAGCCGTTCTCGATCAGCAGTGGAGCGACGGCCTTGATGGTGCGGAGGTAGCCGATCACCTTGACGTTGATCTGGCGGTGGAACCATTCGTCGTCCGCGTCGTTGAAGCTGGGCCCCTTCTGGGCGGGTTGCTCGGCGGCGTTGTTGACGAGGATGTCGACGCCGCCGAAGGCGGCCTGCACGGTGTCGACCAGGTTGCGGACCGAGTCCTCGTCACCGGTATCCGCCGGGACGGCGAGCACGTCGGCGCCGGTGGATTCCTTGATCAATTTGGCCGCGCCGTCCAGGACCTCCCGCCGGCGTCCAGCGATCGCGACACGCGCGCCCTCGCGCACCAGCTCCTCGGCGATGGCGTAGCCGATTCCGGTGCCGCCGCCGGTGACGATGGCGCGCTTTCCGTCCAGTTCGAGACCCACAGGTTCTCCCGATCAAGGGCATGAGGGCAGCACTGAGCTGCCGGGACGGGCTCAGCCTGTGTGCGGGAGAAGGGGAAAACCAGAATAAATCTCTACAGAAATAGTGCGGATCTGCCTAAACAGTGGGGACGCCGACCGGGCGCGCCGGATGGCCTGGGGGCAACGGGGGCGCGCCCTCGGGCTCCTGCAGTGACAGTCCCGTCGCCCTATGCGTCTCGTCCGGTCTGTCGGACCGAGACTCCGCCGGAAGGGTGGTGATGCTGGCGGCTGGCGGAGCAGGTCGGCGAGGTCCTCGGCGTCGACGCGGCGCAGCGCGCTGGCGTCGGCGAGCGCGGCGGCGACGTCGTCGGACGGGGCGCCGGTGGCCATGACCTGATCATCGAGCAGTCACCGAGTGAGGGCGAGGCTACGGTCGGGGAAGGCGGTGGCGAGCTCGACGATCGCCGGCCACAGCAGCTGCACGACCGCGTTGTTCTTCGGGAAACACCCCCGGTAACCGGTTAGGTGCTCTTTTGGTCTTTGGTTGGGGTCAGGCTGTTGTGGGCGTCCCAACACGACGGCGCCGGCCGCTGCGTAGGCGGATCATCGGGCACACCCGGACCTTGCGACCTGGCCAAGCACGGTCCGCCAACAGCCCGGCTCGCCGTGTCACCGGCGACACCCGGCCAGCCGAAAACAAGCGATCTACCGGACCTGCCCAGTTACATCCCCGGTTCTTGGTGATTTTCCGTAGCTGGTAGCTGAGGCTTTCGATTCACACCCGCGTCCGCCAACGGCGGGGAGTCGAGAACCGGGTGTACCACGTCCGCGAAACCTCGCCCTCAGCCTCATCTGCCGCCACGGCACAAGATTAAGGAGAGATAGCCGGATCCATCGCCCGTGACGGCTGGTCGGAACGGGAGCCACCTGTCACCCAGAGCAATGCCGCACGCCACGTACCCCGTACTTGCCACATGATCGGAATGCGCCACCCGACATTGAACCTTTCCCGGTAACCTTTCGTCACCTTTGGTAGCAACAACGCTGTGTGCATACGTTGATCTCTACGTGGTGCGCTGGTGCTCCATGTGGAGCAGCACGAGGCATGCTTTCACCACGGATCCGA
>NZ_JANEZT010000004.1 GCF_025403405.1 Frankia tisae
GGCTCGACGTCAACCGCCCGCCACGGCTACGCCCACCCCAGCGGGCGTCCACCTTCGCACTGCCCGCGGCGCCGGAAGAGCCCCGCCGAGCGCCTGTCCCCGTGCTGGCCACGTTCCTTCCCCTGCTCGCCGCTGTGGCGATGGCCGCGGTGCTGCACACGCTCTATGTCCTGCTGTTCGCCGTCCTCGGACCGTTGAACCTGATCCTGTCCGTGGTGAGCGGGCGCCGGCGGGACCGCCGCGAGTTCCGCGAGGCCACCGCGCGCCATCGCCGACTGCGCGACGAGGTGGAACACGCGGCGCAGGCGGCGCTCGAAGTGGAGTGCGCCGAGCGCCACGCCGAGCAGCCCGACCCGGCGAGCCTGTTCGCCACGGCCTGGCAACGAGATTCCGGGCTGTGGGTGCGACGCCGGGGCGACGCCGACTACCTGCGGCTTCGCCTTGGCATCGCGCACCAGCCAAGCACCGTCCGGATCACCGACACCCCCGATCACCCGGCCGACCCGATGCGCGCCGATCTGCCCGCCGTGGTCTCCCTGAGCGAGAACGGCGTCGTCGGGGTCGCGGCGCCGGGCGCCCGGTCCCAGGAACTCGGCTGTTGGCTCGTCGCGCAGGCCGCCGTTCTGCACAGCCCCGAGGAACTGACGATCCGCGTGATGACGGCCGAGGCCGACCGTGCCGCCGGGTGGCGCTGGATTCGCTGGCTGCCGCACTGTCGTCCCGCCGCCGAGGACGCAGCGGTGCGGTTCGCGACGAACGAGGCAGACCGGGTCGCGTGCGTCGCCGAACTCCGCTCGCTGATGCAACGCCGCGCGGGTTTGCCGCCCGACCGCCGCCCCGCCGGCCCCGACGTCCTGCTCGTGCTGGACGGCGCACGCTCGCTGCGGTCGGTCACCGGAATGATCCAGGTGCTACGCGCCGGCCCGCCGGTGGGCATTCACGTGCTCTGTCTGGAGGCCGACGCCCATGATCTTCCGGTCGAGTGCCGGGCTGTGGTGGAACCCGACGGCGGGCATCTCACGGTGCGCCAGGACCGGGCAGGGATGATCAGGAATGTTCATGCCGACCTCATCGGTCCGGCCGGGGACGGCGGTCACGCACCGCCCGGGGCGGCCCGTTGGCACGAGTCGGTGGCTCGGGCACTCGCGCCGCTTCGCGTCGCGGCCGACGACGACGCCGCGCTCCCCATGGCCGTGCGGCTGTCGGACATCATCGGCGGGGGCCGACCGGCCGCGTCGACGATCCTGCGGAGATGGTCGTCCGCACCGGCCACCGGGGCCCCGCCGGGAAGCCGCCCCGTTCCGGTCGGAGTCGCCGGCGGCGGGACGTTCACTCTCGACCTCTCCCGCGACGGCCCACACGGACTGATCGCAGGTACGACCGGATCGGGCAAATCGGAACTACTTCAGACGATCATCGCCGCGCATGCCGTGACCTACCGGCCCGACGAGCTGGTGTTCGTGCTCGTCGACTACAAGGGTGGTAGCGCGTTCGCCGAATGCGCCGCGCTGCCGCACACCGTGGGTCTCGTCACGGATCTCGACCCGCATCTGGTCCGCAGAGCCCTGACCTCGCTGTCCGCCGAGCTACACCGCCGCGAGGCGCTCCTCGCCCGGTTCGGCGCCAAGGATCTCGACGCTCTACGCCGCGCGGCGCCGGGTGCCGGTCCCGGCGAGCTGGCGATCCCGCCGCGGTTGGTTCTCGTCGTCGACGAGTTCGCCACCCTGGCCCGGGAGCTGCCCGACTTCGTCACCGGGCTGGTCAGCCTCGCCCAGCGCGGGCGCTCCCTCGGCATCCACCTGCTCCTGGCCACCCAGCGTCCAAGCGGCGTCGTCTCCCCGGAGATCCGGGCGAACACGAATCTGCGCATCGCCCTGCGGGTGACCGACGGGGCCGAAAGCGAGGACGTCGTCGGCTGTTCGGACGCCGCCGCGATCGTGCCCACGACCCCCGGCAGGGCAGTCGTACGCACCGGGCCCGACCGGCTCACCACCGTGCAGACCGCCTGGGTGGGCAGTCCGGTTCGGCCGGAAGGCGACGAGACCACCGGCGCGGCCACTGCGCGCGTGACCCTGTTGGCGTGGCCCAAGCCCGGTGCACCGGGGCCGGGGCCGGGGCAGCGGCCTAGCGTCGCGTCTCGGGACTGCGCGGCCAGCGATACCGAGCTGACCGTTCTGGTGCGGGCGGTCCGCGAAGCCGCGACCGTCCTGAGGCTTCCTACCCTTCCCAGTCCCTGGCTTCCGCCGCTACCGGAGCGGATTCCTCTCTCCTCGCTGCCGGCAGCCGCCGGTTCCGACGAGCGGCATGCACGCCACGCGGGTCCGCCCGGGCGGCGCCGTTCCGGACCCGGCCGCACCCGCGCGGTGCTCGCCCCGGTCGCCATCGGCCTGTCCGACCGTTGTGATCGCCAGTTGCAACAGTCCCTCACGTTGGACCTGGAGGGCGGCGGCCATCTGATGGTCGTCGGCGCGCCACGGTCCGGTCGTTCCACGGCCCTGCGGACCGCGGCGGGGGCGATCGCCGGCGCGCTGTCCCCCCGAGACGTCCACCTCTACGGGCTGGACTACGGCGGCGGCGCACTGGCCGCCCTGACCAGCCTGCCGCACACCGGCGCGCTCGTCGGCCGGGACGATCCCGAGCGGGTCGGGCGGATGCTCGCCCGCCTGACCGTCGCCGTCGAGCAGCGGCATCGGCGCCTCACCGCGGACGGGGTGGCGGATCTGCGGGAGGCGCGCGCCGTCACCAGAGGCGACCCCGCTGTCCGCCCGCCTTACCTGGTGCTCCTCCTCGACGGCTTCGAGGGTCTGCTCGCCGCGTCCGAGGACTCCGACAGTGGGGAACTCGTCGACAGCCTCCTTCGGCTGTTACGAGAGGGTCCGGCGGCTGGGCTGAGGGTGATCCTGTCCACGGATCGGCGCGGGCTGACCGGCCGGTTGGCCTCCCTCATCGACGAGCGGCTGATCCTGAGGATGGCCGATTCCGGCGACTACGCCCTGGCCGGCATCTCGGCCGCGAACATGCCCGAGCGGCTGCCCCCCGGGCGGGGGGTCGTGATCGGAGGTCGCTTCCCGACCCCCGTCGAAGTCCAGGTCGCCCTGCTCGATGCGGAACCGACCGGCCGCGCTCAGGTGGCGGCGTTACGAACCGTGGGCGCACAGGTCCAGGCCGCTGCCGCGGTGGGATCGGTCGGGGCCGATGACCGCCCCTTCCGCGTCGAGGCGCTGCCGGACTGCGTCACCCCCGCCCGGATGGCCGCCGCCGTGCAGGTCCGCCAGGCCGCCTCGTCCCGTCTCCCACCCATACCCCGGCTACGAGCCGTCCTCGGACTCGGCGGAGACGAACTGGACGTGGTCGACATCGACCTCGGTGCGGAGCCCGGCTTCGTCGTGGGCGGGCCGCCGCGCTCGGGGCGCAGCTCGACGCTGCTCACCATCGCACTGTCGCTGCTGGCCGGCGGTGCCGATGTCGTCGCGGTGACACCGCGCCCCTCGCCCCTGCGCGCGCTCGCGGGCCATCCGCGCGTGCTGGCCGTGGTGGACGCCGGTCTTGACCACGTCGCCGGGTCCGGCGACATGGTCGGGTCCGGCGACATGGTCGGCGCGGCCCTGCCGTTCCCGCCCCGTGGAACGGCCCGTCCCACCGCCGAAGCGGTCCCACCCTGGGTCGTCATCCCGGGGGAACGCCCGCCGGTCGTCCTCGTCGACGACGCCGAGCTGATCGGCGAGCCGGCGGCCACCGAGCTGGCGAGCTTCTGGCAGCAGGCCCGCGACGCCGGGGGCGCCCTCGTCCTCGCAGGTTCGACGGAGGAGCTGGTGCTTCAGTACCGCGGCTTCGTCGTCGACGTCCGCCGTGCGGGACACGGCCTGCTGCTCGCCCCGAGACGGCCCGTCGACGGAGAGCTTCTCGGTCTCCGGCTCCCTCGGGCCGACCCCGGACCCGTCCCAGCGGGCCGAGGCCTGCTCATCCAGCGTGGAGTCCTGCTCCCCGTCCAGGTCACCTGCCCGCCGGCCGCCCTCCCCGGCCCGCTCCGTCCCCGATCCACCACGAAGGGAATCGCATGAGAACTGTCACGACCCCGGCGGCGATGCAGGCCGCCGCCCGAATGAGCCAGTTGCTGCCCAGTCTGCAGACGACGGCCGGGAACCTCATCGACCACGGCAACACCCTCGCCGACCCGCACAACTGGGAGGGCCCGAAGGCGCAGGTCTTCCGCGGGCAGGTCTGGCCGGAGGTGCAGCATGCGCTCACGAACCTGCACGCCGATCTCACCGAACTGGCCCAGGGCATCACCGAGATCAACAGGCGGACCGCCGCAGCAGGAAGCTGATCGTCGTCGCTTCACCCACGTCGCCCTCGACCGCCTGTTCCCATGCCGGCCGAAATCATCCTGGAGGACACCGTGACCTCACCGTCCGACATCACCGTTCGCAGCACCCCGCAGGCCATAGCCGCGGTCTCGGACCTCGCCTCGATCGTCAACGGTCCGCTGCTCTCCCGCTTCGACGAGCTGCGGTCCACCGCGAGAACCCTCACCGACCCGGAGAACTGGGATGGGCGCGGCGCGACCGAGTTCCGCACCACCGTCTGGCCCGGCTACGAGCGCACCCTCACCGAGCTGCATGCCCAGCTCGACCAGCTACGCATCCGGCTCGCCGACATCCAGAGCGAGATCCAAAGCGCCGGTTGACCGGTGCTGTGCCCTGCTGTGTCAGTGACGAGACCCAGCCGCACCCCTCAGCAGACCGACCGCCGCCTCGGCGCCAAGCAGGAGGCAGGCCCGGGCGGTCCGGACGACGGCCTCGGCAATCTCCATCTGCAGCAGCGACCGGCCAGAGCCGAGATCGAACAGATCGGCAGTCGGATGCCGCTCCGCGAAACGGGCGGCGGCCGCCGACCAGGCATCCGCAGGAAGCGGGGCGACCCATCCACCGAACGCGACCGAGACCCACTGCCCAGAGCGGGGTGCCGACCCGCACAGGTTCAGCCGGGTCGCGACATCCTGGTCGCCGAGGCCAGCGGCAAACGGTGTCGGGGCGAGCAGCAGCAGCCGAGAAACAGCCGAACCGCTTGCCGTCGCCTCGGTCGACGGCTCCTCCGCGGGTGACATCGATCCATAGACCGGGTGCGCCGAGGACACCACGGGCGGCGGCCAGGGCACCGCGACGGGGCCGGTCTGCGCGTTCGATGGCACATCCGCGGTCACCGCCGTCGCGAAACGCAGGCCGTGTGCGACCGGACCACCCCACAGCGCGAGGCTCCCGTACGGGGCGGCCCTGATCAGGGAACGCCCCGCCGTGACCGGTGCGCTGTCGACGCGTCGCCGCTGGTCCGTCATCCCATGCCTCCACATCGAACCGCGAGCAATACTTAGGTTCGCCTAACTTAATAGAGGAGGCGATGATGCGCCACAGCCTGGTGGCCACGCCGAGACGCCACCAGGCCGAGTCCCGCACGGACGGGGCGGTCCGGTCCCGCGAACCGGCGACCCAGGAGGAACCGAAACTGGTCGCGTCCCCACCGACCTGTCCCGTCGACGCCCGTCAGACAGGCGCCCGAAAGCCGGGGCCGTCAGGAACGAAGCGGAACGTCGCGGTCACCGCGCCGAACACGCTGTGCAGCGCGTTGATCACCATGACGTTCGGGCTCCGGCGCTCGACCTGGGCCACGCGTGGCGCGCCCAGCGTCGACGGCTGGGGCTCTCCTGTACTCGGCGCGCGCCGACCAACACCACGGGCTCACGAAGCACGAGATTACTCAGTGCAAGGTTGAATCCGGACAATTAGCCTTGGATCGGGTACCGAATGCTCATCGTGCGTGAGAGATCCCGTATCCGTCATCCCCGCGTTCCCGCTCCGCGACCGCACTGGTACGGTTACACCTGGTTCGTCCCGCTGTCGCCGTCTCGGCGCAGCAGCGTGAGGAGGCCGGATGCCCACTGCGCGCTGCCCGCAAAGGGAGCTCCGGACGACGCCGACTGGCGGTTCCGGCCTCGCCGCATCCCCCACCGACTGCTTCCGAGCATGTCCGCGTTCAGCGATCCGGGCGTCCGGCTCCGGGATCGGGTTAATCGTCACAAGAAGGCCAGAGAACTCTTACTTCGCCCCGGATTCCCGCGGCAGTGGACCTAGCATGAGCGCCACGCGACGTGCCCTGCGGACCGACGCCGCCCCTCGCCCGGCACGCACGTCCGCCCGACCCTGCGCCTGATCGGGGACGAACCATGTCGACCACGCCGTTCCCCTCGGCACCGTCGCCCTCGCATCCGCCCGCCCCGGCGGGAACCCCGGCCGCACCGGAACCCCCGCTGCAGCCAGGCCCACCGCAGCCAGCTGCGAAGTGGCGGCGCGGCCCGGCCGCAGGAGCGGTGGGCGGCGGTCGGGCCGCCGGCCCCGCAGCCGTGCCGACCCGGCAGGCGGTGCCGCCGGTTCCGGCCGAGCAGCGCGCGCGGGAGCGGCTGCAGGCAGCCGGGGCGATCGCGGCGATCGCCGTGGCCGTTCTCGGCATCCCCGCGATCCTCGCGCTGGTGCTCGGCCCGCCGATCCAAGGCGGCAGTGGGGCGGGCGGAGTCGCCCGGGCGATTCTGGCCCTGCTGTTCTGGGCGGCGTGGGCGCACTTCATCGCCTGTCTCGCTGCGGAGTGGCGCGCGGAGGTTCGCGGCAGCGGCCTCGCCCCGCGAATCCCCTTCGGCGGCGCCCCCCAGACGTTTGCCCGCCGTCTCGTCGTCACCACACTGTTGCTCTCGGGCACCACAGCTCTCGTGGTTCCGGTGACCTACGGGCAGGAGACGGCCCGCGGTACGCGGCCCGGGGCGGCCGGGGCGCTGCGGGCCATGCCGGCGGCGGCTCCGCGCCCGGAACTGACGCCACCTCGGGTAGCGGATGGCGACGACCCTCCGCGTGCGGCCACGAACCGCGGGACTGGCCTCGGCACCAGGGTCACACCCGACGACACGGACCTACCGGTCCCGGCCCCCCGTGGGTGGGCCGCCCTACCCGTCTCGTCCACCGGCCGACCCGCCAGGCCCGCCGATCGAGCCACGTCGCGCGGCGGCGGTCGCTCGGCGCCTGAGGTGCCTGCGGGCGACGGCGGGTATGAGGACGCTCCCTATCGCGGTGATCGGCGCGACGGCTTCGACGACCCGGATGACCTGGATGACCTGGATGGCTTCGACGGCTCAGGCGACTTCGACGGCTCAGGCGACTTCGACGACTCGAACGGCTTCGACGGCTCGAATGACTTCGACGACTCGGACGGGGCGTGGACAGCGGGATTCGCCGCGCCGGTCCCCCCTGCGCGGAAGCCCGTCTTCGGCCAGGACGAGCTGTTGCCGCCCTGGCACGCGGACCGCCCGGAGCTGATCAGCCCGGCTGCGGACCGGCACGGCCGCCTCGTCCCCAGCGAGCGAGTAGTGAAACTGTACGAGGTACGCCCGGCGGAGGGACGCCATCACGACACCCTCTGGGGCATCGCCGAACGCTTTCTCGGTGACGGGTTGCGGTACCGGGAGATCTTCGATCTGAACGAGGGCCGCACCCAGCCGGATGGCCGGGTGTTGTCAAAGCCATCCCTCATCCACGCCGGGTGGATCCTGCTCCTGCCCGCCGACGCCCAGGGCGACGGCCTGCGCGTGCTGCAGATGCCCGAGGGCACCGCCGGCCCCCCGCAACCCTCGGTTGACTCCGACGGCGATGATGATCTGGGCGATTTTTTCGATCACGACGACTTCGGCGATGCCGCGGACGCCGATGCCGTCCTCGACGCCGGGTCCGGTGAAATCGAGAACCGGTACGAGGCAGCGCACCTTCCGGCCGTGCCAGACGCGCCGGAACCGGCGGCGGGGCAGCTGGTGGCCGCCTCCCTCGCGCCGCCACCGGATTTCCTGGGAGTCGCGGCTGCCGGCCTGCTCGCGGCCGGAGTGATGGTGGCGCTGGCCGGGCGCCGCAGCGGTCCGGCGCAACCACCACAGGACGCTGCGGAACGAGCGCTGCTGCTCGCCGCGGATACCGAGGCAGCCCGATTCATCGACCGGTCACTGCGAGTACTTTCTGCCTCACTCACCGGTCAGGGTCGGCTGCTTCCCGCGGTCTACGCCGCCATCCTCACCGAGGAGGCGCTGATCCTGCACATGGCGCCGGCACAGGACGAGCCGCCACCGCCGCCCTGGACGGTCGGGGAGGTTCCCGGATCCTGGTGGATCGAGCGCACGCCCGCGCTGCAGGCGGGGGCGGGCGGTGACGCCGCGATCCCGCCAAGCCCCGCGGTGCCCGCTCCGTTCCCGGCGCTGGTCAGCTTCGGACATGACGACGCCGGCTCGCGCATTCTCGTCGACCTCGAGGGCGCCCCCGGTGTGATCGGCCTCCTCGGTGACCGCGCGATCGCGACGCAGATCGTGATCGCCGTCGCCCTCGAGCTAGCGACCAATGTCTGGTCGGACGACCTGCGAGTCTGTCTGATCGGCTTCGCCGACGACGACCTCGACGAGCTGCTGACGATCGCCCCGCAACGGCTGTGGACCGCGGTCAGCGTTGCGGAGGCCCTCGACGAGCTGTCCGGGCCCGACGACGAAGATGCGGACTTCGACGGCGGAACCGCTGACGACTTTCCACTCGAAGCGGGTCAGCGGATAGCCGGCAACCCTGGCGCGCTGGCCCCCGACCTGCTCGTCCTCGCGGCGCCGCCGCACGAGGCCGACATCGCTCGGCTGACGAGAATGGCGCGGGGACGCCGGCACGCCGTCGGCGTCCTCGCCGTCGGCGACTCCCCGGCCGCCCGGTGGCGGTTCACGGTCGGGCCGGACCGTCGGATGTCGCTGGGCGTGCTGGGCGTCGAGGTATGGGCCCAGTCCATCACGGGACCGGAGTACCAGGCGATCGCGGCCCTGTTCCGCGAGGCAGACGCCGCAGCCTATCCGGCTCCCGCCGGGCCGGCCGATGACAACACGCCGCCGCAACCGGGTCCGGCGTCTCCCCCACTCGTCGTCGCCCCGCTGTCGCCGCCGCCCCAGCCACCGCCGGCGGCGACGGGACCCGCGCGCGTCGGCGGGGCGTCGCAGGCGGCCCCCGGCGGGACGGTGCCCGCGACGGCGCACCCCGCAATGGAGCACCCCATGCCGGGCGACGAGATCACCCGACCGCCGGCCCGGCCCGACTCCGTTCCCGGCGTTCTGCCATGGACGCCGCAGCTCTCGGCGATCCCACCCGCGCCCGGCCCGCGGGCCTCCGGTCCCCCCGCGGCAGACGAGGATTCCACCCGGCCGCCGGCGAACGGCCGCCGGGCTCCGCTCGGACCGCCGCCCGCCCCGCTCGCCTCCCCGAGTGGTCCGGCGCCACCCGGACCGACAGCGCCACCCGGACCGACAGCGTCCCCGATCTCCGTGCCTCCTGGCGCCGAGCCAGCGCCCCGGACGACACCGGCATCTGCCCCGACTCCCACGCCGCGCCTGGCAGCACTCGGTGAGACCGACCCGGACGACACCGGCTCCACGCTGCTGTCCCATCCGAGCAGTCCGCTCATCCGGCCAACTGACATTCCCCACGTGCCTGCGGTGCTCTACTTCGAGACCCCGCGCATGCGGGACAACCGTCAGGCCCGGACACCAGCGGGCACAGCGGAGCAGATGGCGGATGCCTCTCCGGCCGCGATACCGGCCTCGCAGCCGACGCCCATGCCGTTCCCGGTGCCTCCCGAGCGGGTGCCGACTCCGCCGCGCCCAGCATTCCCACCACGTCCGCCGATTCCGCCACCCAACGAGATCCCCGGCGCAGCACCGGCAGAGCCAGCACCAGCAGAGCCAGCACCAGCAGCACCGGAACCAGCAGCACCGGAACCCGGCGGGCCACAACCCGCGCAGACCGCACGCACCCAGGGGTCGGGAAACTACTCCGACGGGGAGACAACCATTCCGAGCGGCCGGGGTTGGCCGGCCGGCCCAGTTCTGCCCTCGCCAACGACAGCGGCAGCGCCACCGCCGGCCGTGACAGCCACGCCGGCGGCGGTGCGCGAGCCGCGGTCCGCCGAGCCGATGGCCACGGGCGAAGCCCAGGTCCGCGTCCTGGGGCTGCCCACCGTTGAAGGACCGGGCCGGCAACCGACGGACGACCTCGATCTCCTGACCGAGATTGCCGTGTACCTTGCCCTGCACCGCGAGGGCGCGCACCGTCGGCTGCTCGCCGAGGAGATCTGGCTTCCGGACGCCGCGGCCGGCGACGACGCCGTCGACGCCGCGCTGGGCGAGGCCCGCCACTGGCTCGGAGTCGACGCCGAGGGGCGGCCCCGGCTGTCCCTCGACCCGCAGGGGCGGTGGCGGCTGAGCCCGGACGTGCGCTGCGACTGGGAGCTGTTCGTCGCCTACACCCATCGGGCCGGCATGCCCGGGGGCGACACCGAGGCGGATCTGACAACGGCCCTGCGGATGGTCAGCGGCCCGCTGTGGACGAACCTGCCCACCGGTCGGTACCGGTGGGCGACCACCGGCCCCATCGCGCGGAGCACCCGGGCCGGTGTCGTCGATGTGGCCCACCGCCTCGCCGAGCTCACGCTGGGCTTCGGAGACACGATGACGGCCATGGCCGCCTGCCGCACCGGGTTGCGGGCGGTGCCGGCATCCGAGGCGTTGTGGCGTGACCTGCTGCGCACCGTGTCGGCCCGGGGCGATCGCCACACGCTCGAGGCGGTGACCACGGAGATGTACCGGACCATCGGTGCCGGCGGGACCCGGCGGGGTGGCCGGGCTGAAGCCGAGACGGACGCGCTGGTCCAGACGTTGCTGCCGGGGTTTCGGCGGGCGCGGAAATGAGACAGGGGTGGATCACGAGGACGCCGGCCCGCCGCCGGCCGCCGGCCGGACGGGGCATTGTTCGCCCGCTGCGTGATCCGGGCGAGGGGCGCGCAGCGCGGGCGCGAAGGCGGCGATCGTCGCGAGCAGGACAAGCACGACCGTCAGGGCACGGTGGAGGCCGATGAGTTCGGCGAGCCCACCCACGACCGGCGGTCCGGTCAGCCAACCGGCGTAGCCGACCGTGCTGACCACGGCGATCGAGGTTCCCGTTGACGCGTCGAGCCCGCCCGCCGTGGAGAACACGGCCGGCACCACGCAGGCGGTGCCGACACCGAGGGCGCCGAAACCGATCACGCCGGCGGCGGACCCGAACGGTAGGGCGCCGACCGCGAGCGCGCCGGCGAACCCCACGCCCGCGACCGCCGTGAGGCCTCGCACCGTCCGCGTCGGGCTGTACCGCACCATCACGCGATCGCCGACCAGGCGCACGGCGAGCATGCACACCGTGAACGCCACGAAGCCCGCCCCGGCGACCCCGGCAGCCGCCCCCGTCACCTCGGCGAGGTACACGGCGCTCCAGTCCGCGGCCACCCCCTCACACA
The DNA here is from genome assembly GCF_025403405.1 of Frankia tisae. Lineage (GTDB taxonomy): Bacteria > Actinomycetota > Actinomycetes > Frankiales > Frankiaceae > Frankia > Frankia tisai. The sequence goes on from NZ_JANEZT010000004.1 coordinate 11,380, forward strand.
GGAAGCTCCCGAACGCGACGGCGCACAGCGCCGCGAACTGCCCCGACAGCCGGCGGCCGCGCCGCCTGCGCACCCGCTCAGCCGCCGCCGTCGCCGCCGTCGCCTCCGCCTCCGACCGCCCGACGGCGAGTTCCGGGCTCGATTTCCCGCCGGCCGACTCCGCCATCGGCGCCGCCGGATCCGCAAGCATCCACCAGGTGGCAGGTAGGGCGATGACCAGGCCAATCGCGCCGAGCGCAACGAGCTGGGCGCCGACGGGTACCGCCAGCGCCGCGGCGGCGGTACCGATCCCGGCGCCGGTCAGCGCGCCGGCCGTCCAGGCCGCGTGCGCAGTGGCCATGATCGGCCGACCGTAGCCGCGTTCGACCTCGACGGCCTGGGCGTTCGCGGCGATGTCGAGGCCACTGCTGGTAACGCCCCACAGGGCGAGCAGGGCGAACAGCGACCACTGACCGTCCACGGACGGAAACAACGATCCGACGGCGCAGTAGCCGGGGAGGGTGGCGCGCACCACCGGGACGCTGCCGAAACGGGCCACCGCGATGCCGGCGAGCCACAGGGTCAGGACGGCACCGACCGGTGCGCCGAGCAGGGCCAGCCCCAGCTGCCCGTCGCCGAGGCGCAGGTCGGCCTTGATCTGCGGCACCCGCGGCGCCCAGCTCGCGAGCACCAGAGCCAGGACGAACAGCGCAATCATGGTCGCGGTCCGCGCATGGGCGAGGCGCCGACGCCGCAGCGGGCCGTTCCCGCCGGTCACGGCCGCACGCCCCATGTCGTCACCCGATCCCCAGCGGCACTGCACCGCATACTGGCCGGATGCGGCTGATCCTGCTGTCCGATACGCATCTTCCGACGCGGGCGCGGGCGTTGCCCGCCGAGCTGTGGACCCCGGTCGAGGAAGCGGACGTGGTGCTGCACGCCGGCGACTGGGTCGGCCGGGACGCCGTCGACAAACTGGCGGCGCGAGCGGAGCGGCTGATCGGCTGCTACGGCAACGCCGACGGACGTTCGACTGGGCGGCGCCCGACGAGCAGGTGCACGCCTTCGTCAACGACCCGGAACGGACGATCGGCACCTACCTGTACGGACGCCGCCTGTACGAGGTGATGGCGGCCTGGGAGCGGACGAGGTCCGCCGGCTGGTCGCCGCAGCCGAGGGCGACGTCTCCATCGGCGGCCCCACCCTCGCCGGCCCCACCCTCGCCGGCCATGCCATCAGGGCCGGCCTGGTCGACGAATGCCACCTGCACCACCGCGTTACCGGCGCTTTGTAGCGACGCGCCTCCTGAGGACGAGGACGCGGATGCGGACGGCCGAGGCTCAGGCCACTCCGTCGGCGGCGAGGATCCGGCGGGTGTGGCGGCGCAGCCGGTCGGCCTGCCGCCGAAGCTCCTCGGCCCGTGCGTCCAGCTCGCGCCGTGCCGCGATCAGACCCTCCACGGGCACCACGTCGCTGCCGAGCACGTCCCGGGCAGTCCCCGCTCCGGGCGTGTGCGCGCCTGATCTCGCCTTGGGAACGCCTGGCCCGGACGCGGACGCACCTGGCCCGATGGCGGCCGCCGTCGATCCGGTCGGGCGGCCGACGTGGCGGACCGCGCGGCCAGCGCCCGACCCGGCCGCCGACCCGGCGGCCCCTGGCATCGGCGCGTGGGTCCCGGCCACGGTTCGGCCGTCGAGTTCCGTCCGGATGGCGGCGGTGCCGACCCGGGCAACCCCGGCGGCGGCACGATCAGCGAAGGCAGAAGCGGCAGCGGCAGGAGCGGCAGCGGAGGCAGGAGCGGCAGCACCGGCGGCGCGCGACGTCGGGCGCCGCCGGTGGGAATCGGGGCGCGCGGCCAGGACCGCGGCGACTGCCCGCGCCGGCCGGGGCGGGCGCAGTTGCTCCTCGAAGCGGTCCCGTTCGTCGGCGAGGCACGCGAGTTCCTCGCCGATCCGGTCCAGATCGCGCTGCAGGCGGCGGCGCAGGCGCCGAACCGCCGGCCCGCTCGGCCCAGCCTGCCGGCTGCGCCGCAGGTCGTGACGCAGCCGCTCCAGGTCGTGGTGCACCTGCTCCTCCAGCCGGGACAGCCGGCCCTGGGCCTGGCGCGCCGCCAGCCGCGAGAGCTGCCCGGTGATCAGCGGCGAACGCGCCAGCGCCCGGACGCCGACCGTCATCACGATCAGGCCGAGCAGCTCGCCGGCGAGCGCGAGCGGAGTCAGCCGCAGCTCGCCGCCGAGCAGCCCCACGCCGATCGCGACACCGGCGAGCGGCTCGACGCTGACCGACGCGGGCAGCGACGCGGGCAGCGGGGCCATCTCGTAGGCGCTCTGCGCGAGCAGTGCGCTGATCACCGCCACGGCCGCGACGGCCCAGGGGAGCCAGGACCGGGCGATGGCGTCGACGCCGTCAGCGGTCAGCAGGTGACCGGCGGCACTGACGAGCGCGGCCTGCAGCGCGGACAGCAGACCCGCGGCGCCCGCCAGCAGCGGCGCGCGGCGCACGGCCGCCAGCCGCCGTGTCCCCCAGACCGCGCCGAACACGACCAGCCCGACGAGGATGCCCGTCAGCACCCAGCCACCTGAGGTCGCGGCCTCGGAATCGCCCGATTCCGGCTTGCCGGCGAACACGAACAGGGCGAGCCCGGCGGCGGTTGCCGCGGCGGCCAGCCAGTCCCGCCGCGGCACCACTCTGCGTGCGAGCAACGCGGCGAGCGGCAGGGCGAACAGCAGCTGGCAGATCTGCAACGGTTCGACGAGCGCGACGGCGCCGTGGGTCAGCGCGGCCCCGGCCAGCAGGCTGCCCAGGGCGCCGATGGCGACGCCGAAGTCCCACAGCGGTCGGCGCACCAGCCAGAGCAGCAGCCGCAGTCGCAGGACGTCGCCCGGTGGCGCGCGGAAGGCCACCCGCTGCTGGATGACAGCGGCCACCCCGAAGCACACGGCGGCTCCCAGGCCGAGCAGATAGGTCGCCACGCCTCCTCGATCCCGCCGTGCTCCCGTCGCGCCCGCTGGCGACGGTCCGTCCGTCGCCGCGTGACGCCGGCCCCCGGCGTTGCCCGGCCCGTTCAGCGGCCGGTCCCCACAGGGTGTCATGCCGGTGGCCGGATAACGGTCGCTGGTCGTTCATCCGTCCCCGTTCGGGCGCCGCGGGCGCTACATCTCACACCGGGCGCCGACCGCAACCGCTCCACAGGCATGCCGGGGCGGCGCGCACGCGAACATCTCCGGCGGTATGAAGGGACGGCACCCCGATGTGACCGGAGCGACAGAGGCAGAGGTGGAAGATGCCGGTGGACACCCGGACGACCCCGGAGCATGACGACGCCCCGGTCCGGTACGACGTGGCCGACCAGGTCGCGACGATCACCTTCGATCGTCCGGACAAGCTGAACGCGCTGACCGTGGCGATGGGTGACCGGCTGTTTGCGCTGCTGCGGCGGGCCGACGCCGACCGGCAGGTCCGGGCCGTAGTGATCACCGGCGCGGGACGGGCCTTCTCCGCCGGCGCGGACCTCGCCATGCTGGCGCACACCCCGGTCGACGAGCGGGACTCGCTGATCGTCGCGCCGGAGAACGGCCCCGCGATGATCCGCTCGCTACGCCTGCCGGTGATCGCGGCGATCAACGGGCCGGCGGCCGGGCTGGCGTTCGCGGTCAGCCTGGCGGCCGACATCCGTTTCGTCGCCGCGGACGCGAAGCTGTCGTTGCCGTTCTCCCGGCTGGGCCTGTACTCGGAGTACGGGTCGGCCTGGCTGCTGTCCCGGCTGGTCGGTGCCGGCGCCGCCGCGGACCTGCTGCTGTCCGGCCGGGTCTTCCTCGGCGCCGAGTCGGGCGAGCTGGGGCTTGCCCAGCGGGTCCTGCCCGCCGCCGAGGTGCTGCCGGCCGCCTTGGACTATGCCCGCGACCTGGCTCTGAACTGTTCGCCGGACTCGCTGGCGATGATCCGCAGCATGATCGACGACGCCGCCGTCTCGCCGCTCGCCGAGCACTACGCGGCGACCGTGCCGGTGATGCGCGCCGGCCTGCGCGCGTTCGACTTCGACGAGGGCGTCGCCGCCCGCCGGGACAAGCGCGCCCCGAAGTTCCGCGAGCGCATTCCCGGCGGGGGGTGACGGGGACCCGGCGTGGGGCATCGATCAGACTAGGGACGTCTGGGTACAAGCCGACGCATTGCAACATCGAACCGGCGCGAGGAGGCGTTTACGGTGAGTGAGCAAACGGGGACAGCCGTGGTGACCGGCGGCGGGACGGGGATCGGCCGGGCGATCGCGCGGGCGCTGGCCGAACGCGGCGACCGGGTCGTCATCGTCGGGCGCCGCCCCGATCGGTTGGAATCCGCGGCCAAGGACATCAACGCCGAGGTCGGCGGCCCGCCGGTCCTACCCTTCGCCGCCGACATCACCGACCCCGACCAGGTCGAACGCCTCGCCGGGTTCGTCACCGGCGAGTTCGGCACCCTGGATGTGCTGGTCAACAACGCGGGCGGCACCCACTCCGCGCCGGTGACCTCGCTGCACGACCTGGCGACGAGGCACACGGCGCTCTACCTGCAGAACGTCGTCAGCGCCCTGCTGGTCACGCAGGCGCTCGGCCCCGCGATCCGGCGGCCGGGCGGGCGCATCATCATGATCAGCTCCAGGTCGGCGCGCAGTGCCGGCGGCGATCCCGGCTACGCCGCCACCAAGGCGGCGCTCAACCGGCTCGTCGTCGGCCTCGCCAACGACTACGGCCCCGACGGGGTGACGGTCAACGCCGTCGCCCCGGGCTACGTGCCGGACACCGAGCTGTACTCCGGGGCGATCCCGGCCGAGTGGCACGAGCGGATCGTCGCGGGCATCTCGGTGGGCCGCGGCGGGGAGCCCGCCGAGATAGCCACCGTGGTCCGCGACCTCGCCGCGCCGGGTTCGTCGTTCGTCAACGGCACCGTCATCGAGGTCGACGGCGGCCTGCGGCCCAGCACCTGAGCCGCCGATCTGTGCTGAGCGGACGGCGGCGCCGGCCGCCGCGTGCCGTCATCGTTCTGCTGGCTTGTCTCCTGCTGGTCGCGGGCTGCCTCGGGCATGATCCGGACACCGCCGGCGGGGACGGCGCCCGCAGCGCGACGCCCCCGGCCAGGGAGGCGCTGGGCGCGGCCGTCGGGTCGGCCGGGCCGACCTCGTCGCCCGCGCCCTCCCCGGCGTCGAGCCCCTCCCCGACGGCGACGGCCAGTGACGCGGAGACGGCGTGGGTGGAGTCGACGCTCACCCGGATGACTCCCGAGCAGCGGATCGGCCAACTGCTCATGGGATACGTGTTCGGGACGTCGGCGGACGACCGTGGCCCGACCGCGCTCGCCGGCAACCGGACGGTCGCGGGCACCGACACGGCCGCCGCCGCGGTGCGCGACCTCGGGCTCGGCGGTGTCGTCCTGTTCGACGCCGGCGGCACGGGCCCCGGCGCGTTACCCGACAACATCGTCGCCCCCGGCCAGGTCCTCGGCCTCACCGCCGGGCTGCAGGGCGCCGCCGCGATCCCCCTGCTCGTCGCCGTCGACCAGGAGCAGGGGCCGGTGATGCGGATCCGCGACGGGGTGACCCTGCTGCCCGACCAGCTGGCGCAGGGCGCGAGCGGCCGCGTCGAGGACGCCCGCGACGCCGCCCGGGTGACCGGCGCGGACCTGCGCGCGCTCGGCGTCAACGTCGACTTCGCCCCCGACGCGGACGTCAACACCAACCCCGCCAACCCGGTGATCGGCGAGCGGTCGTTCGGCGACGACCCGGCCGCGGTCGCCCGCCTCACCGCGGCCGCCGTGGGCGGGTTCGCCTCGGCCGGGGTGGCCGCCGCCGCGAAGCACTTCCCCGGGCACGGCTCGACCTCGGTGGACAGCCACCTCGACCTGCCGGTCGTCGCGTCCTCCCGCGCACGGCTCGACGCCGTCGACCTGGCACCGTTTCGGGCCGCCATCGCCGCGGGCGTGCCGATGGTGATGGTGGGGCACCTGCTCGCCACCGCGTTGGACGGCGCGTCCCCGGCGTCGCTGTCCCCGGCGGTGGTGACCTCGCTGCTGCGCCGCCAGCTCGGCTTCGACGGCGTCGTCGTCACCGACGCGCTGAACATGGCGGCGATCACCAAGCAGAACTCGCCGGCCGAGGCCGCCGTGCGCGCCGTCCTCGCCGGCAACGACCTGTTGCTGATGCCGCCCCGGCTCGTCGAGGCCCGCGACGGCCTGCTCACGGCGATGCGCACCGGCCGGGTCCCGGCCAGCCGGATCGACGATTCGGCGCGCCGCGTCCTGCACCTGAAATGGCGCCTCGCGCATGCCACCCAGGCGCCGGCCGGCGACGGTCCCGCCGTGGCCGCCCGCGTCGCCTCCCGGTCGGTCACTGTCCTGGCCCAGGACTGCGGGGTCCTCCCCCTGCGCGCGGGTAGCCCGGTCACGGTCGCCGGCTCGTCGACGGCGGCCGACCGCCTGCGCGCGGCGCTGGCCGCCCGGGGGATCGTCGCCGCACCACCGAGTGCCGCCGGCGGCACCTCCGCCTCGGCCACCGGGACCACTCCGGTGACGATCATCCTTGCGGGAAACGCCGGCCCGCCCGCCCGCGCCGCACCCGGCACGGTCGTCGTCTCCACCGCCACGCCCTACCACCCGCCGACCGGCGCCGCCGCGTGGCTGGCCACCTACTCCACCGACCCGGCCTCTCTCACGGCCCTGGCCGCCGTGCTCACCGGCGCCGCCCCACCGCTCGGCCGTCTCCCGGTCGCCACGACCGCCCCCGCGGGCCGTCCCCTCTCCCGCGGCTCCGGCCTGACCGCCCTGCGCCCCTGCTGAGGAGTTACGGCTTGCGGCCGATGGCGCCGTAGGCGCTGACCTGCGCGTCGGTCAGGTCGGCCGGCACGGCGGCGTCGGGCCGCCAGCGGTGCACCGACACGAGCCCCGGGTCGATCAGCTCCAGCCCGCCGAACAGCGCCTCGACCTCGGCGCGCGTCCGAGGCCGCAGCGCAATCCCCTGCGCACGGTAGGCCCTGGCGCCGGCCTCGATCGACGGGTCGTGGTCGGGGGTGAGATGAGACAGGACAAGGTGGCTGCCGGCGGGCAGGGCGTCGACGAGCCGGCGGACGATGCCACCCGGGTCGTCGGAGTCGGGCAGGAAGTGGCCCACCGCGAGCAGCGACAGCGCCACCGGCCGGGCCAGGTCGAGGGTGTCCACGACCTCCGGGGCGGCCAGGATCCGCCTGACGTCCCGCACGTCGGCGTCGAGGTAGGCGGTCCGCCCCGTCGGGGTGCCGGTGAGCAGCGCCCGGGCGTGGGTGAGCACGATCGGGTCGTTGTCCACATAGACGACCCGGGCGCCCTCGACGGCCTCCTGGGCGATCTCGTGCAGGTTCGGGCTGGTCGGGATCCCCGTGCCGATGTCGAGGAACTGGTCGATGCCGACCTCGCCGGCCAGGTAGCGCACCGCCCGGGCCATGAACGCCCGGTTGGCCCGGGCGGCGGTGCTCGCGTTCGGCGCGACGGCCCGAGCCTGCTCGGCGGCCTTCCGATCGGCGGGGAAGTTGTCCTTCCCGCCCAGGTAGTAGTCGTACATCCGAGCCGGGTGAGGCAGGTCCACCCGCAGGTCCACGACTACCCCTCACTGTCACATGTCGGCCCATACCGGCGCGAACAACCCCCCGTGCCGCTACGAGAATACGAGAGAGGGCCGAACCGCCACCCGCCCGGTGCCTCGTCGGGAAACGACGACGCCATCGCAGGTGGCGGCCAGCCCGTCACTCGACCTCGACCATCCGGTGGACATCGAAAGCGACGATCAGGTCAGCCCAGGACGCGTAGTGGTCGACGTCGCGCCCGTCCCGGGTCACCCGAAGGACCCTGGCCGGGCGGTCGGGAACGGTCCGCACGACTGCTTCCTCGATCAGATAACCCTGTGGTGTCATCCACTTCATGGGTCACCGCCTCTCCTGACCCTCTCCTGACCCTCTCCTAGCCTTGGCGGGGGTCACCGTGTGCTCGCGGTCAGCGGTCCCGGCCGAACACCCTGGCCGGGGCTTCGATGAGTCTGCCGTGCCGGTCGTAGATCGCGACCCCCGGTGATTTCAGCGTCGGGACGCTGCGCCGCAGGTGGTGAGCGCACAGCAGGAGGTCGATCTCGTGGGCGCGCGGCCCGACCGGGGCGAGCACCACCTGCGCGACCGGCTCGGAGGGGCAGCAGCAGGACCGGCTGCCGGGCTCGATCGCCCGGTGTGGCGGCCGCGGGTCCGCGCCAACCGCGCGGTTGGCGGCCTCCGGCCTGGACACCGCGGCCGACTCGGACCGATGCATGGCGGGGAGATTCATGGGGTGAACATTCCGCTGTTGCCGCCCGGGCAAACGGGCCGATCGGCCCCCTTGCGGCTCAGTCCTCGGCCCGCTCGGACGGCCCGTTTCCCCGTTCTCCAGGCGGCACCGCGGACCATGCCTCGACGTGCCGGGTGAGCCCGTCGCGGGCGCGAGGGTCGGCGACGTGGGCGATGATCTTCCGGGCCTGCTCCTGCACGCTCTCCCCCCACAGCGACGCGGTGCCATGCTCGCTGACGATGTAACTGTGCTGGAAGCTCGTCGTCGGCTCGCCCAGCGCCGCCACAACCGTCGACGTGCCCGACTTCGCGTGCCAACTCGGCAGCGCGATCACGGCGTGCCCGCCTGGTGCATGCAGGGCGCCGGCGACGAAATCGGGCTGCCCACCGAAGCCCGACCACGCCCGGCCCCGGATGTGTGCGGCGTTCACCTGCGCGTGCAGATCCACCTGCAACGCGGTGTTGATCGACGTCATCGCCGGCTGGCGGGCGATCGTGCCCGGATCGTTGACGGTCTCCGTGCGCAGCAGCCGCACCCGCGGGTTGCGGTCCACCCAGCCGTACAGCTCCGCCGAGCCGAACAGGAAGCTCGTGACCAGATCGGCGCCGGTGTCGAGAGCACCGGTCCGGTCGAGGGCCAGCACACCGTCGGAGAACGTCTCGGTCCACACCCGCAGCCCGCGGCGGCCGCTCAACGCGGCGAGCGTCGCGTTCGGCACCCCACCGATCCCAAGTTGCAGGGTCGCCCCGTCGCTGACCAACGCGGCGACCCGCTCCCCGATCGCCCGTCCCACCTCGTCGACGGGCCGGACCGCCGGGTGCGGCAGCGGCTGGTGCGCCTCCACGGCCAGGTCGACGAGGTCCAGGGGCAGCTCCCCGTCCCCGAACGTGTAGGGCATCGCCGGATTGAGCTGGGCGACAACCAGCCCGCCACCGGCCCGCGCCGCCTCCACCGCCGCCGGCAGGATGTTGACCTCGGTGCCGAGTGACACCCGCCCGTTCACCGGCGGGCTGGTGTGCACCACGACGACGTCGGGACGGTACGGGCCGGCGAGCAGGCGAGGAACCAGGCTCAACCGGCAGGGCACGTACTCCAGCGTCGCCAGCCCCCGCATCCCGGGGCCGACGAACGGCGTCACGTGCGCCACCCCCGGCCGCACCGGCAGACCCGGCTGCGGGTTGAGCACGAACAGCCGATAGGACTCCACCGCCTCGTCGACGACCCGCAGGGCCACCGCCGGGCTCGCGAAGTTCCCCGACGCCACCACCACCGGCCGCCGCCCCCCGGCCCCATCACCGCGACCCGCGAGATGCCCCGCTACCAACCCTCCGAGCACCGATGTGCTGACGACTCGCATAACCCCATCGTCTCGAAACGCGTTCGCGACGAGGCAGGCACCCAGCTTCAGCCGCCCGTAGCCGAGACCCCCGCCGCTGCCAGCGGGATCGTCCCGTCAGATTCGCCGGCGTTGGCACGTTCGCCGTCTCGACCGCCCCCGGGCTGCGTGCCAGAGTCGGCTTGGGGAGGATGCCGACAGATGATCGACCACAGGGTGCGGGTGCATCGCAGTTCGGAGCGGTTGGAGCGGCCGGACCAGCTCGCCTGGAAGATCGCCGCGGTGGCGAGCGACCCGGTCGAGGTGCTGCCCGAGGTCGCGGAGATGACGGTCAACCGGGTGATCGACAACGCCGGGGTCGCGGTGGCGTCGCTGCGCCGCGCGCCGGTCACCGCGGCCCGTGACCAGGCGGTGCGCCATCCGGCCCCGCCAGGCCGCGCCGGCTCGACGGTGTTCGGCCTGGCAGGGCAGGTCCGGGTGTCACCGGAGTGGGCAGCGTGGGCGAATGGCGTGGCCGTGCGGGAGCTGGACTTCCACGACACGTTCCTCGCCGCCGAGTACTCCCATCCCGGCGACAACATCCCGCCGATCGTCGCCGCCGCGCAGCACCTCGGCCTCGGCGGCCGGGAGCTGATCCGTGGGATCGTCACCGGTTACGAGATCCAGGTAGCCCTGGTCCGCGGCATCTGCCTGCACCAGCACAGGATCGACCACATCGCGCACCTCGGCCCGTCGGCCGCCGCCGGCCTCGGCACGCTGATCGGCCTGCCCACCGAGGTTGTCTACCAGGCGGTGCAGCAGGCGCTGCACACGACGACGACGACCCGGCAGTCCCGCAAGGGGCAGATCTCGAGCTGGAAGGCGTACGCCCCGGCGTTCGCCGGGAAGGTCGCGATCGAGGCGGTCGACCGGGCGATGCGCGGGCAGGGTGCGCCGTCACCGGCCTACGAGGGCGAGGACGGCTTCATGGCCTGGCTGCTCGACGGGCCGGACGCCCGGTACGTGGTGTCGCTGCCCGGACCGGGCGAGGCCAGGCGGGGCATCCTCGACACCTACCCCAAGGAACATTCCGCCGAGTACCAGAGCCAGGCGTTCATCGACCTGGCCCGCCGGCTCGGCCCCCGCCTCGGCGACCTGACGAGGATCCGCCGGATCACCCTCCACACCAGCCACCACACCCACCATGTGATCGGTTCCGGCGCGGGCGACCCGCAGAAGTACTCGCCGACGGCCAGCCGGGAGACGCTCGACCACTCGATCCCCTACATCGTCGCCGTGGCGCTGCAGGACGGCGCCTGGCATCACGAGCGATCCTACGCCCCGCAGCGGGCAGCCCGGCCCGACACCGTCGAGCTGTGGCAGAAGATCGTCACGGTCGAGGACGAGGAGTGGACGCGCCGCTACCATTCGACCGACCCGGCGGAGAAGGCGTTCGGCGGCCGGGTCGTCGTCGAGCTGGACGACGGCGAGACCGTCGTCGACGAGATCGCGCTCGCCGACGCCCACCCGCTCGGCGCCCGGCCGTTCGGCCGGCCCGAGTACATCGCGAAGTTCCGCCGGCTGGCCGCGGGCGTGATCTCCACCGAGGAGCAGGACCGCTTCCTCCACGTCGCCGTCCGGCTCCCCGAACTGGCCCCGGACGAACTCGGCGGGCTCACCCTGGTACCCGAGTGGCCGCTGGGCACCGGCGAGACGGCGGGGCTGTTCTGATGCTGCATGCCCGTACTCCCGCCCACGTCCGCCGGGCAGTGCTGCGTGAGCAGCTCGCCTCGGGTCGGCTGCTGCGTTTCCCGGGGGCGTTCAACCCACTGTCCGCCGTGCTCATCACCGAGCTGGGCTTCGAGGGGGTGTACGTCTCCGGCGCGGCGCTGTCCGCGGACCTCGCCCTGCCCGACATCGGCCTGACCACGCTCACCGAGGTCGCCGGCCGGGCCGGGCAGATCGCCCGGGTCACCGACCTGCCGACGCTCGCCGACGCCGACACCGGCTTCGGTGAGCCGATGAACGTCGCCCGCAGCGTCCAGATCCTGGAGGACGCCGGCCTCGCCGGCTGTCATCTCGAGGACCAGGTCAACCCGAAGCGCTGCGGCCATCTCGACGGCAAGACGGTCGTGCCCGCCGAGGAGATGGCCCGCCGGATCCGCGCGGCCGTCACCGCCCGCCGGGACACCAATTTCGTCCTCTGCGCCCGCACCGACGCCCGTGGGGTCGAGGGGCTCGACGCGGCGCTCGACCGGGCCCGAGCCTACGTCGACGCCGGCGCCGACATGATCTTCCCGGAGGGACTGGCGGACGCCGCCGAGTTCGCCGCCGCCCGCGCGGCCGTGGACGTGCCGATCCTCGCCAACATGACCGAGTTCGGCACAAGCGAGCTGCTGACCACCGCGACGCTCGCATCGGTCGGCGTGAACGTCGTCATCTACCCGGTGACACTGCTGCGCCTTGCCATGGGCGCCGTCGAGGACGGCCTGCGCCGCCTCGCCGCCGACGGCACCCAGGCCGGACTCGTCGACCGGATGCAGCACCGGTCCCGGCTCTACGAACTCCTCGACTACGCCGCCTACAACACCTTCGACGACGGCGTGTTCACCTTCCACATCCCAGGCACCCCCGGTGCCGGGTGACAAGGTGGCGTTGACCGTCGAGCCACCGGAGGACAACTCCGGCCGTCGCGGCGGACTGTCCCGTCCCGGCGGGGTGACATCGGCGTCCCCCGTCGGGACGGCGGCTCGTACCGCGCTGCGACTCTGACCGGGCGGAAGAAATGCGGTCCGATCCGGTTCAGTGCCCCTGGGCGGGGACTGTGCTGGCCACGCCGGCGGCCAGCACGGCCAGCACGGCCAGCACGGCCAGCACGGCCAGCACGGCCAGCACGGCCAGCACGATGATGCCGCTGATCTGCCCGGGAAGGTCCAACCCGCTGCGCTGCTTGCGCGCGGTCTCCGGCGCCAGTCGCACCGTGATCGCACCACTCGGTCGCGGACAGCCTGGCCGGCGCGGGGGTCGGTCTGTTGCTCATGTGAGGCTGGATCCTATGGTCCATCCCATGCCGAGTATGAGCATGTCGGTGCGGGCAGAGACGCTGGAGGCCGCGCGGGCCGCGGCTCCCGCACACGCGCTGATCGTGTCCGCCCACATGTACAACAACGCCAACACCGGCCAGACCGCCGGATCCATGGCGAGCTTGTCGGGCTGGGTTGTTCGGTCGGGATTGCCACCATCTGGAGGATCCTGCACCGCGCCGGCGTCGGCCCTGCACCGCGGCGGGCAGACGGCTCTTGGCGGACGTTCCTGTCCGCGCAGGCATCCGGCCTGCTGGCCTGCAATTTCTTCACCGTCGACACCGTGTTCCTGCAGCGGGTCTACGTGTTCCTCGTCGTCGAGCGCGCCACCCGCCACGTCGATGTCCTCAGCGTCACGAACCATCCGACCGCAGCCTGGGTCACCCGGCGGGCGCGGAGCCTGCTGATGGGTCTCGAGGAGCACGGCCGCCGGTTCCAGTTGCTCCACGCCGACATCCCCGCCTGGCGACGACGCCGCACCAGCCCGAGAGTCACCACCCCGAACCGATCATGAGCGCGGCGTAGTCTCCCACGATTTGTCCCAGTCTCACATGTTCCACCGCAGCGGCCAGCCACGGTGCCATGACGGCCGAGACCAGATCGTTCGGTTAGGCGACGACGAGGATGAGGAAGAGCGTTGCCGCGAGCAGGGTTGCTACCGCAAACAGCGCGTTACTGGCTGTGGTGCCAGGCGCTGGATGCCAGCGTTCAGCACTCTTGATGTTCAGGACCCGGTGCAGTCCCTGGCCGGTGTCAGGCATTCCGCTCTCCCGGTAGGCGCATCGTGCCAGGATATATCTGGCCGGAGTGTCGCCTCGACGTTGTCCTCGCGACAGCCCGCTCTGTTCTCGAAGGAGGGAAGGTCAGCGAGAAGCCCAGTTCAGGGCAGTGGGCCCTGAACTCAGGTGCGGGGGTGGTTGAGTGCTGCGTGCCAGCGTGCGTCTGATCGGTCGGCCAGTCCAGCGCACGGTCGCCTTTACCTCGTTCGTCTTGGCTGCTGTCAGCGGCTACTACGGTCTGGAATCCTCGGGCTCGAGCGGGACGTGGCTACGTGTGATCGGGGCGATGGCCGCGCTGGTTCTTACCGGCAGCCTCCTCGAAGCAACAACGATCGATCGTATCCGTAAGCTGCGCCGGGAGATTACCGGCCTTCGCACCCAGATGGATCACGAGCGCGAAGAACACGAACGCCAGATGGCGACCTATACGCGTTCTATCGCCCGTATCGCCGACCGCGAGAAATTCCTCTACAATGAAGAGGTGCATCTCACTGTCGAAATTGGAAGAGATGCCGCCGAAGACCGGATCACGGAGAGGCGGACCACAACTCCGCGTCCATTTCTATCACATCGGACGCTAGGTCTTATCGTCCCCACGGGACAGAACAAAGTCCACAAAGTCCACGATCTCGATCTCACGTGGAATTGCGTGGACCGGGCGGTCAATATGGACGTACTTCCGATTGTTGAGGTTTCCGGAAAGACAAAGATACTGCTGATTTTCTATCCTGGGCTCGGCGAGACATTTGAGTGGATCTTGTCGTACCGGCCGAAAGGATTATGGGACCCACTCCGAGAGAATGGATCCGACTATCTAGCCTGGGATGGGCGCGCCCCGCACGGGGTGAACGAAAGATATATTTCCAGATTCTCCGTGTCGTTCATCTTTCCGGAGGAACATTTCCGCGTGGGTGTACTGGGTAATCGAGGTGTCGGGTCGGATCCCGAACGGCTCCCGACGGGACAGTGGAAGATCGACTGGACCGACCCACACCCCACTGCTTTCCGCTATACATGGGATATCGTCACCAGCCGCCCCACCGGTGGTGGAGGCTAGGACAGCCGCTGGCCGCCCTCACCCCCCTCGACGTGGAAATGGCAGCCGAGAGCCACGGCGCGATCAGCTTCGATCATGTTCGTCATCGAAAGGTCCCTGTCCTTGAAGACAACGTGGGGTGAGGCTACTGGTAGGTCCCACCGAGCCTAGCGAGCCCGCTACAGGAGCGCGCGCCCACCCTTGCCGTGTCGTTGCTCCCACTACGCCATCGGGCAGGCTCGCGTGCCCGGCGCCCTGCCCCACCACGCAATCACGACGCCCCCCTGCCAAAAAGTCTAGAATCACGCTGGTTTCCCTAGGGTGAGACGCATCTTTTCGGTATGCGAGAGCTGGGAGAGCCATGGCAGACGGGTTGGAAGGCCAGACACTCATCGTCGAATCAGCGGGGGCGCTTCCTGGGGCAGGGGCAGTCGGCGAGCTTGTCCTGGCCAGCGGCGGGGTCGGCGTGTTCCGTCACGCCAACACCAGCCGGGCGGTACGGATCATTGCCGGCGGCTCGGAGAGCTTCGACGGGCAGCGCCTAAAGGTCGTTGTCACCGCCGTCGGTCCCGCTACGGACGGGCTTGTCCACTCGGAGTTGGCAATTTTTGACCACGACTGGGACAACGGAGGAGAAGGGAGTAATGATTAGGTGTACCGAGATGCCTCCGGGAAGGGTTAAATCACTCTCCCGGTCAGCGGCCTGCCTCGGGGCAGGCCGTCGCCACTCCCGGGCCTGTACCGCCCCTTCCCCCAAGGGGGTACTCAAAGCTCCGGCGTGTTGAGCCCGGCTTACGCAGTCCGTGGCCACACGAGCCGCCGGAGCTGGGTCACGAGCTGGGAGAACAGGCGCGGGGCGACCGGAATATGACCGGAATCCGCCATGGCAATCATCTGCGCGACGGCGACCCCGGGGTGCAAGAAGTCGACCTGGGCCCGTGAGCTGGGGCGATGCGGCGGTATGGGGCTGGCGACATGATGGTCAGCTATGTCCATCCGCCTGCTCTACCTGATCTTCGTGCGGGTGTGCGGCTGGCTGGTCCTCCTCGACCGTTCGTCGACCTCCGAAAACGTCGAGTTGCTCGTGCTGTGGCACGAGGTCGCGGTGCTGCGCCGTACCCAGCCCAGGCCCTGGTGAGACTGGGCAGACCGGGCGGTCCTCGCCGCATTCATCCGACTCCTGCCCGCAGCGGACAGGACAACCACCGACCAGCACGGAGATCGCCGCGCTGATCGAGCGGCTCGCGACCGAGAACACGACGTGGCGGCAGTTCCTGCGCACGCGGGCATCGCCGATGCCGACATCACCGCCATCAGGATCCCACCCCAGACGTGCGCTCGCCAACGCGCGCAGAACACTCCCAACCAACCCTGCCGATGCTGCCCTGGGTCATTCCGGCGCGGGAGAGAGGTGGGCCGCGATGACCTGCCAGCGGCCGTCGTCGTGTACCCAGGTACGGGTGTAGTCCATGACGACGGAGACATCTTCTCCGCCGATGCGGGCAGTGATCGCGGCACGGACGAAGGTGACTCCGGTCGCGCCGTGGAGCAGGGAGTGCCGGCGCAGCTCGGCGTACGAGATCACGGCGAAGGCACCCGACGCGTAGCCCGCGACGTCCTCGGCCTTGCCGTGGAGCAGACCGTCGTGCCCGCGGGCGACGAGATCGTCGTGCAGCACGTCGCCGAGCCCCACGGCGTCGTTGGCGGCTACCACGGACTGCAGCAGGTCCTCGGCCCGTTCAAGACCGGCGAGATCCGCAGACTGTGCCATCGTCATGATTCTGAGCCTCCCGCAACGGCGAACACCACGCCCCCGGGTCCACCGTCGGCGGAATCGAGAGGCGCTCGGCGGAGATGATGCCAACTCAGTAGCTGTCAGTAGCTGTCAGTAGCTGAAGGTCGTCGCGCCGTCGTCGCCAATCCAGTTCCACATCGGGATCGTGCCGTTCAGCTCCGCGCCGTCGATCAGCATGCCGGCGTCGATCTTGCGTGCGTCGACGCAGATCGGACACACGAAGTAGCGGCCACCGGCGATCCTGTATCGCTCGACAAGCGACTCCAGCGGTGGGCAGCCGGCACAACCCTCACCCTTCGCGTTACCGGGCAGTGCGAGCCGGACCGCCTCCTGGGTCAGGAACATGAGCGTCTCCTTACCGGTCTCCGCGGCACCGACCGCCACGAGAAACGCGACGGTGACCTTCTCGAGGTCCTCGAGACCCGTGGTCAGGCTGATGACCGCCTTGCTCGCCATCGGCGAACCCTCCTTCAGCAAGTTTGAGAACGAACGTTCGTGTTTACTGTGTCAGAGTACGAACGATCGTCTTGTGCGTCAACTAGGATGCGGGGTCATGGCGGAGAGGGCAGCGCACACGCGCCAGCGACGAGCCGACGGGGAGCGCACCCGCGCCGCGATCCTCGACGCGGCGGTGAGGCTGTCGACCGTCGACGGCCTCGAGGGCCTGAGCATCGGCAATCTCGCCAAGGACCTGGGCATGAGCAAGGGCGGCGTCTACGCCCACTTCGATTCCAAGCAGGACCTGCAGCTCGCCACCGTCGAGGCGGCTGGCGCAGTCTTCCGGTCGGAGGTCATCGAGCCCGCGCTGAAGGCCGACCCCGGTGTGCCCCAGCTCCTCGCGTTCTGCGATGCCTACTTCGATCATCTCGAGCGGCGGGTCTTCCCCGGCGGGTGCTTCTTCGCCGGCGCCGCGCTGGAGATGGGGACGCACCGCGGACCGGTGCAGGAGAAGGTCGCCGAGTTCCACTCCGGCTTCGTCCAGCTCATCCGCGACTTCGCGCGAACAGCGATCGGACTCCGGCAACTGCCGTTTGATGAGGACCCGGCAGCGCTCGCCCTGGAGCTCAACGGCACGCTCCTGGCAGCCGACACGAACTTCGTGATGTACGACGATCCCTCGGTACTGGACCTGGGCCGCCGGGTGGTGCGCCGTCGCCTGGGCCTCGCCCAGGCCCCCGATGAGGAGTCGTGATGAGTTTCTATGACGACCAGGTGCTGCCCCGCATCGTCGATCTCGTCCTCGGCCGGCCGGTAGAGGAGGCCAGGGCGCGCGTCGCGGCCGGGCTGTCCGGCGAGGTCCTGGAGATCGGCTTCGGGTCGGGACGCAACCTCGCGCACCTTCCAACGGGAGTCACCCGCCTGCTCGCGGTCGATCCCGCCGCCGTCGGACGCACGCTCGCCGCACCCCGCATCGCCGCCGCACCCGTCACGGTCGAGTTCATCGGCGACGACGGTCAGGCGCTGCACCTTCCGGACGCGTCGGTCGACCACGTCCTCACCACCTGGACACTGTGCACCATCCCTGACACCGAACGGGCACTGCGCGAGATCCATCGCGTACTGCGCCCCGGCGGCACACTGCACTTCACCGAGCACGGCCGCTCGCCCCGGCCCACCGTCGCCCGCTGGCAGGACCGGCTCACCCCCACCTGGAGCAGGATCGCCGGAGGCTGCCGCCTCAACCGCCAGATCGACGACCTGGTCGAGAAGTCCGGACTGGCCCTGGAGTCGGCCAGCACCCATCCGATGCGCGGGACAGCCCAGCTCGGCTTCGCCTACGAGGGCATCGCGTCGAAACCGACCTGATGCCCCAAGCGCGCAGGTAGGGAGACGCCGCCTACGGGCGCAAGAACAATGGTCGAGACCCCAAAATTGCAGAACGTCAGCCTCGGCATTAAGCCCAGCAATACCCGGCGCTCCTACCAGGCGTGGGGAGCCTGGGTACAGCAAAGTAAAAGGCCAGCTCACAGGCCAAAATCCGATTTTTGGAGCCCCGCAGCGCCAGCGACCATTCCGGGAAGTAGGAGCCGGCCCGCGACTTCGGAATTGCGAGATCAATGGTTCCGGCTCAGGTATCCCACTCCCGCATCCGGTAACCGTTACGGCGGTTCGTTCGATCCGGCCCGTCAGGGTTGATCGCAGTCGGACGCGCGGCCATCGCGTTTCCTCCTCACCGAGTCCTTGGCCGTTCTCGAACGAGGATCACGCGGTGGTCGCTCTACATCACGGACCGCCGTCTCATTGAGTCACTAGATCACCACTATCCGTGCGCCACGTACCTGGAGTGCACTCCGGGCTACAACGGCCCGGCTGGCGGGGACCGCTCGGTCCGCCACCACCGCGCTGGCGGACGCACACGGCATCCACCCCGCCCGCCAACCGCCCAGCCGAACGGCCCCCGTCCCGCCAAGCGACGACACGGCCGAGCGAAGGCCGAGCGAAGGCCGAGGTCGCAGCCCGATTCCGAGCCGAGACCAGAGCCGGGCCATGGACCGAAGCCCGGACCGACCAGAGCAAGGACCGAAGCCGAGGCCCGGGCCGGCGGCGGGAGGCCAATGCCGGAGACGCGTCTGGTATTCCTGGCAAAGCCGGTCTTTAGCCGATGGTAACGATTCTCACAGTCCGCCCGCCCCTCTGTTCGTCCGGCAGGGGACGAGTAAGGGTATTGGGGGAAACTCCGCATCTTCACACCCCGATCCCTCCCACGGATTCCGTACGTCTAAATCAGAAGGTATTGATGCGTCAAGGTCCTCTTGCTGGCAGATACGCTGCTTCCGCAGCCATGGTGATATTCGCGCTTATTCCCTACCTGGCTCTGTCGGCCGCGCTGGAGCCGTTGGCGCCGATCGTCGCCAAGCAACTGCACATGAGCGCGCAGACGATGAGCATCAGCTCGGGCCTGGGCAACGCGGCCTACGCGCTGGGGACGGTGCTCGCCGTCCAGCTGGGTCTGCACCTGCCGCAACGGCGGATGCTGCTCGTCTACGCGGTCGTGCTCGTCGTCGGATCAGTGCTGACGGCGGCGGCGCAGGACGCGGCCATGTTCATCGTCGGCCACCTGATGCAGGGCCTGGCCACCAGCATGCTGCTGATCGCCGCGGCCCCTGCGCTGGCGATCGGCTACCCGCGCGAGAAGCTGCGCACCACCGTCATGATCATGAATATGGGTATCTTCGGCGCGGTCGCGCTCGGCCCGTTCATCGGTGGTCTGCAGGCTGACGCCGATGCCTGGCGACCGCTGTTCTGGATCGTCACCGGGGTCTCGGTGCTGGCGCTGCTGCTGGTCGTGCTCACCTTCGAGGACTCACCACCGGCGAACCCCGATGCCCCGCGCGACCTGCCGGCGATCGCGCTGTCCGCGGTCGGCAGCCTGGCGGCCTTCCTGGGCGCGTCCGAACTGACCAGCCACAGCATCCTGGACGTCGAGGTGATCGCACCGCTGCTCGGCGGGCTGGCACTGATCGTCGTCCTCGTCGTCTACCAGTACCGGGCCTCGCAGCCGCTGCTGATGGTCCGGGAGATGCTCACCAGCTCGATTCCGGTCGCGGGCGTGGTGATCGCGCTGTTCGCCGCGGCGGCGTCGGTGTCCGCGACGGGGCTGACCGCCTCGGTGCTCGCGGAGACCTACGGCCCGGTGCGCGTCGGGCTGCTCTACCTGCCCGAACTCGGCGGCGCGGTGATCGCCGCGGTCGCGTTCGGCTTCGTCGTCACCCGGCGTTCCGTGCACTACATGCCGCTCGTGGGCATGGTCCTGCTCGCCGCCGGAATTCTGGTCTTCTGGTTCGCGATGCCGGCGAGCCAGCCGCTGGCGCTGGTCGGCTCGGGACTGACCGGGCTCGCCCTCGGCGCCACGGTCGCCCCGGCGTTGTTCGTGGCCGGTTTCTCCCTGCCGTCCGCCAACCTTCAGCGCGTGTTCGCCCTGGTCGAACTGCTCCGTGCCGTCGCGGCCTTCATGATCGCGCCGATCTTCGCCCATTTCGCGGCCACGGTGACCGGCGACCTCAACGAGGGAACGAACATCGCCCTGTGGATCGGCCTTGGCCTGGCCCTCGCCGGCGGTGCCATCGGCGTCGCGATCTACGCCCTGAGCGGTGCCCGCGCGCAGACCCCCGACGTCGACACGTTCCTGGGTGCCCTGCGTCCGGCCTGGTACTCTCCCCCGCTGCTGGCCAGAGTCCGCCGAACCCCCCACATCGATGATCTGGACATCGCCCTCCCCGTCCCGGAAAGCGTCGACTGACATGACCTCACCCCACACGGACGCCGTTCAGCCCGGTGACCGAGCCGGCCGCACCGGCCCGGTGCTGTTCGCCTATGACGGCAGTGACGTCGCCGGTCACGCCATCCAGTACGCCGCAACGCAGCTTCCGCCCGGACGCGAGGCGCTCGTCGTGTGCGCCTGGCAGCCGGCCGATGTCGGATTCACCCCGGTCGGCTCGCAGCATTTCGACGCGAACAATGCCGCCGAGGTCGAGAAGGCCGCGGCCGGCATCGCCGCGCACGGTGCCGACCTCGCGAACGAAGCCGGATTCCGCGCCCAGAGCACCACCGTTCAGGCCGCACCGACCTGGAAGGGCATCATCGCCACCGCCGCCGAGCACCAGGCGGAGCTCATCGTTCTCGGCGCCCATCGGCACTCCCGGCTGGCCGGCCACCTGCTCGGCAGCGTGGCCACCTCCGTCGTCGCCCATGCCGCCGGCGCCGTCCTGGTCGTCCACCAGCGCGACTGATCCGAGCCGGTCAGCGCAGGCAGTCGCAGAGAGCGGCAGAGCCCCGCACCCTGGATGGGGGTGCGGGGCTCTGGCCTGTCTCAACCAGAAGCTCGCGACCCGTCGGGCCGAGTAGCCGCGCCAGGCCCGCGAGGTGCCGGGCCCGGCTACCGGCCGCAGAGGACCAGGTCCAGCAGGTCGTCGATGCCGGCCTTGATGCCGGCGACGCTGTAGCCGCGGTAGGTCCGCTGGTAGGTGATCAGCGTGGCGGCGACCGCCGCGAGCAGGGCGTCCGCGACGTAGGCGGCGTTGGCGCGCGGCTTGATCTGGCCGATCAGGTAAACCAGATGGACGCGGTGGAACGTGTAGGCACCGGTCTCGTACCTGACCGTCGGCGAGCTCGTCTCGGCGCTGACGAGCAACGCCCGCTGGGTCTCGACCGCGTCCACCCGGGCGTGGAGGAAGGCGCGCAGCCGCTCGGCGGGCGGCGCGCCGGGGCCGAGCGGCGGCGGGCCGTAGACGAACCGTTTCTGCAGCTCCAGCTCGAACAGGCCGACCACCGCGTACACGAGGCCGGCGCGGTCGCCGAAGCGCCGGTAGATGGTGCCCACACCGACGCCGGCCGCCCTCGCCACGTCCTCCACCGAGAACACGCCCTCGGTCGCGACCAGGCAGCGGGCCGCCTCGAGGATCGCCGCCCGGTTGCGCGCGGCATCGGCGCGCTCCACGACGAGGTCCCCCAGCAGCGGCAGTTCGGTTCCGGGCCGCGGCCTGGGCGGCCCTACCTGCTCAGCCATAGTGATCCCAACTTACCGGAACGGCTTCCGGATAGTCCTTGCATCCGGAATGCCTTCCGGTTAGCCTCGACCGGAACCTCATCCGGATACCCAGCCGGCCCTTCGGAGCCCGGCGATGGACGAAAACGACCCCCGGCGCTGGCCGATGCTCGCGACCCTGCTCTCCGCGACCTTCATGCCGGGATTCGACGCGAACGCCGTCAACGTCGCCCTACCATCGCTGCACCGGGAACTGGGCGCGGGATCCGCCGCGCTGGAGCTGGTCATCGGCGGCTACCTGTTCACCTACGCATCGTTCCTGATCACCAGCGGGCGGCTCGGCGACATCTTCGGCCACCGCCGGCTGTTCATGACAGGCATGGCGGGCTTCGCCGTGACGTCGCTGCTGTGCGGTCTCGCCCAGTCACCGACACAGCTCGTGGTGGCCCGGCTGCTGCAGGGCGCGACGGCCGCCGCGATGGTTCCGCTGTCGATCGGCCGGCAGAAGGGCTGGCCGGTCTGGGCCTGGGCCTGCCTGATCGCCGCCGTTCCGACGCTGGCGCTGGCACTCGGGTGGGAGCGTCGGCAGGCCGCGCCGCTGGTGAACCTGGCGCTGTTCCAGCGGCGTTCGCTCGGCATCGGCCTGCTCATGTACGTGGCGTTCATGTCCTTCTTCGTCAGCATGACGTTCGCGCTGTCACTGCTGCTGCAGTCCGGTCTCGGCCTCAGCCCGCTCGCCGGTGGCCTCACGTTCGCGCCGTTCGCGCTGCTGGCGATGGTGGCCGCGCTGCTGAGCGAGAAGATCACCGCGCGGCTCGGCCAGCGGGCGCTGACCGTCGGCGCGCTGCTGAGCAGCCTGGGCATGTTCGGCCTCGGCCTGGAGATGGTCGTCCTGCACGGCGACATCACCGCAGCCTGGATGCAGCTGCCGCTGTGCGTGATCGGCCTGGGCAACGGGCTCATGCTGCCGTTGTTCGTCGGCGTGACGATGTCCGACGTCAAGCCGGCCGAAGCCGGGTCGGCATCCAGCCTGCTCACGACCACGCAGCAGTTCTCCGGCGCGCTCGGCCTGGCCGTGATGGGTGCCGTCTTCTTCGCGGTGCTGGGCAACCACACCAGCGCCGACGGCTACGCCTCCGCCGCCGCGGTCGTGATGTGAATCGGGATGGGCCTGCTGCTTGGGCTCGCGGCGCTGATGCTGGCCATTCCCATCCGCCGGCCGGAGCCCGCCGCGAAGTCTCAGGCCCGGGAGCCGGAGCAGGAGCCGACGCCCGAACCGGCAACCGCGCCGGAGCCGTCCGAAGCAGTCGCCTGACTCGAAACTGGGAGAAAGCTCGATGCGTGGATTCATCACCGAACCACCCTGACCGCTCGGACCGCTCGGACCGCTCGGGCCGCGGAGCTGCTGGCGGACCTCGCCGAACCCGACCAGCACCTAACGCCAGCCGTAGCGCTGATGCAGCCGGTCCGTGACCTGCTCGAACGGCTCGCGCGGCAGGGCCGTCGACTCTCGGCGCATCCCGCCCTCGTGCACCCGGATCACCCGATCCAGGTTGACCCAGGACGGTCGGTGCTCGCTGTCCCACCCGCCCGCGCCGACGGGCACAAAGTCGCCCTCGCCGTCATGGTCCTTACTGGTGAGCTGCACGGCCAGGTAGGTGCCCGCGGATTCGACGGCCACCACGAGCACCGGCCGATCCTTGCCCCGCCCGTCGTTCTCCTCGAACGGCACCCACGTCCAGACGATCTCGCCGGGATCCGGGGCCCCGTCCGACTGCGGCGCGTAGCTCATCCGCACCGGCCCGATGCGACCCGGATCGACCTCCCTGGTGGCGTCCGGCCCGGACTCGCCCGGCGAGACCTCCGCATTCGCGCCGGACGACCGCGCCCGCTCCCGGGCCGGGCGAGGGCGCGCGGCTGCCCCCGAGGGCGAAGAGGAGGACGAAGAGGGCGAAGGGGCCTTCGGTGTTGGTGCCGACCGCCGCCGACCTTCCCGTCCCGCCTCCCGCAAGGGTGCCTCACCCTGGCGGCGGCCGCCCGTCACCAGGTCGGACACAATCTTGACCAGATCCCCCAGCAATCCCATGCCGCCACAATAATTGGACGCCGCTGCTGCATTCGCAGCTCGACGCCGTCAGGTCGCCGGGCCCGCGCGAGCGAGGCCGCGACGGCGGCCGGGAAGCTGGACGGCAGGCGCGGGGATCAGTTACTCGCCACGGTCGCCGCGCCGTTTCGCCAGCTCGATCGTGACTCGCTGGCCCGGCCCGGTGGAGCTGCCGACCTCGCCGGCCAGCGCGCTCAGCACGGTCCAGGCGAACGTGTCCTTCGACGGCGACTCGCCGTCGAGGCTGTCGACCGAGACGGTCACCCGTATGAGGCCTGGCGACAACGTGAAGACGCACTCCAGGGCCGATCCCGGGACCGCGGAGACCAGCAGCAGGGCGGAGGCCTCGTCCACGGCGATCCGCAGGTCCTCGATGTCGTCAAGGGTGAAGTCCGCCCGCGCGGCCAAAGACGCGGTCGCGGTGCGCAGGACGACCAGGTAAGCGCCGGCGGCAGGGATGGTGAGCTGCACCACGTCGCGTGGGCCGCCACCGCGGACATCGCCGGAGTTGCCCATGCCATCGGCTGACGGCGTCGGATCCACGTTCTACCCCCAGTGCTGGGTCGTTCCGGCTCCGGGACTCGTCGCCGGCATTTGGTATCGGCATGCCCAGAATCAACGGTGACCAGTGTTTCCCACGGGTGCCGACACGGGCCCGAGAAGGTGCGCGTGCCGAGGTGGATGCTGTTGGCGGCAGTAGCCGGTAAGGGGCTGTGGCTGGCCGTGCGGGGCTGCTGGCGGCATCGGGTCGCGGTCGCCGCGGCCGTCGGTGTGCTGCTGTTCGTGCACCGGTTCGGCCTACTCGGCCTCGGCCTGCTGCTCAGCGGCCTGGCGCTGGTCACGGTCGAGTGGCGGGCGCACGGCCGGTCGTCAGGAAGCGGCAGAGCCCCGCGCCTTGGATGGGGGTGCGGGGCTCTGGCCTGTCTCAACCGTGCGTGCGCTCGGAGGGAATCGAACCCCCAACCTTCTGATCCGTAGTCATCAGAGCGCTGTCCATGGCCGTCCGCCGCCGTTCATCGACGCAGCTTGGGTACCCGACGACGTCCACCCTCGTCCACTGGTGTCCACCTCGGTTGCAGTACAAAGGCAGTACGGCGCCTTCCGAGTAGGGGTAACGGTCCGTGTCCGGCGAGGCCGACGAGCAGCCGAAAGTACGTCAGGTAATTGGATCGGAGCTTGAAATGATAATCGCTTCTGACAATGACCTCAGCAGAGGCAACTCTCGGCGCAATCTATTGGCATGATCGAAAGGGCGATATCTTGGCAGATCGTTATTTTTTGAGTGCACAATTGCATTTCTAGTTTTATACACCCGCCGCGCAAGAGAAGTAACGATTTTTGTATTTTCTGCTTCGCCAAATGGAATGACATCACCTTCCGAAAAGTCAATCTTGTTCGACTTATAGTAGGCGATTGCAGAGCCATCTAGCGACGATATTGATTCAGTCAGTTCCGCGATGTCAACATACCTCGAAACTACAAGCTCTAGTGCTTTTTGTTCGTTTACCGGCGTAGCGTCATCGCGCTGCTCTCGAGTTAGCTTCGATACGAGCTTTACGAGCTGTGCAATATCAAGTTCGCGATTTGCGGAGAAGGATGGTGCCTGTATTTTCTTTCGAATCTGACTTCTAACTTCTTCGTTATAGATTTGCTCAAAGAAATGCTCCGCGATGTGGTAGTAGCTTAAAAAGCTGACCATCGGCTCCCTCGATGAAACGGCTAGCAGGTAGTGATGGACAAGATCGCGACTATAGGCGAGGCGCGGGGGTTCAACGTCTTCGAGCGCCACCCTCCGACGCCTTGTTGTCCGAGTGCGCCGAGCTGGGAAATCGTCGAACTCTGCCATCGGAGCGCAGGCTATGTTCATATTGTAGGCGAGCTGAAACAGTGCCGCATCTCCAAGTTCGGACATTTTCTTAACCGAAGCTGGATTTTTGCTTGCGACTTGCAGGGAGATGTATCTGAAGTAGACCCTCAGGCCATCAAATATCGATCCTTTAATTTCTCCCATATATGTTCTTACGCCCAATGTCATCAACTCTTCTTGATTGAGGGCGCCGTCTTGCGCTAGTTCGCAGATCCTCCAGGACAGGAATTTATCCGTAGGTTCGCCGAGCCGGTAAGAGTACCCGCTTGCGCTGTCGTGCAGTTCTATAGATTTTCCACGACGTATGGCAGGCGGACGGATGCCGGCACTTTCTTCGCGCACAAGTATTTCTAGACTTTGGTGCCAAGAAACTGACGCTCCCGGACCGGCGGTGGCGACGTCGGCGAACTCCAGCATTAGCTGGAGATGGTCATCGGATGTTCTTAGTTCGTAATCCTGCCCCCTCGTATGCCATTCTTTTTTGGATTCGACAAACTCTGTCGACCCTCCCATTAAGGTTGATGCAAATTCCATGAAAGCTTTCGCGTCGATCATTTGAGCCCCCGCCTGTCCAGCTTTTATTCTACGATAATCCTCGGAGAGTCCTTCGCTTGTAGTTTCGCCCTTTCTATTCTTCGCTGTCGAGGCGCGACGACGCCGGCGAGCATGGCGCGCCAGCGCCACGCGCAGCCGCCGCGCGGCGCGGCTGTCCCGCTGACCCTCTTGATCCTAAAATGAGGGATTCGGCAACGCACGGCCTTCGGCTTCGTCGCCCGGTCATTCGGTTCATGGGCCTGAGCCGCCCAGGACCGGGCCACCCGGCCAAAGTTCGGCGAGGTCGGCGGGGGTGAGGGGCTGGTGGTAGGCGGTGCGCAGGACGGTGGTGATGGTGTCGGGGGTGGCGGTGTCGGCGAGGGTGACGAACCAGTCGATGCCGGCGGCGTAGGACCACAGGTAGGAGCGCAACAGGGGGTCGGCTCCGCGGTCGGTTAGGGCGTCGGCGATCGTGTCGTCGGTCCAGAACGGGACGCGAGCGTGGGCATGGGCCACGCAGTCGGCGATGGACCTACCGACGTTGATGGCCTGGTGGAGTTCCGCGCGGACGAGCTGAAGGTAGTGGTCCAGACGAACGCGGGCGGCCACGGCCTCGTCGTCAGGCGTGGCGAACAAGGGTAGGGCCTGGGCCAGACCTTCCAACAGGACCTGTTGTTGAGCGTGTACCGCCGTCACCCGGATCCAGTCGACGTCATGAGTCGCCGCGACGGTGGCCCAGTTCGCGGTCTGCAGGGCGTGGCCGAGGATTTCGTGAAGGGCGAACTGGCGTAGGCGGACCTCGGTGAAGTGGGCGTGGCGGCGGTTTAGACGAAGGCGGACCTTGGTGCCGGCGCCGTCGAGCCAGTAGGACCAGTAGGCGTCGATGTCGACGCTCTCGATGGTCAGGTCGTAATCGGTGGTGGCGCCGGTGATGCGGCGCACAGCGGGTTCCAGGTCGGCGGCGGCGGCACGCATCAGGTCGGCGACCTTGTCCTCGGACACCCGTCCTTCGAGCCGGTCGAGGTCGCGGGCGGTGTCCGGTCCCCAGGACACGCCGAGGCTTTCGATGGCGGCAATGGCGCGGTTTCGGCAGGCGGTGACGTGACTGTCGGGCCATCCGGCCACGCCGCAACCCTGGGTCGCGCGGACGTAGGCGTCGAGGGGCTGGCGTTCACCGAGGAGGGCTTGCAGGTAGGCGAGGTGGGCGCCGATCCGGTCGGCGAACCGCTGCTCTCCTTCGGCGACGGCGCGGTGGTGCAGGTCGGTCAGTCTCTCGTGGGCGTCGAGGCGGTGCGCGACCGGAGCCGGAGCGGTGTCAGGTGGCGCGCAGTCGAAGTCCACGACCGGCGGGCAGCCGCGGGCGCGCTCGTAGGCGTCCCAGGCCCGCAGCGTGGTCTCGATATCGTCACGCAAGGTCATGGTCGGCGTCCCATCGCAGTGTCACGGCCTGGCCGGCGGTCAGATGCTTGCGGGTCAGGTCGATCACGACGCGATCAGCGTCATTGCGCCAGGACAGTCCGTCGAGCGCGGAGAGTTCCAGGCCGTCGGCGCGTTCCTCTACCGCGTTACAGCCGAGCAGGCGGCGCACGCCGGCCTGGCGGACAGTCAGGACAAAGGCATCAGTAGGGCGGGCGATGGACTGCCGCCAGTAGAGCTCGTCGACGAACCGGCCCTTCTCGCAGGTGTAGCCGATCGTGGCCGACTCGCCGGGCTGAAGCGCAGGGAAGATCTGACAGGCGAACTTCGACAGACCGGGAATGTCATGCACCCGCTGAATGATCACATTGTGGTTCGGCGACGGCTGGGCCTGGATGTCGAGGATGTCGTCGGTGTGCTTGAACCACAGCTCACGGGCAAGCCGGGTGATCGGAAGCGAGCCGACGTTCACCAGTTCGTGTTCGTAGGTCAGATGGGCCGCGCCATCCGCGGCGATGTCGATGGTGACGGCCAACCGCGTCTCCCTCGCGCCGTACGCGCCGGAGGTGGCGGCAGCGCCTCCCTCTCCTGGTGCCGCCTGGCTGGGCAGGCTTCCCACCCGTGTGATGGGCGATGCGCTGGTCGATGATCCCGACCCGGCGGGAACGGGTGGCGGGCTGCTGGTCTCCCAGGGGCGGGGCGCGAGCAGGAAGTAGGCGCCCGGGATGCGCAGCGCGTCGGCGATGCGCTCCACCAGGGTCAGCGACGCGATGCGGCTTTCCCCGCTCATCACCCGGCTGACCCGGCTCTGCGTGAGCCCCGGGACCGGCGAGGACACCCGGTCCTGGCTCGCGCCGTCGTACTTCCGCATCAACCGGAAGATCACCTGGAAGTCGCGGGCCTCGCAGGCGGCACGGAACTCGCCGCGGGCAAGCAGCTCGGGAGAGACGGTGTAGGGAGGAGCGGGCTGGACCATCGCCGGTCTCCTCGTCTCCGGGCCGACCTTGTCCCGGTCAGCGGTGGTGTGGTCAGGCTGCTACGCAGAGACTAGCGCCGTCATACCACGGTGGTATGGACAGTTCGCCGCTCTTCTGCCGCTCACGCGCCCGGATAACGCCGGCCAAGCGCTCGCCGGGTGGTTCGCCCGCTCACCGCCCATGCGTCCTGTGCCTTGCCATCGTGACCTTCCGCGCCTGCCAGGCGGTTCGTGAGGCTTGTTCATGTGCCCCCCGCCCCGCGTCGAGTCCCGACCTCCGCGGGGCGGGGCGGCGAACAACGAACCCGGTGTGGCCCAGGTGGGAGGAACATGGTGGGACGGACAGACGCGGGCGCGGGACGCGGGTCGATTGTGCGGGGGCCGTCGCGGCGGGAGCTGCTGGGCGCCCGCGTGGCCGGCGACGGCGGCTCGGGGTCCGGTGGGCCGCCGCTGGCTCCTGGCGGGGGCGGTGTGCATCGGGTGCTGTGGGCGGTTGTCGTGCGGGGGCCGCGCGGCGCCCTGCTGGGCGTGATCGGGTTCTTCGCGACGCGGGCGGCGGCCTGGGCCTACATACGGGATCGACACTTCCCGGGCGCTCTGGTACTTCCGGCCATGCCTGCCGGGGCGGAGCTGACCGGATGACCGCCGATCAGCAGGCCGTCGAGCAGGACACGACGGACCCGATACCGGGCGCGTCGTTTGACCTGTCGGTGGCGCACCCGGCGCGGATGTATGACTACTACCTCGGCGGCAAGGATCATCTGCCGGCCGACCGGGCGGCGGCGGAGCAGGTGGTGGCGGCGTCGCCGGACGTTCCGCTCGTCGCGCGGGCGAACCGTGACTTCATGACCCGGGCGGCGCGGTTACTCGCGGCCGAGTGCGGGATCCGCCAATACCTCGACGTCGGAACTGGCATTCCCACGAGTCCGAACCTGCACGAGGTGGTACAGGCCGTCGACCCGACGTCCCGGATCGTCTACACCGACAACGATCCGGTGGTCCTGACGCACGCCCGCGCGCTGCTGACCAGCTCGCCGGAAGGTCGCACGGCCTACCTGGATGCCGACCTGCGCGACCCGGCGCTCATCCTCCGCGCCGCGGAACTGCGCGACGCACTCGACTTCCACCGGCCCATCGCGCTGTTCCTCGTCGCGGTGCTGCACTTCCTGACCGACGACGACGGGGCGCACGCCCTGGTGCGCTCGCTGGTCGACGCCCTGCCCTCCGGCAGCTACCTCGTCGTCTCGCACGCCACCGGCGACCTCGCGCCCCGCAACGTCGGCCAGATCGTCGACACCTACACCGCGACGGCCGCGCCGCTGGTGCTGCGGGGCCTGGGGGACGTGTGCCGGTTCTTCGCGGGCACGGAGGTCCTCGGTCCGGGCGTGGTGCGGCTGCCGCTGTGGAAGCCGGACGAACCGCCAACAGGCATTGACAAGGTCTGGGTCTACGGCGGCGTCGGACGGAAGCCCTGATCCACCCGTCCGCACGCGACGGGTTCTCCCATACCGAACGAATCAGTATCCGAAACAGCGCACCCCATGAACGTGGCCGGTCTCCGTGATCGCTCCACCCCGGCCGCTGCGGTCCTGGGCTGACCGCACGCATCGGCCACGATGGGCCGAACCCTGATGACGGGTTCGGCCCATCGGCGTGTTCAGGTCCGATCCGGCTCGCCGGACCTGCTGATCGTTTCCTCGACCGCGGCAAGCCGGCGGGCGATCTCGCCAAGACGGTCCTCGACACGGGCGAGTGCAGCGAGGATCTCCCGGCCAGGGTCCCCGGTCGGCTCGCTGCCGGTGGGCGTGCCGGCCAGCAGGACGTCGATGAGGTGGTTGTCCGGCCAGTCCAAGGCGCGGGCGATCGCGGTGAGGGTCTTGTTCTGCACCCGCCGGCCGGCGCCATGCTGAAGCTCGCGCAGCGTCGAGACCGACACCCCGGACTCCCGCGCGAGGTCCTGCTGACCGATGCGGCGCCGGGCCATCCGCTCGTTGAGCGCCACGGCGACCGCGGCCCAGTCCTCACCGTCCGCCGGACCACGAGTGCGATACACCCGCAGGGTTTTCCGGTCAGCCATGCGCGCATATTAGCGGCCGGTCGAAACGGGAAGCGGCACCGCCTGCGCGTCATATCACCATGACATGACCCTATGCGTACCGCATGGGCAGCATCTCAAAGCTGCATCCAACGCTAAGTTGGCGGTTGATGCGCGCTTGCCGAGCGGAGCACTGTGTATCCGGCGGCCGGAACCACCGGCCGGCTCGACGGAACACGGCGAGTGGAGGAAAACACGGTGGCGGTTCCGCAACGTATTCCGGTGCGATTCGAGGACGTCTTTCCGCAGGGGGCGTACGTGCTCGCGGTGGAGGCGGCGAACGACTTCGAGAAGGTGAAGGCGGGCCTGGCGGACGTGCAGGCCCGTGACAAGGGCAACGGCGAGCGGGTCTGGTCGGTGCGCGTCCTGGACGCGGACCCGGCGGCACGCAAGTCCGAGGTGAAGGTGAAGATGACCGGCGAGACTCCCCCCGATCTGCCGGACATGCTGCCGGGGACACCGTTCCGGCCGGTGGTCTTCGATGGTCTGCTGGTCGTCCCCTACGTCGACTCCAACGGCGCTCGTCCCCGCCAGGAGTACTCGCTGCGGGCCTCGGCCATGCGGCCGGCCAACACGGGCCGGCGCCCGGCGGTGGCGGCATGACGGGCCGGCGAGGTCCGGCGATCGATGGGGTTCGATCGGCAACCCACCTTGGCCTGCACGTGGGTGCGGACTGGTCGGTGGCCTGCCACACCTACGCCGACCGGTCGCCGATTCTGACGGTCCGGCTCGGGTTGGCATCGGTGACGGTGTCGGCGCTGTCAAATGCGGTCACCTCGGACCATGTTGATTTCGCCTATGCGTTGATCGCGGCGGTGAACGACTACCTGGTGGAGTGCGAACGCATTCGATTCACCTCCGAGGATGCCGCCGATCCGGCGGAACCCCGGGCAGCGTAGCCCGCACCGGCCGGTTCGCCTGGGCGGCCCGGACCCTCCGGTTTCCGGATTCCGGGCCGCCTGGACCCCCTTCTTTTCACCACTTCTTTTCCCTCTCCTGATTTCGTGCGCTCGAAAAGCGGGTGGTATTGCCATGTCCAGAATCAACGGTGACCAGCGTTTCCCGCGGGTACCGACCCGTACCGAGAAGGTGCAGGTGCCGCTGTGGATGCTTCTCCTGGCCGTGGCCGGCAAGGGGCTGGTGCTGGCGGTACGCGCGTGCTGGCGCCACCGGGTCGCGGTCGGCTCTGTGGTCGGGGTGCTGCTGTTCGTGCACCGCTTCGGCCTGCCTGCCCTGGGCATCCTGCTCGGCGGCTTGGTGGTGCTCGGGGTGTTGTGGTGGCGGGTGCATGGCCGGTCGTTCTGGCCGGTGGCCTGGTGGGTGTGGGGCCGCGCCCGGCTGACGTTCGTCTACCAGCGGCGGTGGAAGCCGGCGATGGTCCACACCGACCTTGCCATCCGCATGCCCGCGTCGACCGGCGACCAGGTGACCTTCGACGAGTATTTCCCCCGGATCCGCTCCATCCGCTCGTCGCGGGCGGTGGACGTGCTGCGGGTGGAACTGCTGCCCGGTCAGACCCCGGCGGCGTGGGCGGAGCAGGCCGAAGCGCTGCGGCACGTCTTCCGGGCGCGCCGCTGCCAGGTGCATGCGGAGGCGTTCCGGTTCGTGCGGGTCGTGTTCCACCGGCATGACTCGCTGACCCGCCCGGTTCCCCCGGCCGGTCTCGATGACTCCGACGGTGCCGGCCCTGACCCGGCCGGCGCTGCCGGTGACGGTCCACGTTCCGACCGGTCGTCGCGTGTGGGTGAGTTGGTGGCGGGCCTGTCGGCGGTGCCGGTGGGCCGCTGCGAGGACGGATCCCCCTGGACGCTGCCTGTGCGTGGTTCGCATGTCCTGATCGCGGGGGCGACCGGGGCGGGCAAGGGCTCGGTGCTGTGGGGGCTACTGCGCGGCCTGGCACCGGCGGTCGCCGCGGGGCTGGTGGAGCTGTGGGTGTGTGATCCGAAGGGCGGGATGGAACTGGCCTTCGGCCGTCCGCTGTTCACCCGCTTCGCCACCACCACGGACACCATCGCCGATCTCCTCGACGACGCCGTTCACCGGATGCAGGACCGTACGGCCGCGCTGGCGGGCACTACCCGCCTGCACCTGCCGACCCGGGAAGAGCCGCTGATCGTCGTCGTGGTCGACGAAATCGCCTCACTGACCGCCTATGTGACCGATCGGGAACTCAAGAAGCGGATCGGGGCGGCGCTGCCGCTGCTGCTGTCCCAGGGCCGCGCACCCGGGGTGGTGGTCGTGGCCGCGGTGCAGGACCCGCGCAAGGAGGTCCTGCCGTTCCGGGACCTGTTCCCCGTCCGCGTCGCGCTACGGATGACCGAAACCGACCAAGCCGACCTTGTGCTCGGTAACGGCGCCCGGGAACGCGGTGCCCGCGCCGAGGAAATCCCCCGCGCGCTGCCCGGGGTCGGCTACGTGCTGCACGACGGCAACCCCGACCCGATCCGCGTCCGCGCGGGCTACGTGGATGACGTCGAGATCGGCCGAGTCGTCGCCCACTACCGGCCCGCATCCGCGGCCGGCGGCTGGACTCCGGACGTGAGCAACTACCTCGACGGCGACTCCGACGCGTTCGACGGCCTCGACCAGGCCGCGTGAGCCGACCGGACCCATCGCCCCCGGCGGATCCGGACCCCCGCCAACCGCTGCCCTCCCTGCCGGTCTGCCTGACCTGCGGGCATCCGCGGATCGCGCACGGCCGGCGGGGCTGCCGGGCCGACGTTGCCGGTCTGCGCTGCGGCTGCACCCGCTTCACCATCACCCCCGACTCCTCGGAGGAATCCCCCTGTCGATGACTCCTCCCACCTCCACCCCCACCC
>NZ_JANEZT010000500.1 GCF_025403405.1 Frankia tisae
CGTCCATCCCGCCCGGACCCGCCGGGGGCGGGTCCGGGCGGGATGGACGATGCCGCTGGACGCGATCGCCTACGTGCGCCGCGTCCCCTGACCGGCCCCGGGTCGGTCAGGGGACCGGGTCGGTCAGAGATCCGGGGGCGGTCAGTCAGTCCTCCGGCAGGACCTCGTTGCGGCTCATCGGATTGGCCGCGACGAAGGCTCGGGTCTGCTCGTAGGCGCGCTGGATGTATGCCTCCAGCTCCGAGCGCTCCACCCGCCACTGGCCCCGGCCGCCGATCTTGATGGCGGGGAGCTCGCCCGAGCGGACGAGGGCGTAGGTCTGGCTGGACGAGATGTTGAGGATGTCCGCCACATCGCTCAGCTGAAGGAAGCGGTCGTTCATCAAAGTCCTCCTGATGAGGGCGGATGTCTCTCCTCACGTGTGTATCAGAGATACCACCGCTCATCGCGTCCAGATGCATCAGCTTGTGGATAACTACGCGCGGACGCGGCCGAAAGCCCTCGCTCGCCGATGTTCTTGCCCGCTTCCGCCCGAGCCCGCCGTCGATGGCCGGCATCGGGCCTCGCCGAGCCACTGACCTGCATCGCTACCGGCGTGCGGCGCCGCAGGACGGCACGGCGGCCGACGTGGGTGACGCGAATATCGTGCGGCTTTGTTCCGATCGCGCATCGCTCCAGGCCGGCTGCGCGTCCAACCGGGTGAGCTCAGGACACCGGGATGTCGCTGCGCACGGCCGTCGGCGAACACCGATTGTCGATGGTGGCGTTCCGCAGCGGAATCCTCGCTGGTTTCGGTGGGTTCGGGGCCTTCGACCGCGTACGCTCTGCGACCGGAAGGTGTGAACATGCACCAATGGTCCGGCCAGGAGAAAAGGGAGGTCTCCCGGTGACCGAGCTCGCCGCGGCGCCGGTCCGTTCCGAGGCGCCCCCGCCGCCCGGCTCGCCTCCTGCCCGCCGGTTGACCCGGCGGCGGTGGCGGGACTCCCGGCTGCTCATCGGGGTGCTGCTGGTGCTCGTCTCGGTCGTCGTGGGGGCGCGGCTGTTCGCGCTGGCGGACTCGACCCGGCAGTGGGTGGTGGCGAAGTCGGCCCTGCCCGCCGGGCACGTCGTCGTGGCGGGAGACCTGACCACGGTGTCCGCCCGCCTTGATGACGCGACGTCCGACCGCTACTACCCCGGCGGCCGCCTGCGGAACCTGACCGGCGCCACCCTCGCCCGGCCCGTCGACGCCGGGGAGCTCGTCAGCGGAGCCGACTTCGCCGGACGGAACATGCAGTCCACCAGGCTGGTCCCCGTCATCGTCAAGGCGGGTCGGCTGCCGGCCCTCGAGCCCGGTGATCACGTCGACGTCTACGTGTTCTCCGCCGGGGCCGCGGCGGCCACCGGCTCCGGAGACCAGGCCGGCGACCAGCCGAACCAGCCGAACCAACCGGCGCCGGCCGCGGGGGCCGGTGCCGAGTCGCTGGTCCTGCACGACGTCGAGTTCGTCGGGCTGGAGAAGCTGGCCAGCGGCGACCGTTCGCTGACGCTGCGGGTGCCGGTCGACAACGCGATCCAGGCGGTGGCGGCGTCACAGAGCGAGCGGGTCGACGTCGTGAAGCTCGAACGGGACTCCCGCGGCGGCGTCGGCTCGACCGGACCGACCACCGTGGCGGGGTTCGGCCGGTGAGCCTGCCGATCCTGACCGCGGTGACCGACTCCGAGGTCGAGGCCGGCCTGGTCTCGGCCT
This sequence comes from Frankia tisae, assembly GCF_025403405.1. Taxonomy (GTDB): domain Bacteria; phylum Actinomycetota; class Actinomycetes; order Frankiales; family Frankiaceae; genus Frankia; species Frankia tisai. The sequence goes on from NZ_JANEZT010000500.1 coordinate 1,730, forward strand.
TCGATCGCCGCGATCTCGGCGTCACTGTGGTCCGCCGCTGCGTCGACCTGCCGGATCTGCTCGCCGCGGCGACGACCGGTGCGGCTCGGGCGGCACTGCTGTCGGCCGATCTGCGCCGGCTGGACCGCGATGCGCTGACCCGGCTGGCGATGGCCGGCATCGCCGTGGTCGGCCTGATCGCACCCGGGGACGAGGACGCGGACCGCCGGCTGCGCCAGCTCGGGGTGGCCGCGGTTATCCCCGCGGATGCCACCGCCGAGGTGGTCGCCGGTGCCGTCGTCGAAGCCTCCCGTGCGCTGGCGTCGCACGCCGCCGCGCCGGCGAACTGGCCGGCCGCCGCCTCCTCCTACAGCGAGCCGCTGCTGGGTTTCGGGCAGCTCGCCCCGGCAGGCGCCGGCACCGACGGCCTCGGTCTCGGCGAGGCTGGCGGCGGCCGGGTGATCGCGGTCTGGGGGCCAGCCGGCGCGCCCGGGCGCACGACGATCGCGCTCTGCCTTGCCGCCGAGATCGCCGCGCTGGGGACCTCGACGCTGCTGGTGGACGCCGACTCCTACGGCGGGGCGATCGGCCAGCTCGTCGGCCTGTTGGAGGAGGCGCCGGGCCTCGCCGCCGCGGCCCGGTCCGCCAACCAGGGCCTGCTCGACGTGCCGCGGCTGGCGCTGCTGTGCCGAGACCTGGGCGAGGGCCTGCGGGTGCTGCCGGGCATCTCCCGGCCGTCGCGGTGGCCCGAGCTGCGCCCGGCGTCCATCGAGACGGTGCTGTCGATGGCCCGGCGGCTGGCGTCGTACGTGGTGGTGGACTGCGGCTTCTGCCTGGAGGCGGACGAGGAGCTGTCGTTCGACACCGCGGCGCCGCGGCGCAACGGGGCGACGCTCGCGGTGCTGGAAGCGGCCGACATCGTCCTCGCGGTCGCCTCGGCGGAACCGGTCGGTCTGGTCCGGTTCGTCCGTGGGTTGGCCGATCTGCGGGAGACCGTCCCGGCGGCCGATCCGCTCGTGGTGGTCAACCGGCTGCGGGCCTCGGTCGTCGGCGGTGACCCGGCCCGGGAGGTCAGCCGGGCGATCCTGCGCCACACGGGGACCGAGCCGGTCGCGCTCGTGCCCTACGACCTCGCCGGGCTGGATGCCGCGCAGGTCGCGGGTCAACTCCTGCGGGACATCGCGCCCACGTCGCCCGCCCGGTTGGCGATCCGGGACCTGGCCACCCGCCTGGCCGGGCGGCCCGGGGCCGCCCGCCGGCGCCGCGGCGGGTTCCGGCGCCAGTCGCGGTAGTCGGTCACTGACCGCGCGGTTCGCGCCTTCCGTCCGCCCCCATTCGCCCTCCGTTCACACGTCGTTCGTCCTGCGGACGCCCCCGTTCACGCGCGCTGGCTGGGGGTGCGCGCGGCTCGTCGGACCGGGCGATGGCGACTCACCGTTACGCTCTTGGCATAACGGTGACATAAAGTATTCGTCTTGTCATGGATGTGTAGTGGGCACGGTTACAGCGAGCGATTCGCGGGCATCGCTGTGTCGAACGGTTTTGGTCAAGAAGTAAAGGGGATCTTACTCAAAGCTACTAGTGGCATGAGATCGGCAACTTTTTAATATTGATCTGATGCGCTGTGGAGCGAAGGGATGAATAAAGATGCGGTCATGCTGCAGAACGTGATGCAATGTATGTCTGCGTAAGAATCCCCTTTCGGCAACGTTACGTTAGTGTTGAGCAGGCCTCGGAGGTGCCATCCGGAGCACGGTCGCAACCGCGACCGGCGATCCGGGCGGCACGGGGATGCTCGGGCGAGACGGCTTGGGGGTGTGTCGGGTGAGCCGGGAGTACGCGAAGGCGGTGGGCGCCCGCCTACGGGCGATTCGGATACAGCAGGGGCTGTCGCTCCAGGGGGTCGAGCAGAAGTCGCGCGGTCGCTGGAAGACCGCCGCCGTCGGCTCCTACGAGCGCGGGGACCGCATGATCAGCGTCCACCAGCTCTCCGAGCTCGCCGGGTTCTACGGCGTGCCGGTGTCGGCGCTGCTGCCCAGCGAGGACCAGCTGCCCCCGCGCGAGCGTCGCCCGCGCACGGTCCTGAACCTGGAGAAGCTCAGCGAGGCCCCGCCCGACACCTCCGCGCTCGTCCGGCGTTGG
>NZ_JANEZT010000501.1 GCF_025403405.1 Frankia tisae
GCCGAGCAGCACCCCGCAGCACCAGCCCACCCAGCCGGCGGCGCGCCGCACCATCCCGGCCACCTTCGACGTCCCCGACCTGCGCGACCACCGCGGCCCGGTCGAAATCTCGCCCCGCGAGCTGCCGCACCACTGCGCCCACCAGCCGCTCGGCGGCCACGGTGACCTGTTCCACCCTGTCTACGACGTCCCCGACGACTACCCGCAAGCGCGGCTGCTGTCCGTCGTCGTCCCCCACGAGCAGGTCCACGCCTCGCCCGCCAGGTCCGCCGCCGCCGCCGGTGTGCTGCGCGAGGCCCTCGCAGACGTCCCCGACGCGGCCATCCTCGTCGGCGGCCACCAGCCGTGGGACTGCATGGGCGACGAGTCCGCGCAGCTCATCTTCATCCTGGACCGTGACCACAGCGACATGGTCACCGCGGCCGTCGAGAGAGTGCCCTCGCCGACCGACGCCGAGGTGGACGCCGCCAGGGCCATGCTGTCCGCCGCCGAACCGACGGGGAACACGGTCACCCGCTGGGAGCTGGTCGCCGGCACCCTGCACGCGGCGCTCACCGACGCGCTGAACGGCCGCAGAGACAGCGACGACGTGCGTGCGGCCCGCGCACTGTTCAAGGCCATGGCGCGATGAACACCCCTCTGATTCCCGCTGCCGCGCTGGAACTGACCGAGCAGGACATCGCCTACGCGCGGGCCGCGTTCGCCGACTGCTCCGACCTGTGGGCGCTGCGGATGGAACTGTCGGTGTCCACCGTGCGCGTGCACGCGCTGACCGCCGCCCTGACCACCGGGGACATGCAGGCTGCCGCCGCGGCAATCCGGGCGATGCGCGCCGCCCGCCGCGTCTTCGAGGAACTGGCCGCCGCGCTCCCCAACGGCCGGACGGGAGATGCGCGATGAGCCGCATCGACCCGCGGTTCACCGCCGACGAACTCGAGCCGACCGCAGCCGACATGGCCCGTGCCAGCGCCCGGGTCACCGGCCAGGATTGGCGGGGAACGCATCTGGTCGCATCGTCGGCGCTTTGCGTCCGCATGCCCGGCCTGAAGGCCGCGCTGACCATGCCGGGCTCGGTGGATATCGCGGCCGGGCACATCCGCCATCTGATCGCCGTCGCCCGTGTCTGCGACGAGCGGTTCACCGAACTCCAAGCCGACCTGGACGCCCGGATCTCCGCCGAAGCGGATTACCAGAAAGGAGACGTGCGATGACCTGCGGCCCCCTCGACCAGGCCCCCGTCGACGTCGACCCGCTCAACCAGCAGGGCAACCCCTCGACGGCCGTGCGGGCGAAGGCGTTGACCTCGGCCGTCCTGCCGGTGAGCACCCTGGCCCACGACTCCGAAGCCGTCCCCGGCCGGCTGGTCGAAGAAATGGACAACGCCATGAACCAGCACTCCGACGCCGGAAGCGCAGACGACGCGATCGCCGTGTTCGAGGACATCGCTGCCGCGCTCCGCGGCGACAGCGAGTTCGGTGTGCTGTCGTCGGACACCGTCGGGACTCTTGATCTGGTTGCCGCCGCCGCATGCACGATCTTCTCCGTGTTGCAGGCCAACGAGGCCCGGGACGGTGGATGCATAGACCGGCGGGTTCCCGACTTGGATCGGAGTGACTGCCGGCAGATCGCCGAGCTGTTCGTCGATTTCGTTGATCTCTCTGCGGCAGTCCGCAACGACCGGCGTGGTTTGCGCGTTCTCCTTGGCTGCGCCAGCGGGTGGGTCGCGGCGCGTTGGCGGACCGCGGCCATCATCAGGGCGGCGTAGGCCGTTTCCGCGGGGGTCTGTCCGCTACCACCGCAGCCCCGCACACCGGCCACCGCAGGATCGCACCGCATGGGTGCGGTGCCTGCGGTGCGGTGTGCGGGGCTGCGGTGTTTTTGCGGTGAACCGTGCTGCGGTGCTGCGGTCTGCGGCGCCCCCTTTGCGGTGCTGCGGTGCCGGCCGGGTTGCGGTGGCCGGCCGCGGTGCCGTTGCGGTGTGCGGCGCTGCGGTCCGGTTGCGGTCTGCGGTGCGGCTGCGGGGCTTTGCGGTGCTGCGGTGTGCGGCGTTGCGGTGGGTTGCGGTGCGCCGGTTGCGGAGCTGGTTTGCGGTGCCGCTGCGGTGGGCTGCGGCCTTGCGGTTGCGGTCGGCGCCGCAGACGCTGCGGTGCGGTTGCGGCGCGTCTTGCGGTGCTGCGGTGTGCGGTGGCCGGCCTGCGGCGCGGTTGCGGGGCTGCGGTGCCCGCCGCATGCGGTGCGGTTGGTGCGGCGCCGCAGGGCTGCGGGGTGCGGTGCGGTCCGCGATGCCCACCGCATGCGGTGCCGGGTTGGCCTGCGGATATGCGGTGTGTGGTGCGGTGGGCCGCAGTGCGGCGGGCTCGTGCGGTGCGGCGGCGCATGCGGTGGCAGAGTCGTGCGCCGGCATCCCGCAGGGTTCGTGCGGTGCTGCGGTGCGGCGCCCGCCGCAGGGTGCGGCGGTGTCGTGCGGTGCGGCGGCGGGCCGTACTTCGGTTGCGGTGCGGTGCGGTGCGGCCCCGTACGGTGCGGAGGGTCCGTACGGTGCGGTGCGGTCCGATGTGGCGTACGGTCCCGCCGGCGGCCCGTACGGTGCGGCGGGCGGCGGTGCGGTCTCCGGCCGTACGGTGGCCGGTTCGCCGTATGGTGCGGCGCCGTACGGTGCGGTGCGGCAGGCACCACACGGGCACAGCGGGATGTGCGCCGGCCGTACGGTGCGGACCGCACCGGGGGTTCGCCCGACCGGTGCGGAGGCGGTGCCCTCCGTACAACCATCGGTGCTGACCTGCGGTGATACGGCATCCGGTACGGTGCGGTCCGCATCGCCAACGTCGTACGGACCGGCGGTGCGGCCGATACGGCCCCGTAGCCACACGGCCGTACGGCGAAGATGCGGTGCGGTGCGGCGGGGCCGTGCGGGGGTTGCCTGTATGGCCGGGCCGTACGGTGCTGCGGCCCGTACGGTGCTGGGGGCCGTACGGTGCGGTGCGGTCCGTACGGCCGTACGGCGCCCGGTGCGGCGCTGCGGCGCCCAGCCGTCCGGCATGCGGCGCCGGCTGGTGCGGTGCGGCGGGCTGCTGCGGATGTGCGGTGATATGGCGTGCTGCTGCGGTGCAACGGGGGTGTGCGGTGCACCGGCGAGGTGATCGGCCGGCAGGCCGTGCGGTGCAACGGGAGGCCGCACCTCGGTCGCGGTGCGCTGCTGCGGTGCACCGGTCTGCTGCGTCGGGGTGCCGTGCGCCGCAGGGCCTTGCGGCGCGGTGCGGCATGCGCCGCACGGGCAGAGAGGGATGCGGTGCGCCGCAGTCGGGTCGGCGGCGTGCAGTGCATGCACTGCCGGGTTGGCCTGCAGGTTTGCGCCGCCCGATGCGTCGCACCGGGGCATGGCAGGGCCGTGCACCGGGGTTGATGCGGTGCGTCGACGCAGCCGTGCGCCGGCCTTCCACAAGCTGCGCACGGTGCGGCGCACCGATGCGCCGGCGGTGAACGCGGCAGGCTGCGCCGGTGCGCTGCGCTGCGCCGGTGCACCGGCCGGTGCACCGGTGCGCTGCGCTGCGCCGGTGCACCGGCCGGTGCGCTGCTGCGCCGCAGTGCACCGCCTCGCTGCGCTGCACTGCGCCGGGTGCGTCGGGTGCGTCGCTGCGCAGCCCAGCCATCCGGCATGCTGCGGCGGCGCCGACGCATCGGTGCGGCGGCGAACGGGTGCGGTGCGCCGGTGTGGGGTTTACGGTGCGGCACTGCATGCGGTCCCGGTCGGCCTACGGCTTTACGGGGTTCGCTGCGGCGTGCGGTGCGGTGTTGCCGCCGCATCTCGGCGCGCTGGTGCGGTGCGGGGTCTGCGG
>NZ_JANEZT010000502.1 GCF_025403405.1 Frankia tisae
CTGGGACAACCGGGCGGCTGTGCATTACGCGGTTCGCAACTACGGGTCGACGCCGCGCCTGCTCGAGCGCATCCTCATCGCTGACGAGCCGCTCTACGCCGACCTGTAAACCGCTGCCCGGACCGGCCGTGAGCGAACTGGTCGTTCGCCGCGGACGGTGGGTCGGGTCGCTGGTGTGTTGACTGCTCTGGTTCGTGTTCCGGACGGTCAGCGGCCGGACCGGGTCTACGGCCTGCGCGTGACCGCGTGGTCGGGACTGCCGCCGGGCGGCGGCCCCGACCACGATGTCGGGGGCACGAGCGGGTGCCGGGCACCGGCCTGTCAGCCTGCCGCGAGGGCCACTTCCGTCGACTTGATCAGGGCGGTGACAGGGGAACCCGCGGCGAGACCGAGATCGGTGGCGGCGGCCAGCGTGATCGCCGAGGTGAGCTTGCCGCCGTTGTCGAGGGTGATGTGCGCGACCGCCATCGCGCCGCCGGTCTCGAGGCTGGAGACCGTGCCGTGGAGCTGGTTGCGGATGCTCAGACCGCTCAGGCTTCCGGTGGACAGCGCCACCTCGGTGGACTTGACCAGGATCTCGACGGTGCTGCCCACCGACAGGTCGAGCTCCTTGATCGCATCCAGGGTCACGGCGGCGGTAACGTTCTGCTCGCCGGGCAGGGCGATCAGCACAGTGCTCATCACCGCACCTTCGGTAATGTCGGTGATGGTTCCGGTCAGTTGGTTACGTATGGTCAGGCTCATGGGATCTGCCTCTCGTCCGGCCGCCACAAGGTGTGTTCCTTCAGTTCTACCCTTCCTTCCGCGGTGTACGTCTGCTCCGATCGCGACGTGAGCTCCGCACGTACTGAAAAACCGCCGCGGAAACAACCGTGGATGCGTCGCGCTTTGCTGCCGGACTGCGTATCCACGCGGCTGCGCCAGTGTGACCGATCCCACGCCGGAGGGCGACTCGAGTGTTCGGGGTGTTCGATGGGCTGCCGTTGCAGGCATCCGTGCACTGGCGTCGGCTGCCGCCCGGCAGGGGAGATCCAGGTAAATCGGCAGCTTGACTTATATTTGTGGCGGGGTGCCGCCAAAACGGCAGACTCCCGGTGCTGCCAATCAATGTATCGATGTCGCGTAGTTGGTGGTGGAAGCGAGGAGCTCTGTGGTCGACGGATTCTGCTGTCATTCAGCTGTGGGCAGCGGTAGAGGGATCGGCGAAATCATGGACTGCGTCAGTGCCGACCCCTTGAAGGATATCCCGCCCCCGCGGCGACTGATTGTTCCCGCTGGTGGGGGAGTCCCCCGTCGGCGCCGTGATCGTGCCATCCGGTGAAGCCAGGCATCGGCATTGGCATCGGTGTGCTCCTCACACGGTGGCGAGGTCCGGTCCGGTGGTCCGTGGCTGCTGCCGGCCGGCAATCTCCGCCTGGTCTGACTGTTGTCACACCCCGCCGGCCGGCGGCCGGCGAGTACCCTGCGCACGGATAGTATGACGCCTCTCACACCCTCCTCAGGCTGCCCGTTGTGCGCGAGTCTCAAAGGTGAGGCCAGTGGAGCACGTCGTCCAGGAATCGAACGGCCCGGACCGGAGTGGATATGGCGAAGACGTACAGGCTCACCGCCATCGGTGCATTGGCACTCGGTGCCTTTGGTGGCGTCGGACCGGTTCGTTGCCGGCCGGGCCGCGGGTCCGGCCCGCCGTGTCCTCCGAGCCGAGACTGACATGGCCGCGTCGACACCGCACAACCGGCCGTCCCGAGTGAATCTGCGCCGCGCCTCAGCCGCGTTGCGTGTTGCGCGATCCGGACCCGATGCGTACGCGGTCGTGTTCCTCGACGACGCCGGCTCCCCTGGTTCGGTCGTCGCGGCGTTTCCCGGTCCGATGTCCGCCGAGATGTACGGCAAGATTGTCGGAGGTCGTTTCCGGGTCGTCCGGATGAGCCCGGCGCGCCACACGCACTGATGCTGCTGGGACGCACTGATGCTGTCGGACTGTCCGATATGCCGGGAATTTACGGCACCGCGCGATTGCCCACCCTTGGTTTTGCCGCGCCGAGCTGCCGCCTTCGTCGCCGGCTCAGCGGCTCACCCGCAATTTGCGGATTTCGGGAGGCGGTCCGATGATGGAGTGCCGGGCGGCAACCCGGGGGGAGGGATGCCAAGGCGGATAGATTGCTCGAAAGGGGGTGATGGGGATGCGCATGGAAACCGGTCCGAAGCTGCGTCGGGACGGAAATCTGCTCATTCTGGATCTCGGCTCCGACGAGAACCTCTTCGACTCGGACAGGGTTCTTCAGATCAACGCCATCCTCGACGAAGTGGAGCAGGCCCCGACGCCACGCGCCCTCATCACGACCGGCTCTGGGCACCACTGGTGCGACGGGACAAGTCTCGGCTGGTTGTTCAGTATAAGCCAAGTAGAACTGGACTTCTTTGCCGCGGAAGTACTTCGTCTGTACGCCAGGTTTCTCCTGCTACCCATGGTGTCGGTTGCCGCGATCCAGGGGCATGCCTTTGCCAACGGGGTCCTTCTTGCGTTGTCGCACGACTACCGTGTGATGCAGACCGGACGGGGTTACCTGTGTCTTCCCAACGTTGACTCCGGGTATTTTCTGACCTGGGGGGAGGTTGCGTTGCTGCGGGCGAAGGCTTCCCGGGCCGCGGTGCTGGAGATGATTACCACTGGTCGCCGGTATGACGCCGCCGCCGCCTCGGCGGTCGGGCTGGTCGATATCGTGACCGTCGACGAACCGGTCCTGGCGGCTGCCGCCGCGTTCGTACGCCCGCTGTCGCGCAAGGACGGAACCGTGATCGCGACCTCGAAGAAGTTTCTCTACGACGATGCGGTCAGCGCGTTGTGCGGGTCGCGAGCGACCTTCACGATCGACCGCTGACCCGGTCACGCCGAGCGTGCGACCCGAAGCCGCTGCCTGGGCGAGGGCCCCGGTCCGACCACGGCTCCCGGCGCGGCGCGCCTCGGCGGGCACAGGTTGGCCTCCGGTGCCACCCCCCACGTATGCCCAGTCCGCCCGTCGTCTATCGAGGGTGGGAGCCGTCCTCGCGCGGTAATGACGTAGCTGGTCCGTCGTCTGCCAGCCGCACCGCCCGTGCAGGCCGCACCGCTGGGAGGGCATCCGACTCGTGATCTTCCTTGTTCTCGTGTCGCCTTTCGCCCTGATGTTGATGATGTTGGCGATGCATGCGATCGAAGCCAGACTGACCTCGGCAGCCGCCGCAAGCCCGATGGCGGCCCCCGGCCGACCACTTCCTGGCACCGGCACGGCGCTGTTCCTCGAGAGCGGGCCCGTGCCCTAGGCGGGGTCGCGAAGGACTTCCCTTTGGCACCGAGTGCCACTATGGTTTTGGCTGTTCGGCGCCGGAGGAGTGGATCCGGTGCCGCTGGCTGCGGGGCGTGCCTGTCCGCATGGGTCCTCCGGGGGTCGTGCCGTTGCCCCAAATCATTGTCGGCGGGCGGTGCCCACCATGGTTTTGGAGGTTTTTCGCGGTATGGACAGGATTGTGATTGTGGGTGCGGGGTTGGCTGGTGGACGGGTGGCGGTGGAGCTGCGGGCGGCGGGGTTCACGGGCGGCATCGTGCTGCTGGGTGCGGAGGAACATCTGCCGTACGATCGCCCGCCGTTGTCCAAGGGGGTGTTGTCGGGCCGGGTCGAGGAGACCACGCTGCCGTTGGATCTCGACGGCGTGGAGGTTCAGCTTGGCCGGCGGGCGGTCGGGTTGCGGCCCGGGGCCGTGGAGACGGACGCGGGCCCCGTCTCCTACGACGGGCTGGTGATCGCGACGGGGGCGACGCCGGTG
>NZ_JANEZT010000503.1 GCF_025403405.1 Frankia tisae
TAACCGCCCCCACCCCTGCAACCGCACGAACCCTCCAGAGGAGCTGCACCGATGACAACGACGGACCCCTGTACCGTCCGCCCCGACCACGAGGAGAGCTAGTCATGGCCCAGGCCCAGGCGTCCGCCTCCGGTGTCGAGCTCCCGGCCGACGCGTCCGCGGTGCAGGTCGCCGACAAGCGCCGGCTGTGGATCATCATGGGAGCCCTGCTCCTGGGGATTCTGCTGGCCTCGCTGGATCAGACAATCGTGTCGACGGCGCTGCCGACGATCGTCGGTGATCTCGGTGGGGCGACCCACCTGTCCTGGGTGGTCACCGCCTACCTGCTCGCCTCCACGGTGTCGACGCCGGTCTGGGGCAAGCTCGGTGACCTGTACGGACGAAAGATCCTCTTCCAGGTGTCGATCGTGCTGTTCCTCGTGGGCTCCGTCCTCGCCGGCGCCAGCACGTCGATGGGCCAGCTCATCGGTTTCCGCGCTCTGCAGGGCCTCGGTGGCGGCGGCCTGATGATCGGCGCGATTACCATCATCAGCGATGTGGTACCACCCCGTGACCGGGGCCGTTACCAGGGCCTGTTCGGCGCCGTGTTCGGCGTGTCGTCGGTGATCGGCCCGCTGCTCGGCGGGCTGTTCGTGGACCATCTGTCGTGGCGGTGGGTCTTCTATGTGAACCTGCCGGTCGGTGCGGTCGCCCTGGTGGTCACGGCGCTGGCTCTGCCGGCGACGAAAAACCGGATCAAGCACGTGATCGACTATCTCGGCACCGTGCTGCTCGCCGGGGCGACCACCAGCCTGGTGCTGCTGACGAGCCTGGGCGGCACCACCTACGGCTGGGGCTCGCCGGAGATCATCGGCCTGGGGATCGCGGGCGCTGTGCTGCTCGTCGCGTTCGTCTTTGCCGAGCGCCGGGCGGTTGAGCCCGTCCTGCCGCTGTCGCTGTTCCGTAACCGGGTGTTCTCGGCGGCCGGTGCCATCGGCTTCGTCGTCGGCTTCGCGATGTTCGGTGCGATCATCTTCCTGCCGCTGTTCCTCCAGGTGGTCAAGGGCGTCGACCCGACCGAGTCCGGCCTGCAGATGCTGCCGGTCATGGGCGGGCTGCTGATCAGCTCGATCACCTCCGGCCGGCTGATCAGCAAGTGGGGCCGGTACAAGGTCTTCCCGATCGTCGGCACCGCGGTGATGTCGATCGGCCTGTTCCTGCTGTCGTTCATCAGCCCCGACATCGCCACCTGGCAGCTTGCGCTGTCGATGTTCGTGCTCGGCGTCGGGATCGGCTCGGTGATGCAGGTGCTCGTCATCGCCGTGCAGAACTCCGTCGACCACCGGCAGATGGGCGTGGCGACCTCGGGTGCCACCTTCTTCCGCTCCATCGGTGGCTCGTTCGGTACGGCCGTCTTCGGGGCAATCTTCGCGAACGTGCTGGCCGGCAACATCAACGAGCAGCTGGCGGGCCTGCCGCTGCCGCCCGGGCTCGCCTCGTCCGGGGCGAACATCAGCCCGAAGGTCATCGGCGCCCTGCCGCCGGACATCCGCGACGGCTTCGTCCAGGCGTTCTCGGACTCGATGCAGACGGTCTTCCTGGTCGCGGTGCCGATCGGCCTGGTCGCCTTCGCCCTGACCTGGCTGCTCCCAGAAATCCGCATGCGCTACACCGCCGACACTGTCGCCCCTGCCGCCGACACCGTCGCCCCTGCCGCCGACACCGCTCCGGTCGCGGACACCGCCGCGGCCCCTGACGTCGTCACCCCGGCCGTCGTTGCCGGTGAAGCCGGTGCGCCGGAGTCGGGCGGCCCGCAGGACGCGGCGAAGGCTCTTCACTAGCCCTGGAGGTCTCGAGCGTTTCCTGCTCCCTGGACATGCGACTCGCCCGCCGCGGTGCGCGTCCAATGTTGGTGACAACAGGACGTGACCGTGACGGGCGAGTCGTGGTTCGACATCGGTATCGGATGCCACGGACCCGAAAGCTGTCGCTACCTGGTCGGCTGGCCCGTGGGACGCCTGCCCCGGGAGTCGACTACCGCCGCGGGGGAGTGCGCTCGATCGTGATCGAGAGCGTTTCGATCCGATGGGTGATGTGGATGACGGTGTGGGGCGGCTCGGTCGGGTAGATCGGCGTCGGCGGGACGTCGTCGTGACTGGATGAGGGTTTCCCACGTGATCGGGTGGCGAGGTGGGCGGCCAGGGTGGCGCGGGCGATCTCCGCGAGAACCATGGCGAAGACAATGGGATCTCGCGTCATCACCAGGTAAGCGACTACCCCGAGGAGTGCCACCGCCCCAAGGGCGCGGGGCCGGTGGCCCGACGACCCCGGATCTTCGTGCATCGGTATCTCATCCTTCCATCAAGAGGCTGCCTGTGGTTGGTCGCATCTGAAGGGGTTCCTTCCTGCGCGCCGACCGCTCTCGTCTCTGCCCAGAGGTTCTTCGGCTTTCTTGCGCCGAACATGCCGGACGCGGCGTCCCCTCGTTCCTTCCGTACTGATGAACGATGCGACGGGGACCGTCCAGCCGACATGTGCCTACTCTACCGGGTTCATCGAAGAGGACCGTTTCAAGTAGGTCGGACGAGGAAGCGTGTCTTTGCTTCGGTTCGATCGACCGCAAGGTCTGTTTTTCGACCCTTGGCCGGCAGGCGACTCCCAGTCAACGCCAGGTGGCCCTTTATCACAGTATTCATGTTGCTGCAAGCATCCTGTGGGGCGTGTTGCGGCGCCTCATGTGCGAAGAACCTGCCGCATGCTTGCAGTTAAATACATCAGTCTGCTTGCTTCTGTGTGATAAGTGGTCGCCGGATGATCCGTGGACGCGTTGATCGAGAAGTATCGCGGGATTCTCGAACTTCAAGTTGCTATCGTGAGAGTCGGAGGTTGGATCTCGTCCACCTTCTGGAGGCTTCTCGCAACCTCTGCCCAGAGGATGAAGCCAATCGCCGCGACCCCCGGATGCGACCCGGGGGCCGCGGCCCACCAACGGATGCACTTCGTGCGTGGGGCTCGTCACAGCCGTGTATCCCCGGCCTTCGTGTGGTCTGTTGCTGTGCGCGGGTAGCTTGTGCTCTCCGAATCTCGGGGGTGAAGGCGGCTGGATGGGATGTGCGAGCGCCCAGATTCTTACCGATCGCTAGCGATCATTACCTAGGGTAGTCGTCGGGGTGGTTAGTCCACGTGGCCGGCAACGGACTTCCGAGGCGCTCCGATGCTCCACCGGTCTTCGTCGGATGCACTCCTTGTGACTGCAGGCAATGGGATTGGGTGGAGGTTCACGCTCGCGGTGTGCCCCGGGGGTGGCGTTGGATGCGTATCACGGCAGGTGACTGCCGGTGGCGATCTGTTGAAATAGTTCGCGCGTCGCGCCCGGTGGTGATTGTTTCTCGCTGCCACGACGTCGTCAGTCGAAGTCCGTCATCCTCCCGCCCGGATGGAGTCGCCGGAACTGGAAGACGGTGGGCGTGCCGCGCCCGAATCCCTCTGGGGATAATGACGGAGAAAGGTCCTGGCGTCCGCTTCTTTCTGGGGCCGAAAGGGTCCGGGATTCTTGATTCCTCTCCTTTCTGTGCTGGTTTCCTGGTGAGTGCCCGAAGGTATGATTCGCCCGGTTCCGGTCGTCTTGCGCGCAAGTTCGAAAAACCCGTCCGGGTGCATCCGCTTCTGTGGATGCCCGGCGACCAGCCTCGATCCGGTGGCGTTTGCCTCTGGACCAGCGGAGCCGACTCGTTCGGGAACCGGGAGGGAAGGGCTGCCGGTTGCCTGGCCGCCCGGCCGCGTCGGCGGTGCTCCGGTGGCGGGTGGCGGGCGGGCGGCCAGGC
>NZ_JANEZT010000504.1 GCF_025403405.1 Frankia tisae
GTAGGGATGTCGGTTCGGAGAACACATATTTCCTCTCACGAGGTTCGTCGGATACCCGGAAACCCTCGTCGGTTCTCCGAGCCTGGTCACGGGTGCTGGCCACCGGAACCGGTTCGGGTCCGCACCAAACAGTAGACGGGGGTGTGCCCGTCGGTCGGACGCGCCGCGCGTCAGGCACGATCGAGGGACCATGACACTCACCGACCACCTTCCCGCATCCGCGATCCCGGCGGCCGGCGCCGCTGAGCATGTACCCGGCGGGCCGGATCCGGACACTCTCTATCCGGATCCGGACACCCTCTACGACGCCTTCACCGCCTGGGTCGGGGAGCAGGGCCTGGAGCTCTATCCCGCCCAGTCCGAGGCGCTCATCGAGATCGTCTCCGGGTCGAACGTCATCCTGGCGACGCCGACGGGGTCGGGGAAGAGCCTGGTGGCGGCCGGGGCGCACTTCGCGGCGTTGGCCGCCGGGCGGCGGACGTTCTACACCGCGCCGATCAAGGCGTTGGTGTCGGAGAAGTTCTTCGCGCTGTGCGCGATGTTCGGGGCGGCGAACGTCGGGATGATGACCGGGGACGCCAGTGTGAACGACACGGCGCCGATCATCTGTTGCACGGCGGAGGTGCTGGCGAACATCGCATTGCGCGACGGGGTGGCCGCCGACGCCGGTCAGGTCGTCATGGACGAGTTCCACTACTACGCCGATCCGGAGCGGGGGTGGGCGTGGCAGGTGCCGCTGCTGGAGCTGCCGGGCACCCAGTTCGTGCTGATGTCGGCGACGCTCGGCGACGTGTCGATGTTCGAGGCGGATCTGACCCGGCGCACCGGGCGGCCCACGGCGGTGGTGCGTTCGGCGCAGCGGCCGGTGCCGTTGTTCTACCGGTTCGTCACGACGCCGCTGCACGAGACGATCGGTGAGCTGCTGGAGACCCATCAGGCGCCGGTGTACGTCGTGCACTTCACCCAGGCGCAGGCGTTGGAGCGGGCGCAGGCGTTGATGAGTGTGAACGTGTCGTCGCGGGCGGAGAAGGACGCGATCGCGGCGACGATCGGGAACTTCCGGTTCGCCGCCGGGTTCGGCAAGGTGCTCTCCCGGCTGGTGCGCCATGGCATCGGGGTGCATCACGCGGGGATGCTGCCGAAGTACCGCCGCCTGGTCGAGCAGCTCGCGCAGGCGGGACTGCTGAAGGTGATCTGCGGGACGGACACGCTCGGGGTGGGGATCAACGTGCCGATCCGCACGGTGGTGTTCACGTCGTTGTCGAAGTACGACGGGACCCGGGTGCGGTTGCTCTCGGCGCGGGAGTTCCATCAGATCGCCGGGCGGGCGGGGCGGGCCGGGTACGACTCGGTGGGTAACGTCGTCGTGCAGGCGCCCGATCATGTGGTGGACAACATGCGGGCGTTGGCGAAGGCCGGCGACGATCCGAAGAAGCGGCGCAAGGTGGTGCGCAAGAAGCCGCCGGAGGGCACCGTCGGCTACGGGGAGCCGACGTTCGAGCGTCTTGTCGGCGCCGAGCCGGAGCCGTTGACGTCGCAGTTCACGGTGACGCACGCGATGCTGCTCAACGTCGTCAACCGGCCCGGGGACGCGTTCTCGTCGATGCGTCATCTGCTCACCGACAATCATTCGGATCGTGCGACGCAGCGCCGGTTGATCCACCGGGCGATCGCGATCTACCGGGCGCTGCTGGCCGCCGGTGTGGTGGAGAAGCTCGACTCCCCCGACGAGCTGGGCCGCAATGTGCGGGTGACCGGGGATCTGCAGCTTGATTTCGCGCTCAACCAGCCGCTGTCACCGTTCGCGCTGGCCGCGTTGGAGCTGCTCGATCCGGCGTCGCCGGCCTACGCCCTCGATGTGCTGTCGGTGTTGGAGTCGACGTTGGACAACCCCCGTCAGGTGCTGCACGCGCAGTTGAGCAAGGCGCGGGGGGAGGCGGTGGCGGCGATGAAGGCCGAGGGGATCGAGTACGACCGGCGGATGGAACTGCTGGAGGAGGTCACCTATCCGCAGCCGTTGGGTGAGCTGCTCGCCGCGGCGTTCGCGACGTACCGGCAGGGTCATCCCTGGGTCGACGACTACGAGCTGGCGCCGAAGTCGGTGGCCCGGGAGCTGTTCGAGCGGGCGATGACGTTCGCCGAGTATGTGGCGTTCTACGGGCTGGCCCGCTCCGAGGGGCTGCTGCTGCGCTACTTCGCCGACGCCTACAAGGCGTTGCGCCAGACGGTGCCGGAGGACGCCCGCACCGAGGAGGTCGTCGACCTCACCGAGTGGCTCGGGGAGCTGGTGCGCCAGACCGACTCCAGCCTGCTCGACGAGTGGGAGCGGCTGAGTAACCCCGATCCGGAGGCGGCCGCGGTGGGCGGGGTGGGGGCGGTCGACGATCGGCCGCCGGCGGTGACGGGCAACATTCGGGCGTTTCGGGTGCTGGTCCGCAACGCGCTGTTCCGTCGGGTGGAGCTGGCCGCGTTGCGCCGCTACGACCTGCTGGGCGAGTTGGATGGCCCGGCGGCGGGGGTGTCGGCCGGGGAGGGCCCGGTGTTCGACGCGGCGGGCTGGGCGCAGGCGCTGGCGGGTTACTACGGCGAGCACGACGAGATCGGCACCGGTCCGGACGCGCGCGGGCCGGGGTTGCTGCTGCTCGACGAGGCCCCGGGGGTGTGGACGGCGCGGCAGATCTTCGACGATCCGGCCGGGGACCACGACTGGGGGATCAGTGCCGAGATCGATCTCGCTGCCTCCGACGAGGCCGGGGTGGCGATGGTCCGGGTGAGGGCCGTCGACCGGCTCTGAGGCAGCGGCCCCTTCGAGGGGGGTCACCCGGCGATTCGGGCCGGGGCACGCATCACCGGCGGTATCGTCACCCTGTGAGTACCGTACGGGTCTTCCTCCTGGATGACCACGAGATCGTCCGCCGGGGCATTCGCGAGATGCTCTCCGAAACCGAGGACGTCGACGTCGTCGGCGAGGCCTCCACCGCGGCCGAGGCGCTGCGCCGGATCCCCGCCACCAGACCGAACGTGGCGGTGCTCGACGCGCGGCTGGAGGACGGCAACGGCATCGACGTCTGCCGCGACCTGCGCTCGGCGCATCCCGACATCGGCTGCCTGATCCTCACCTCGTACGACGACGACGACGCACTGTTCGCCGCGATCATGGCCGGGGCCGCCGGTTACCTGCTCAAGCAGATCAAGGGCACCGACCTGGTCGGGGCGATCCGCACGATCGCCGCCGGTCGTTCCCTGCTCGACCCGGCGGTCACCCAGCGGGTGCTGACCCGGCTGCGGGAGGGCCCGGCGGAGGACCGCAAGCTCGCGGCTCTGGGCGAGCGGGAGCGCCAGATCCTCGTCCTGATCGCCGAGGGTCTGACCAACCGGCAGATCGCCGGGCGGATCCACCTGTCCGAGAAGACCGTCAAGAACTACGTCTCGGCGATCCTGGAGAAGCTGGAGCTGTCCAGCCGCACCCAGGCGGCCGTCTACGCAACCCGCATCGACAAGTAGCAGCCCGCCGGCGCCGCGCCGCCCCGACTTCCCGACCGACCTGCCGGCGCGCGCGTCGGTCGTCGTCCTATCCGCCCGGTGAGTCCAGGTAGAGGCCCGGGTGAGTCCAGGTGGCCCGGTCAGTCCAGGTGGCTCTGGACGGCCTGCAGCGCCTCGGCGACGGTGACGGCGGTGCGGATCACCGTGGCGGACGGCCACGGGTCGGCGCGCGCGGCCATCGCCTGATGGATGGCCACCGTCGCATTGGAGGGGTCGGGCGGGGC
>NZ_JANEZT010000505.1 GCF_025403405.1 Frankia tisae
CCCCACCACCCCCCGCGGACGTGCTGCGCTACCTGCTGCGGGTGCTGCCCGCGTTGGGCCACCTGCACCGGATGGGCCTGGTCTACTGCGACTTCAAACCGGACAACGTGATGGTCACCGCGTCCGGGGTGAAACTCATCGACCTTGGCGGGGCCCGCCGCCTCGACGACCTGGTCTCCGGCTACCTGTCCACCCCGGGCTACCGCGCGCCCGAGCTCGACGACGACGGGGAACGCCCCGGCGGCGTCGAGCGCACCGCACCGTCGGTGGCGACGGACACCTTCGCCGTCGCCCGCACCCTGGCCCGGCTCGTCCTGGGCCGCTTCCCCGGGTTCGTCGACGCCTACCGGCATGTGCTGCCACCGCGGCGCGCGCACTTCCCGCTGCGGGAGTTCGAGTCGCTGGACCGGCTGCTGCGGCGGGCCACCGCGACCGATCCGCAGCGGCGCTTCCAGAGCGTCACCGAACTGGCCGACGAGCTGGTCGGCGTGCTCTACGAGATCGTGGCCCGTACGGAGGGGCCGGTTCCGCCGCTGGCGAGCCGCTGGTTCGACGCCACCGGGCATCCCACCGGGGAGGCCGGCCCGGCCGGGCCCCCCGCCGCCTGGGAGGTGCTGCCGGAGCTGCGGGTCGACCAGGATGACCCGCGCGCCCCGGCGCTGACCGCCGGGCCCGACGAGGACCCGGCGGCGCTCGCCGCCCGGCTGGCCGCGATCGTCCCGGTGACCACGGAGGTGCACCTGGCGCTGGCCCGGGCGAGGATCCGCGCCGGGCAGCTCGACGAGGCGGCCCGCGCCCTGGACGCCGCGGCCGCGGCGGCCCCCCGGGAGTGGCGCATCGACTGGTACCGGGGGCTGGCGGCCCTGGTCGCGCGACGGCCGGGGTTGGCCACGGCGGACTTCGACCGGGTGTACTCGCAGGTTCCCGGGGAACTCGCCCCCCGCCTCGCCCTCGCGACGGCCCTCGCCGACGTCGCAACCACGGCGGGCTCCGCACGGGAGCGACAGGCGGCGCGGGAACGCGCGGCCGAGCTGTTCGACGTCGTCGGTGCCATCGACCCCGGCGTCACCAGCGCCGCGTTCGGACTGGCGCGGTGCCGCACCGACGCGAGCGGCAAGATCGATGCCTACCAGCGGGTACCCCGTTCCTCCTCCGCCTACACGGCGTCGCGCGCCCGGATGATCGGCGTGCTGGTCGCCCGCGTCCCCGGGACGGACTCCCTCGCGGCCGGGTCGGTGGCGGCCGGGTCGGCGGCGTTGCTACGGGCCGCGGCGCTGCTGGCCGACCCTCTGCTCGACCTCGGTGAACGACGCCGCGCCGAGCTCCGCCGCGACATCCTCACCGCCGCCCTGGCCCTGGTCCCCGCGGGCCACCCGCCGCCCGACGGGCCGCGCCCGCCGACCCTGCTCGGTCGGGCCATGGTCGAACGGGAGCTGCGCTTCGGGCTGGCCGAGACCTACCGGGAGATGGCCCGGCTGACCCCCGATCGGGCCAGCCGGGTCCGGCTGGTGGACCAGGCGAACCGCGCCCGCCCCCGCACGCTGCTCTGACGCCCCGCGAACATCTCGACCCCGCGAACATCTCGACCCCGCGAACGTCTTCGCCCCGCAGGGTTCAGGGGGCGCCGGCGTCGGCCAGCGGCGGGCGGCCGGGGACGCGCAGACCGGGCCGCAGCCACTCGTCGTACAGCCGCGACCAGGTGCCGTCGAGCATGATCTGGCGCAGCACTCCGTTGACGAACGCCACGAACCCGTCGTCGCCCGCGGTGTCCCCGGTGATCGGCATCGCGATGCCGTAGGGCTCGTCGAGCCGCCCGCCGGCCGCGAACGCCGCCCCGAACGCCTGCGGGCCGAGCACCGCCGTGTAGGGATCCTGGGCGGCGAGCCCGGCGAGCAGGACGTCGTCGCCGACGATCGCATCGACATCGCCGTGTTGGAGCGCGACCAGGCAGTCGGCGATGCGGGAACGGGTGACCGGTCGCGGGGCGGGCACCGGCAACCGGGCGAGCTTCTCGCTGGCCGTGCTGCCCGCCGAGGTGCACACCGGCCGGCCGGCGAGGTCCGCGATGTCGGTGAAGCCCGCATCCTGGCGGACCAGCAGCCGCAGGGTCGATTCGTAGTAGACGCTGGAGAACCGCACCTGCCGCTTGCGTTCGCAGGTGATGGTCATCGTGGCGACGAGCATGTCGACCATGTTGGAGCGCAGCAGATCCTCCCGTTCCGACGTGGTGACCGCCCGGAACTGGATGTGGTCGTCGACGCCGTCCGGTCCGAAGATCGCCGCAGCGACGGCGCGGGCGATGCCGACGTCGAACCCCTCCAGCCGCAGGGTGCGCCAGTTCATCAGTCCCGCGGGCGGTGCGTCGGTGACGATGCCGACCCGCAGATAGCCCCGGTCCGCGGCGATCAGGCGCATCCGGCTGCCGACCGGCATGTGACCCGGTGCCGGCATCGGGTCCAGCGGCGGCCGCGTCGAGCGCACCGGCCGGCCGTCCTGGCGGCAGGTGCCATCCGGGTTGACCGCCCCGGCCGGCGCCGGCGTCGGTTCGGCCAGGGGCGCCGGGGAAGGCGGCAGCGGTCCGGCCTCGATCGGCAGTGGGCTGCGTGCCGTGCTGCAACCGGCACCGCCCAGCAGGGCCAGGCAGCAGGCGAGCCCCACGGCGACCAGCCGGCCGGGACTGCGGGGACTGCGGGTGAGGGCGTCGCGGCTCGTCACAGGAACTCCCGCAGCCGCGGCCACATCCCGGCCGCCGCGGCGACCATGGCGGCAAGCACGAGGGCCGGGCCGGCCAGCGCCAGGCCCCGCAGGGCGTCGGCCGCCCGGCGCACATCGCCCTCGAACCGGCCACGGGCGGTGTCGACGGCCACGTCCAGTTTGCCGAGGAAACGGGTGAACGCGGCCGTGCCCGGTCCGAGGGTGCGGGTGACGGCCTCGCCGAACGTGTCCGACGAGCGTGGGTCCCCCCCGGTGGAGCCGGCGTCCCCGGGGCCGTGGGCGGCGGCCACGACCGAGTCGGGCGAGGAGGCCAGCAGCCGCACCACCGAGTCGCGCACCCGCAGCCAGGAACGCAGGTCCGTCTCGAGCCCGGGCGGAAGGTCGGCACCCTGATGGCTGTCGAGCGCCACGACGAGGGACCCGCGGCGGGTGACCGGTTCGGGCGGCAGCCGGTCGCCGGCCGAGTCGAAGCCCAACCCCCTGGTCACCCAGGCGAAGTGCTCGTCGAAACGGACGCCGTTGCCCAATGCGGTCAGCGACAGGTTCTCGTCGACCCGGGCCTCCAGGGCCAGCGTCTTCGACCGCGCGAGCAGCGTCATCTGCCGGTAGCCGGCGTCGCGGGCGGTGTCCAGGCGGGTCTGCTGGGTGCCGAACGCCACCGCCGTCCAGATCATGGCCGCCAGTACCGCACCGGTCGCGACCACCAGGCCCGGGTTGATCAGGCGGTTCGTCCGGCGCACCAGCAGCAGCTGCACGCCGATCAGCGAGCCGAGCGCGAAGCCGCCGGTGATCACGATGGCCCATTCCCCCTGCGACCCGGTGGCCTGCTGGTAGGCGAGGTCGACGGCGGCCGCGTAGCGGGCGACGAGGACCTCGGTCGAGGGGAGGATCTGGGTGCGCATCATCGTCGAGGCCGCCCGTAGGTTGGCCTCGCCCACAGACAGGCCGGCGCGGTTGTTCGCCCGGGCCCGTTCCACCATCCCGTTGTAGACGGGTATGCCCTCGGCCAGCAGGTCCAGCG
>NZ_JANEZT010000506.1 GCF_025403405.1 Frankia tisae
CCGCCAACCTGGCCAACCCGCCGACCTGGCCGATCCATGCCCAACCCCGTTCTGCCCACCCACAGTGTTCCGCTGGTTCTGCCGTCAGGGGGCGGCGGGCACGCCCTCGGGCAGCCACGGACGTGGTTCGGCAGGGTTGGCGGGATGCTCGTCGATCAGGGCCAGCCCGAACCAGCCGACGTCGTGCCAGGCGCCGAGCTTGTATCCCGCGCGGGGGAACACCCCGACCGGCCGGAATCCGACGGCGGTGTGCAGCGCGACGCTCGCCGCGTTCGGAAGCGTGATGCACGCGTACAGGTTGAGGTAGCCCAGCGTCCGCACCTCGGCGATCAGCTCGTCGTACAGCCGCCGACCGAGCCCTCGCCGGTGGTGCACGGCGGCCAGGTAGACCGACGTGTCCACCGACCAGCGGTAGGACGCGCGCGAATGGTGTGCGCTGGCGTAGGCGTAGCCGGCGATCTCCCCCTCGGCCTCGGCGACCAGCCACGGCCGGCGGGGGGAGGCGAGTATCCGCGCGTGGAAGTCCTCGACCGTCGGGAGCTCCTCCTCGAAGGTCGACGGCGACCCGGCTACGAACGGTGCGTAGACCGCCCGGATGCCGGCGGCGTCGGACGGATGTGCTGCCCTGATGGTGACCATGTCCTCGAATCATTCCGCGTTCCGGCGTCCGGCGGCGCGGGCACCAGCGCCGGTCACGAAGTCGTTACAGACCCGCAAAACGCAGGATGCGAGCAGCGTCGTCTGGTCGCCGCCGACTGCGGCCTGGTCTGACCGCTGTCTGGCCGGGAAGGCGGGCATCAGGGCCAGCAGGCGACAACTCGACTAGGGCGCGCATCCACTTGTGATCAAGGAGTGGTGTGCGGGGGACCGTGCTGGCCGCTGCCTGTCGGTTGCGTCGGCCATTGCTGGAGGGTGATGACGGTCGGGGCCGCGCGAACGGGTATCGATCTCCAGCATCCGCTGACCGCCTTGGGGCCGGGACTGCCACGGACCGATCGTCACGCCTGTGTGTGCTCGGTGAGGTGCGGGTTGTTCAGCCCGAACCCGACTCCCGATGATCATGGTGTTCCGCGGTGCCGGACCACGGCTACGGCCGATTGCGGTGCGTTCCACACGGTTTTCGGCTCGCGAACCGGGCGTGTCGTACCGCGATGCGCCCGGACTCGACTTCGACGATCATGATGTTCCGCGGAACCGCGCCGCGATGCCGGACGCAAGCCCGACGTCCATCGACGACTCCGACTGCCATCGACGACTCCCACGACCACGACCACGACATGCACCCACGTCGACGCCTCGGCGATCCGGATCGAGCGACACAGACACACCGTCCTGATCACAACCGACTACGCGGCCTACAGGCAAGTGCTTGAGACCGACCCCGGGGTAGGGCCAGCGGACGCGCGTGGCGGCAGGGATCTGTTCGTGGAGCTAGCCGGGCCGGGGCTCCGGGCCCTGCCCGTAGCTGAAGTGCGCCCGATTGGCCGTGGGTGCTCTGCCCGGGGGCACTGGGGATATGTGCGCGCCTCGGTTGGAACGCCAGACGAGCGTCACGCAGCACGCCACACACCGCTACCGCCTGCGTGGGACGATCGGGGGATGTCCTCGGCGCCCGGCGTGGCGTCCCGTTGCGTCCTTTCGGAGTCGACATGCGGAACGAACGCCTTGGCGCGGCCTTGGCGAGTGGATGGATGGATCAGGCCGCCCTCGCCGAAGCGGCTGATGTCGATCAGAAGAAGAAGCGATGAGGATGGTGCGGATAGCAACCCTGGTCATCTTCTTTGTCACTGCCCCCGTGGCAGTCTGGGTGCCGCTGAATAATCCACTTACATTCAAACATAAAAGTGGTATTTACCCTGGTTCGACGGCAAGTTTGATGACATTTCTTGCTTTGGTGGGTTGCTTGGTCATCCTCGCTCTCGTCCTTTATGGGGACAGTCGCGAGATCAAGGCTGCGTTTTGGTGGAGTATTGGGGCTCCTGCGCTGGTACTGACTGTCTGGTGTTGCGTGTCGCTTCTTAATGGTAGTCCCTATGAGGTCGGCTTCGACGACCGGGGATTCATGAAAGAAAATTATAAGAATGAAGGGGCGGAAGTCCTGCTGTTCAACAGATCTGCCAGGGCGGTAACGTTTTGTTTCGGACGGAGTGGCGTGTGTGATCAGTCCATCCGCATCTCTTCTCCTCTCGATGCGCCGGGTAGTGTGATTTCGCCCGACCACTATCTTATTTTACCATTTCCGAATGAGACCGAGAGCTATCCGATCACCATTTCGAGTCGCGACTCGAAGTTCATTCGAGTTGACACCGTTCTGCGCACAGAGTACGAATCGCCACCGACTGGTGGTGGTCGTTAGAAGTCCATCTGCCGCATCTGCGCCTCGATCTCGTCTATCTGCGCGTCTGCCTCATCCGGGGTGCTTGCCTCCACCGTCGCGGACCACCAGGCGAGCACGCCCGGCGTGATCTCTTCACCGTTGGTCCACTCGACCTCGAACAGGGGCACCGTCCAGCCTCCAACGAATCAGGGGGTCCGTAGACCCCCTGATTCTATTGCGGGGCCAGGACGTTCGCGGACGGCACGCTGCGAGCCGGCGAACCGTCAGCAACCTCCAGCACTTCCTGACCCCAGCGCGCAGCGGACCACATTCGACCACGAGGCCGATCGGACCTACTCGTCGAGGCCCGTCCCGGGGGCGCCCTGGAGTTTCCCTCCCGTTGCGAGGCCCGCCCCGGCGGCCTGGCCCGACTGGCCCGCCGGGGCGACCGAGGCCGGCAGCAACTGCGCCAGCAGTTCGCGCAGGACCGGCAGGCCGTCCTCGCTGAGCACCGACTCGGGATGGAACTGCAGCCCGGTGAACGCCGCCCCGCGCAGCGCGTGCACCGACCCGTCGGTGTGGTCGAGGGCCAACCGGACCGGACCGCGCGCGGTGGCGAGCTCGTCGCTGTCGGCGATCGCGGTGAAGGTGGAGTAGAACCCGACGCGGCGGGGCCGGCCGAACAGGTCGATGGTGCGCGCGAGCCCCTGGTACGGGGCGTCGCGTCGGTGCAGCCGCAGCCCGAGCAGCCCGGCGAGCAACTGGTGGCCGAGGCAGACGCCGAGCAGTGGCCGCCGCGCCGCGAGCCGATCCGCGATCATCTGCCGTATCGTCACCATCTTCGGGTCGGCGGCGTCGGTGGGGTCACCCGGGCCGGGCCCGGCCACCACGAGGTCAAACTCCGTGCCGACGGGGCCGCCACCGGCGCCGTGTCCGGCCTCGCCTCGGTCGGCGCCGTCCGCGCCGTGTTCGGCCGGGTCGTGCGCCGGGCGCGCCGCCGCCTCCTGCCACGGCCGGAGGGTGACCGCGAGGCCGAGCTCGCGCAGCAGGTGGGCGAGCATGCCGGCGAAGCTGTCCTCGGCGTCGACGATGAGGGCGCTGCGGCCGGTCAGCGCGGGCACCACGGTCGCCCCCGGCTCGCGCCGCCGCAGCCAGAAGGGGGCGAGGTGCGTGTTGCGGGCGGCGAGCGCCCCCGCTATCCGCGAATCCGCCGCAAGCGGCACGTGCGGACCGCCCGGTGTGGGCTGGCCGAGGCCCGGCCGCGAGTCGTGGGCCCGTTCGGCCCGGGGCTCGTCGTCGCGCTCGGCAGGCTCGTCGTCGCGTTCGACGGGCTCGCCGCCGGTGGCGTCGTGGTCGGTGGCGTCGTGGTCGGTGGGCGGAGGGCCTGTCTCTTATAAACATCTCCGAGC
>NZ_JANEZT010000507.1 GCF_025403405.1 Frankia tisae
GTCCCAGACGTCCTCGCCGAACCGGGGGCCGGGGCCGGTTCCCGGCCGGAGCACGCGGCCGGCGAGCACGAACACCTCGTCGGGGACGTGCGCCGAGGACAGCGGGACACCGATCCCGGCTGCTGGCGTGCCGACGGGGGTCGGGGTCCTCATGCGCGGGTTCCTATCCCGCCCAGCAGCGGCGGCAGATGCTCAAGCGGGCGGTCGGCCTCGGCGATCGCCCTGGCTTGGGCGATGAGGTCGTCGGGGAAGGCTGGGAGGATCTGGGTGAGGATGCGCCGCCGGGTGGCGCCGTGCAGCCCGGCCCAGGCCTCGGCGTCGAGGTGTTCCCGCTGTTCCTCGACGTGGTCGAGGAACGCGAGGACCGCGGGCAGCTTCCGGCTGGTGATGATTGCGTTCGAGCAGTCCAGGCAGCTCCAGAACGGCACCGGGCACGGCTTGCCTGGCGAGCCGAACGGCGAGTTGGCGAAGTCCCGGCAGGCCGACAGCCACAGGTCGAGCTCCCCGGCGAGCAGCGGCGCGACCTGCTCGGGCTCGATGCCGGCCACCTGGGGCGCGAGCGTGGGCTGCTCGGCGAGGCGCCGCTCGTCCGCGGTGGACAGCACCCGCAGTTGGACCGCGTCGGCCAAGGCCTCGGCCAGCCCGTCGGAGACGGCGGACTCGTGGGTGTCCCGCAGGGCGGGGATGTCGGCGTAGCGGGCCGCGGCGACCTCGCGCGAGTGGCCGCGGGCGAGCAGCGGCAACTGCCCGCCGGTGGCCCGGTAGAACTCGGCCTTGTGGGTCTTGCGGAGGCGCCGGAAATCCACCACGAGCGGCTCGCCGTCCTCGCCGGCGAGTCCGTGGCGGCGGGCCAGCGCAGCCGCACCCGAGCGGTCGTGGACCATCAGCCTGCTGCGGGCCAGGAGATTCTGCTGAGCCTGGTAGCCCACCCACAGCGCTGCGGCGTCGTCGCCGACGTGCTGGCGTGCCCGGCGGGTGAGCCGGACCACCAGGCGCAGGAGCCCGCCGGGGGTGGAGGCGTTCCCGTCGCGCACCCGCAGCCGGTTCCACTCCTGGCCGCGCCGACGCCGCTTGAGGTAGTCGACCTCGACATAGCCGCGAGCGGGGTTCTTCCGGCAGTCCACGGCCAACTCCCGCAGCGACTCCGGTTCCAGCCCGGTGTCCAGGGCGAACAGGATCGCCAACGCGGCCAGGTCGGTCTCGTCGGGGTAGAGCAGCTGGTGCAGCCGGCGGATGCCCCACCGGCCGGCCTGCTTGCGCGACCAGCCGGCCGCGGCGGCCAGGTCGGCAACCGTCAGGACGCCCCGCCGGTTGATTTCCCAGAGCAGGTTGGCCTCGTCGTCCCAGCCATGCAGTCGCGGGTCCCGGCCACGGGCCAGCACCGCCTCCCCCTCCACGGTGATCCGGTGGACCGCCATGCGGATCTGCTCCCGGCAGGCCTGCCGCAGCGCGGCTGCGACCCGCAGCGGATAGGCGTCGACACCCTGGCCGGGGTGGGGGTAGGCGCCCACCCCGATGAACCGCAGCCGGGCGGGCATCGAGTCGTGCAACAACTCGGGTTCGGTGTCGCGGACATGCCGGAGCAACGCCACCACGTTCAGGACAAGTCCGTAGGCCGTCCGGCGTTCGGGGACACGCTGGTAGAGGTGACACTCGAAGTCGTCCAGCAGCTGCGCGGTCAGCTCCGCCAGCGGCATCCGAGCGGGGTGGGCGACGCGGGTGGCCAGGAACTCATCCAGCCGGCGCAGCGCCGCCATGTATATGTAGGCGGTGGAGCGGGTCCGGATCCGCCCGCCGACCTGGGCTTGGCGCCGCAGCGCCGCCGCGAGGCTGCGCACCAGCCGGGGGCAGGCCACCCCGCTGAGATCCACATTGCAGCCGGGGCCGTCGGGGAACGACAGCGCGAACACCAGCGGCGGCAGCTCCTCGCCTCCCGCTTCGACGGCTGCCGCCTCGGCGGCTGCCAGCCCAGGCTCGGTCTGTGCCCCCGGTGGGAACAACGCCTGGCGCCGGCCTCGGGACATGACCATCAGCGCGTCGCCGCCAGCTCGGCGAGCAGCTGCTCGGGGTCGGCCTCGCCGAGCGCCTCGGCCAGGTCTTTGACCGCCTCATCGACCAACTCCTGGGCCTCGCCGACGGAATCGAGGTAGATGTAGGTCGTGGTGATCCGGACATGCCCCATGATCTTTTGGAGGTGGGCCAGCGGGTCGCCCATCACCCGCCGGTAGGCGTTGTGCCGCATGTCCGCCGCCCCGTCCCGCATCGACCCGACCTGCTGGCGGACCAGCTCGGTGAGCAGATGGACAGCGAAGGAATGACGCAGGGTATGCGGCGAGGCCTCGATATCCAGGCCCAAGCGGCGGCAGCGCGAGCTGGCCCGGTCGAACACCGACTCCCACGAACTCGCCGCCATGGGCGCACCCCGTTCGCTCAACCACAAGGCCAGCGGCCCCACCGGCTCGCCGGCCTCGTCGACCTCGACCAGCCGGGACCGCTCGGCGGGGTTGAGATCGGCCCAGACGACAGCGGACCATCGGCCGCCCGGCCGCCGCATCTGCCCGCCGCGGCGATCAGGTGCCCGCACCGGAATCCAACGCGGCCCCGCGAACGCGCCGCGCCCGGCTCCACGCTGGACGGCGACACAGCGTTCGGCCTCGACGTAGTCGCGGATGTGCCGCAACACCCGGTGCGGGATGCGGATGCACCGGCCACGGTCACCTTTGGTCGTCAGCGGGGCGAGCTCGAATCGGGCGGAACGGGCACCGTCGGAGGTGTCCACGGCCGGTAGCTCGCAGGCGAGAAGGCTGTTGGCCTCCTCCAGCCGCAGCCCCGTCGTGACGCACAAGTCCGCGAACACCGCGTTGCGCCCGCCGCAGCGCCCGACGAACCCCGCGTCTTCCCCTCCGCCGGGCGCCCACCCGCGCACCCCGACGTCCCGAAATGCCACGTACCGGGGAAGCGAGAGGAACCGCACGTCCCCGGGCCGCGACACCTTCTCCCGCGCCCCCACCACCGCCATCTCGCCGGAGGGTTGCAGCCGCTCGTAACCGAAGAGCGGCCGTTCGATCAGACTGGTCGACAGGGCCCAGCGGTAGAACTTCTCCAAGGCCGCCACCAGCCGATCCCAGGTGGCCGCCGACACCCGGTACGGCGCGGGCGACAGCCGGCGGGCCGCATAGAAGGCCTCCAGATCCTCCCGCCGCGCCTCCAGCACCGACCGGCCGCGGTACTCCTCGAGGAACCGCGCCCAGGTCACAACGTCCAACACGTAGGCACGCCAGCTATGCGCCGACCGGACTCCCGAGGTCGGCAGCGACCGGAGAAACCGGTTGAGCACCCAGTCGTACGAGCCGTCCTCGCCCAGCACGAACGGCATCCCCTCCGGCACGAACTGACGCCGGAACTGCTCCGCGCGGCGCTCCGCCTCCGTCGCGTCCACCCCGGGCGCCGGGGCAGTCAGGGCGACCGAGTCTGTCAGGAAGACTTCCACGAGGCCGAACCGTATCGGCGGCTGAGACACTGAGACGCTGTCACCATGCGTAGATAAACGCGGAGAACGCCCGGCTCTGGGCGGTCGAGCCGCTGCTCGCCGAGGTCGCCCGCCATGGACCAGCGGCAGGGAGCCGGAAAACCGGCAGTCCCCACGCCAGCTCCCTGCCCAGCCTGCCCAAGCCCCGTGGGACCAGGCGGACGGACAATCCTCGGCGCACCGATCAAGCTTGGCCC
>NZ_JANEZT010000508.1 GCF_025403405.1 Frankia tisae
CCACTGCGCCGGTGGTCTCCTGCCACATCGTGCGCTGGGGCGCCGTCGGCCGGTGTCCCCGCGGCGTCGCGGCAGGTCAGGTCGACCTGCTCGTCCCGGCCGGCGGCGCCCCAGCGCACGATGTGGCAGGAGACCACCGGCGCAGTGGTGCCGACGACGGCCGCGGCCGGGTCCAACGCGGTGACGATCGCCGCGCCGCGCCCGGCGCCCACGGCGATGCCGGGGAAGGTCACCCGATAGCCGCCGGTCTGCTGCCGCACGACCGTGACCCGCGCGGCGGCGCCCGCACCGCCGGCGGTGCGCCAGCTCCCGGCGCTCTGCGCCGCCGGGACCGCCACGGGCGCGTTCCCCGGGGGGCTGCCGGGCGCGGCGAAACTGGCGAATCCCCACACCGGCATCGCAGCCGCCCCGGGGCTGCCGGTCGGCGTGTCCGAACGGGCCGCCCCGCCGGCGCCGGGGCGGCCCGGGTCGGACTTGACCGGGCGGGCCGCGTCCCGCGCCCGGGACCGGCCGTCGCCGCGGTGGTCGCCGTCCGAGCACGCGACCAGGGCCAGTAGCGCCGCCGCGCAGCCCAGCGCGCCGGTGGCCCGGGCGACGCGGCCGGCCATCCTCACCATGCGGTGCCCCTCCCTCACAACAAGATCTCGTCGTCACGACAATGGCATAGCGGGAGCATCGGGAGCGGCCGGCGACCACGCCGAACCCTGTCAATCCGCTGACAACCAGTTCGTAAGGGGAGTCGGAGCCCCGACAGTCCTGCAACAGGGGACACTCACCTAAGATTTTCCCCACGTGATCCGCCACGCCGGCGGGTCGGGACACAATGATCATCCAAGGGTCGGTGCGCGACACCGGCGGGCCCGCGCCTCCTGCGTGTCGCCCGCCCGGCCGCGGTCGGCACGCGGCAGGCAGGGGTACAGGTCGATGGCGTCATCGGATGCTGAAGTGGCGGCGTCACGCGCCGTCCCGCTCGGCCCGGACGACCCCCGCGAGCTCGGCTCGTACACGCTGCTGGGCAAGCTCGGCCAGGGCGGCATGGGCATGGTCTACCTGGGCCGTTCGGAGAAGGGCCGGCTCGTCGCGATCAAGGTGATCCGGACGGAGGCGGTCGGCAACCCCGAGTTCCGGGCCCGGTTCCGGCTGGAGGCGGAGACGGCCCGCCGCGTCGCCCGGGTCTGCACCGCCGAGGTCCTCGACGCCGACCCCGACGCCGAATGGCCCTACCTCGTCACCGAGTTCATCGAGGGCGAGACGCTGGCGCGTTACGTCCAGCGCAACGGCCCTCTCGCCGACGCCAACCTGGAGCAGCTCGCGGTCGGCGTCGCCGCGGCGCTCACCGCCATCCACAGCGCCGGGATCGTGCACCGCGACCTCAAGCCCGCCAACGTCATCCTCTCCCCCTTCGGCCCCCGGGTGATCGACTTCGGCATCGCCCGGACGGTCGACGCCGGCAGCGGCCTGACCGGCGACCTGCAGCAGCTCGGCACGCCCGCGTTCATGTCCCCCGAGCAGATCGAGAGCCAGCCGATCTCCTCCGCGGTGGACATCTGGGCGTGGGGCGGCCTGGTCGCCTTCGCCGCCACCGGGCACTACCCGTTCGGCGACGCCTCCGCCCAGGTGCTGCTCTACCGGGCGCTGCACGAGGAGCCGCGCCTCGACGGCGTCGACCCGGCCCTGCGCCCCACCGTCTGGCTCTCGATGCGCAAGGACCCCGCCACCCGGCCCAGCGCCCAGCAGCTCATGCTCCGCCTGCTAGGCGACCCCGCCGGCACCGGCCCTGACGCCGCCCCCGTGATCGACCCGCAGGACGTCACCAACGTCCTACAGGGCTGGAACCTGCCCGTCCCCGGCACCACCGGATCGGGCACCGGACGCCCGAGCGCAGGCGCCGTGGGCACCGGACCGGCTGCGGACGTCGGCGGGCGCGGGGTGGCCGCCGCGGCGGCGAGCGCCGGCGGTTACCCCGCCGACTCTGACGCCCCGACCCGGCTGCCGACCGGCCTCGGCGCGCCGGTGCCGCCGCAGCCGGCGGGCGGCGGCGGGACCGTCGCCGGCCAGTCCCCCACCCGGGTCGGCGCCGAGGCCGCCGCGCCGTCCTGGCCGCGTGGGCCGCGTGGGCCGGGTGGTCCCGGCGGGAGCGGCGGTCCGGCAGCGCCGTCCGGTGTGGGCGCGCCGTCCGGCCCAGGTTCCCGCGGCCGCGGGAACCGCGTGCCGCTGCTCGTCGGCGGCGGCGTCGTCGTGGTGGGCGCGATCCTCGCCGGCATCCTCGCCCTGAACTCCGGCGGCGACGACAAGGGCGGTGACTCAGGCGACAGTGCCAAGCCCGCCTCCTCCGTGACGGAGACGGCCGCACAGGCCGCCGCATTCGCGCTGCCGAAGTCCGCGCAGCCTCTCGGGGCCGACGCAATCGTGTATACCTCGCGGAAGAACGGCAACTACGACCTCTTCACCAGCTCAGTGCCAGGTAGTGGACTCCTCACCGGCCAAAAACAGATCACAAGCACGCCGGCCAACGAAGTCCTGCCGGTCATCACGCCCGATCGCATGACGGTCGTCTACTTCACGTCGGGCAGCCCGAAGAACCAGTACATGGCCATCGCCGCGGACGGTTCCGGGAAGCCGGTGCCACTGTTCACCTCGGGACAGGCCGCGAACCTGACGATCCCGCCGGACTCCCGCCCCTCCTTCTCTCCTGACGGCGGTTCCCTGGTGACCCGCTCCCTGACCGATGCCACCGGCTCGTCAAAACCCGGGCTGTACATCGTCAAGCTGAGGAATGCCAGTGTGGCCCGGATAGCGAACGCCGCGCCGCGAGCGACCGACCCGGCCTGGTCACCGAGCGGCGACAAGGTCGCCTACTGGGCTAACGAGGCGGACGGCGAGCGTGGCTTCATCGTGACCATCGGCGTGGAGGACGGAGCCAAGCCGAACAGACTCACCGCTGGCCAGGGAAACGAGGACACCGACCCGGCGTGGTCATCCGACGGCAGCAAGCTTGCCTTCACTCGCGCCAAGGGCGGCGACCTCGAAATCTTCGAGATGAATTCGGACGGTTCGACTGCGCCCATCCAGCTCACCCACGCCCGCGGCGACGATCAGGATCCGGCCTTCGGACCCGGCGGTCTCGTCGTCTTCAGTGGTGAGCGGGACAGAAGCAAGCAGCTCCACGTCCTCGACTCCAACAACCCCGGCGCAGGCGACCGGGCGATCACGGCCGGTGGAGACCTCCCCGCCCACCCTCGTTGGAACGCCGGCTGACGCACACGTCCAACCGCGTGGCCGCCTACCCCGCGGCCACGCGGGCCCAGCCGTCCACTGACGCTCTTCGTTTGGAGCTACAGCATTCCGTCAGTTACAAGCCGGGAGAATCGGACTAATTTTCCTGATGAATCTCGCAGTTCCAAATGGTGCACGACAGCGCACGCCAGTAGTGGTTACTCCCCACATTCCATCCAGCTGCACTCCAAATCATATTTTCGGTTGGAGTGGGATCTGAGCGCCATCCGCCATTACTAACGAAATTCTAAGTATCTAAACTGCTTCGATGTAGGAGAGTTCCGGGGTGTGGAAAAATCCGCGGACGATGTCTGGTTTTCCTGCGAGCCGGTCGAGGGCGTGTTCGGCGAGTTCGAACAGA
>NZ_JANEZT010000509.1 GCF_025403405.1 Frankia tisae
CACCCGCCCTGCCCGTCTCGTGGGTCGGGCGGATCGAGCACGGACTGGCGATCGGAAGGGGCTGGGGAACGTGTGCCCGAGCGGCTTCGAGTGGACCACATCGGTGATACTGCCGCGGCTATGCTGGGTCGTAGGCAAGGGTTACGCCGTACCGCGCTAACTCGAGTGCTACGAGTAATTGAGGAGCGCGGCGTCGCTGTGCACGGTGATAGTTCCGCCCCGGCGTTTCCCGATGTGATGGCGGTGCTGCGGCAGCGCACGGCCGAGGCGCATACCCGGCTTGAGAACGCGCTGGAGCTGCTGTCACCTGACCTTTCGGTCAGTCGTTATCGTGATGTTCTGATGCGTATGCACGGTTTCTACGATGCGCTGGAGCCGCGGCTTGACGAAAGGCTGACCGGCGCCGGCTCGCCGCTGCCCGACTGGCCGTCGCGGCGGAAGGTGCCGCTGCTGCGGCATGATCTGCGCCTGCTTGGCGTCGACGAGGCCGCTCTCGCCACGCTGCCACGCCCGCGAGTGCCCGCGGTCGGCGATGTGGCCGCAGCCATGGGCGTGCTCTACGTCTTCGAGGGTGCCACGCTCGGCGGCCGGTTCATCGTCCGTCACGTCGTGACGACGGCGGTGCCGCCGGCGGCGACGACGTTCTTCGGCTCCTATGGCGACGAGGTCGGCCGGCGCTGGAGCCAGGCCCGCCATGCGATCCGGGCCTGGACGGCCGGCGAGGCCGCGCGGGTGGAGTCCTGCGCGGTCACCGCGGCGGCGTTGTTCGGCGCGCTCGAGGCGGAATTCGCCCGGTGAGCGGCCCCGACGAACCCACCGCGGCGCCGCGGTCGGAGACGCCGCAGTCGGAGCCCGTGGACCTGACGAACTGCGACCGCGAACCCATCCATATCCCGGGCAGCGTGCAGCCGCACGGCGCGCTGCTCGCCGTCCGCGCGGACGGCGATCTCACGGTGGTCCAGGTCTCCGCCAACATCGGTGAGGCCCTCGGCCACGAGCCGGCGGCCACGATCGGCCGGCCGCTGCACGACGTCTTCGGCCGGGCGGCGGCGAAGACGGTCCGTGACGTCGTACGGACCGCGTTCGACCTGCGTGAGGCGAGCCCGGTCGATCTCGTCCTGGGTGACGGTGACGACCTGCGGCGCTACGACGCGCTGCTGCACCGAGTGGGTGGGCAGATAATCATCGAGCTGCAGGCCGCCCGCAGCGCTCGGCCGCTGTCCTATTCCGTGACCTACGCGCGAACTCGGCAGTCCGTGCTGCGCCTGAACAGCTCCCGTTCGCTCACCGACCTCTACGACGTGGTGGTCGAGGAGGTCCGCCGGCTGACCGGATTCGACCGGGTGATGGTCTACCGGTTCGACGCGGAATGGAATGGCGAGGTCGTCGCGGAGGCGAAACTCGACCGCCTGAACGGTTTCCACGGGCTGCACTATCCGGCCACGGACATTCCGGCGCAGGCCCGCGCCCTCTACGAACGGTCGTGGCTGCGGCTGATCCCGGACGTGGACTACCGGGCGGTCCCGCTCGTCCCGGCGGTGAACGCGGTCACCGGCGGGCCGCTCGACCTCGGCGACGCCTGGCTGCGCAGCGTCTCGCCCATCCACCTCGAATACCTGAAGAACATGGGCGTCACCGCGTCGATGTCCATCTCGCTGCTGCGCGACGGCCGGTTGTGGGGCCTCATCGCCTGCCATCACTACTCCGGCCCGCACGAACCCGGCTACGAGATCTGCGCCGCCGCCGAGTTCCTCGGCCACCTGTTCTCGCTGCGGCTGGTGTCCCGGGAGAACGAGCAGACCCTGGAGTCGACGCTGGCGACCCGCGAGGCGCTCGACCGGCTCCTCGCCGAGGCGCGCAGCGATGGCGCCGCACTGGTCGACGTCCTGACCGCGGACGGGACGAACCTCGCCGACCTGATCTCCTGCGGCGGGGTCGCGGTTGCGATCGACGGCGAGTACCGCACGTTCGGCGCGGTTCCGCCGCGGGAGGCGCTGCGGGCGGCCTTCGACGCCCTCGCCACCGAGGGTGCCATCCTCGCCTGCGACGCGCTGCCCCGCGATGTCCCCCACCTGGCCGAGCATCGCGACGTCGCCTGCGGGATCCTCGCCTTCCGGCTGTCCGGGGACGAGGGCGTCGCCTGGTTCCGACCGGAGACCGTCCGCACCGTCGACTGGGGCGGCGACCCGCACAACAAGGAGCTGCTCGCGCGGGAGGGCACCGGGGTGCGGCTCAGCCCGCGCCGGTCGTTCGACCGCTGGCGCGAGGTCGTCCGTGACCGGGCCCGCCCCTGGTCGGCCCATGATCTCGCGATCGCCGGCGAGCTGCGTCAGCACCTGCTGCGGCTGGTGTATCCGCCGGCGCGGCGCGGCGCCGACCTCGCCCGGCTGATGCAGGAGAGCCTGCTGCCCGAGCGTCTCCCGACGATCCCCGGCTTCGAGATCGAGGCGTGGTACGACCCGGCGGCCGCCGGGCGGGTCGGCGGCGACTGGTATGACGCGGTCCCGATGCCCGACGGCCGGGTGGCGGTCATCGTCGGCGACGTCGCCGGGCACGGCGTCGCCGCCGCGGGCACGATGGCGCAGCTGCGTAACGCCCTGCGCGCCTACGTCGTCGACCTCGACCCCGCCGACCCGTGGCCCGCCCGCGGCGTCCTCGACCGCCTCGACCGGCTCACCGCCGCCCTGCTGCCCGAGGCCATCGCCACGGTCGTCGTCGCCGTCACCGATCCGGCGACCGGCCTCGCGCAGGTGGCCTCGTCCGGGCATCCGCCGCCGCTGCTGCTGCCGGCAGGGGGGGAGCCGGTCGTCGTCGAGATGGAGATCGCGCCACCCGTGGGTGCCTGGCTGCTCGGCCTGCGGTCCGCCCGACCCCGGGCGAGGGGTGCCGTGCCCGACGGCAGCGGCGGGGGCCTCAGGAGGCTCGGGGATTTCGGGGACTTCGGGGATTTCGGGTGGACGGCGCAGGTGCGCCTCGCGCCAGGGGACGCGCTGGTCCTGTTCAGCGACGGACTCACCGAGCGGCGCACCGAGGCGCCCGACGTCGGCATCGAACGGCTGCGCGCCCATGCCGCCGGCGCCGCGTCGGCCCATCCGGACCTGCGCAGCCTGGGCGACTCGCTGTTCCGGACCTGCCGCGACCCCGACAACGACGACGACGCCACCCTGCTCCTGCTCCGCCGGCGCCCGACCGGGCACCCCTGAGACAGCGCCGAGGCGCGGGTCCAGACGTGGACCCAGCCCGCCCCACCGACGCGGAGAACCGGACGGCGACCATCGCGAGACCTACGGGCGTGTCCATCGGGGCACCGCCGTCCCCGACACCTGGAAGGATTGACAGCGGCAGGTTCGAGCCGGCGATCCGGCGGCGCCAGGGCGACGACGCAGCGCGTCCCGTCCGCCGCTGCGGGCCCCGGCATCCGACGGAGGGAAGTATCGATGGTCGACTTCAAGGGCGCGCTCGGCAAGCTCGGCGACCTGGCGGAAGAGCACGACGACAAGATCGACGCCGCCGTCGCCAAGCTCGGTGACGTGGTCGACGATCGCACCGACCACAAGCACACCGACCACATCGACCGCGCCGTCCGCGAGATCCAGGACCGCACCTGACC
>NZ_JANEZT010000050.1 GCF_025403405.1 Frankia tisae
CCCCCGGCGGCTGGGTCCCGGTCGGGGAGCAGCCCGCGACGGGCCCGGACTCGCAGGCCGCGGGCCCCGGGCGGCTCGCGGAGGACCCACCGGCCGACGGCCGCAGGCGCGCCGAGGGGGGGCCTCCGCGCAGGGGGCGGCGCCGCATCGGCGGGCAGCCACCGAACCCGGCGTGACCGGCGAACGCCGCACGCAGTTATCCACAACCAGAGAAAGATGCTGGCACAACAGAAGAACAACCGTCATCGTCTTCTCATGGCCCATAACCCTGGCCGACTCTCCTGGCAGGAGATCGCCACCACGCAGGCCGGTGTGATCACGATCCGCGACGCGGTCGCCGCCGGCATCCCCCGCACCGAGATCCGCCGGCGCCTCAACGACGGCCGCTGGCGCCAGCCCTTCCGCGGCGTCCTGATCACCGACCTCGCCCCCGCCGCCGCCGCCGGCCCGCAGCACCTGTGGGCCGTCGTGCAGGCCATCGGCCCGGATGCGGTGCTCGCAGGTGGGTGCGCGGCGGCGCTCGCCGGGCTGGTCGGCTACGACACCCAGCCGGTAACCGTGCTCGTCCCTGCCGACCGCCGCGTCAGCGCCCCGCCGGGGGTGCTCCTGCGGCACAGCGCACGCCTGCAGATCACCGAGATCGACCCGCTTCGGCTGCCCCGACGGACCACACCGGCCCGGTCTGTGATCGACATGGCGGAGTGGGCGGCGTCCCGGGCACTGGCGCAGGACCTCCTCGCCGACGCGGTGCACCAACGCCTCGCCACCGTCCGCGACCTGCGCGAGGCGCTGTCCCGCCGCGGCCCGATCAGCCGGCGCACGCTGATCACCGAGACGCTGGATCGGCTCGGTGCGGACGCGCCGCACCTCACCGAGATCATGTTCCGCCGCATCGAGCGGCGCCAGGAGCTACCACCCGCCGGCTACCGGGTCGAAGGTCCGCCCGACGAGCCGACCTCCCGGCTGACCGTGCGCTACGAGCCGTGGCGGGTTCGGGTCGAGGTCGGATCTACCGTAAGCCAATCGGTCACCGAGCATGACCCCGGTCAGGACATCCTGGTCCGGCTGCCGGCGCGCCTGCTGCGGACCGCACCGGACGACGCCGCCGCGATCGTCGCCGGGGCCCTGCGCGAACGGGGCTGGGTACCGCCGACGGCCCGCCCCCACCAGGCCCTGGCTTCCTGACGCGGCGACAGCGACCCGCAGGCCAGGGGTTGGCGGCGGCCTGACCATGCCGTACTTTGGGCGAACGTTGCGGGAGCTTCCACCCGAGGGGGCTGAGAGGGCGGCTGGGCAGAAGCCCGGCGCCGCCGACCGCCTGAACCTGTCCGGGTAATTCCGGCGTAGGGAGTGATGGCCGTGGTGCGCCCGGCTCCGATCGTTTCCCTCCGCGGTCCCGCGGTCGCCCGGCCGGTCCTCATTCGACCGGTCGCCGCCTGACCGGACCTCGCGAGGCGCTCATCACCCGACGACGGTCCACGCCCGACCAGCCACGCGCCGCCGCGCGCCCGTCGGAACATGCTCGTGGCCGCCGCAGGACAGCACCAGCGCAGGAACAGCCGCGCAGGAGCAGCAAGGAAAAAGAGGAGAAGTCGTGTTCGCCCGCCGCTCGAGCCCGCCGCCGGCCCGGTCGTCGTCCGATCCCCTTCAGCCGGTCGGGACGGGCGTCGAGCTCCACAGGGTCGCCAAGCGGTTCGGCCAGACCGACGCCGTGGCCGGCGCGGACCTGACCGTCCCCGCGCACAGCCGGCTGGGCATCGTCGGCCCGAGCGGGTGCGGCAAGTCGACCCTGCTGTCGATGATCTGCGGGCTGACCGACCCGGACGCCGGCACCATCGACGTCCTCGGTGCCGCGGACGCGCCGGGCCGGCTGGCCCGCTGCGCCTGGATGCCCCAGCGCGACCTGCTGCTGCCCTGGCGCGGGGTGCTCGCCAACGCCCGGATCCCGCTGGAGAACCAGGGCCTGTCCCGCCGGGAGGCGTCGCGGCGCGTCCAGCCGCTGCTCGATCGGTTCGGCCTCGCCGAGTTCGCCGACCACCGGCCGGCGCAGCTCTCCGGTGGCATGCGCCAACGGGTCTCGTTCCTGCGCACGGTGGCCGCGGGCAAGCCGGTACTGCTGCTCGACGAGCCGTTCGGCGCCCTGGACTCGATCACCCGGGCTGACCTGCAGGACTGGCTGCGCGCGATGCTCGCCGACGAGCCCCGCACCGTCGTCCTCGTCACCCATGACGTCGAGGAGGCGCTGCTGCTGTGCGACCGGGTGGTGGTGATGTCGGCCCGCCCAGGCCGGGTCGTCGCGTCGGTCGACGTTCCCCCCTACGCCGGCACCGGCGCCGCGGCCCGGCGGGCCCGGCTCGCCGACCCTGATTTCGTCGCGCTGCGCGACACCGTCCTCGCCCACCTGGAGGCCGCCCGTTGACCGCGACGCGGTTGTGGCCGAGTGTCCTCGTCGGCGCCGTGCTGCTCGGCGCCTGGGAGTTCGTCACCCGGGTGCTGCACGTCGAGGAGTACATCCTGCCGGCGCCGGACCAGGTGGCGACGACGCTGGTCGACCGGTGGGGCAGCACCCTGCGCAGCGCCACCTGGGTCACCCTCACGGAGATCGTTCTCGGTTTCGCGATCTCGGTCGCCGCCGGGCTCGCCCTCGGCTGCGCGCTGCACTTCTCCGCCGCGGCGCGCCGAGCCCTGTACCCGCTGCTCATCGGCTCCCAGACGATCCCGATCGTCGTCATCGCGCCGATCCTCGCGATCATCTTCGGGTACAGCATCACCCCGAAGCTCATCCTGGTGGCACTGATCTGCTTCTTCCCCGTCGTGATCGGCACCCTCGACGGTCTCGCCTCGGTCGATCCGGAGCTCGTCCGGATGATGCGGACGCTGCACGGCCGGCGCGTCGCCATCTTCACCCGGGTGGAGTTCCCGGCAGCGCTGCCCTCGGTGTTCACCGGCCTGCGGCTCGCCGCCGCCTACGCGGCGACCGGCGCGGTCTTCGGCGAGTATTCGGGCGCCTCCGACGGGCTCGGCCACGTGATGCGCCAGGGTGTCCCCCAGCTCCAGTCCGCGCTGGTGTTCGCCGCGATCGTGCTGCTCACCGCGATGTCGGTGGTGCTGTTCGCACTCGTGAACGGTGCCGAACGACTGCTCGTACCCTGGCACCGCAATCCCACCCGAGAAGGGAACACCAGATGATCTCGCCGCACTCGCGCCGGCTGACCATGACGGCGGCCGCCCTCGCCGCCGTCGCCCTCGCCGCCGTCGCGGCCTGCGGCTCCGACGGCTCGTCCGGCGCCAAGCCCCGGGCCGCCACGGTGCTGCTCGACTGGGAACCCAACCCGGATCATCTCGCGCTGTACTCGGCGCTGGACGGCGGCGACTACCGCGACGCCGGGCTGAACGTCACCCTGCGTTCGCCGTCGGACCCGTCCGATCCGCTCAAGCTCGTCAGCACGGGCACCGTCGACCTGGGCATCTCCTACGAGCCCGAGGTGGTCATCGCCGGGGTCGAGAAGCTCGACGTCGTCGCCGTCGGCGCCCTCATCCCCACCGCCCTGAACTCGATCATGGCCGTGGGCTCGGCCGGCATCACGAAGCCCGCCGACCTCGCCGGGGCCACGGTCGGCACCTCCGGGTTGCGCACCGACGACGCCTTCCTCGACGCCATCGCGAAGGCCAACCACTTCGACGCGGCTTCGATCCACCGCGTCGACGTCGGCGCCGACCTGCTGCCCGCCATGATCTCCAAGAAGGTGAAGGCCACCCTCGGCGCCTACCGCAACGTCGAGGGCGTCACCCTCGCCGACCGCGGCCTCGCGCCGAAGGTGATTCCGGTGACCGACGCCGGCGTGCCGCAGTACGACGAGCTGGTCGTCGTCGCCCGCCGCAGCCGGCTCGCCAAGGACCCGGCCTACGCCGCGCTGGTCCGCGACTTCCTGCGCGCCACGGCGGCCGGCAACGCGCGAGCCCTCGACGACCCGGCGAAGGCCACGACGACGCTCACCGGCGTCGCCGACGGGTACGACCCGAAGCTGCTGCCGAAGATGGTCCAGGCGACGGCCCCGCTGCTGCGCAACCCGGCCGGCTTCGGCCGGATGGACCCGGGCGCCTGGGCGTCGTTCATCACCTGGATGCACACCGAAGGGCTGATCAAGGCGACCGTCCCGACGGCGGACGTCGTCACCAACGACTACCTGCCGAAGCCTTGACCGCCACAGGAGCCGTGACCGCCACGGACGGCACGCCCTCGCCGCCGTTCAGCGCGCGGCTGTGGGCGTCCACCGAGCACGTCTACGAGGCGATCCTGGCCCACCCGTTCCTCACCGGGCTCACCGACGGCAGCCTGCCGCGGGCGGCCTTCGCCCACTTCGTCGTCCAGGACGCCCACTACCTGCGTGACTACGCCCGCGCCCTGGCCATCTGCGCGGCGAAGGCCCCCACCGAGGACGACGTGCGGGCGCTCGCGAACGACGCCGCCGAGGCGGTCGCCGCCGAGCAGGACATGCACGCCGACCTCCTCGACGCACTCGGCGGCCCCACGTCCGACGGCCCCACGTCCGACGACTCCGCGCCCGCCGACCTCGCGCCCGCCGACCTCGCGTCCG
This sequence comes from Frankia tisae, assembly GCF_025403405.1. GTDB lineage: Bacteria > Actinomycetota > Actinomycetes > Frankiales > Frankiaceae > Frankia > Frankia tisai. Next base: position 4,599 of record NZ_JANEZT010000050.1, read on the forward strand.
CCGACCAGGAGGCCAGCCGTACTCCGCCGGGCGGCGTGGCGACCGTGGCGCCGACGACGCGCGCCTACACCAGCTACCTGCTCGCCACCGTCTATGGCGGCTCCTTCCTGGAGGGGCTCGCCGCGGTGCTGCCGTGCTACTGGATCTACGCCCGGGTCGGCGCGCGGCTGCTCGCCGACTCCTCCCCCGATCCGGTGTACGCCCGGTGGATCGCCGCCTACGGTGACCCGGCGTTCCAGGCGGTGGCCGACCGGGTCGTCGCCCTCATCGACCGAGTCGGCGCGGACGCGTCGGCGCCGGAGCTGGCGCGCGCTGCGGAACACTTCGTGGTGACCGCACGCTACGAGTGGATGTTCTGGGATGCCGCCTGGCGCCGCGAGACGTGGCCGATTGAGTAACCGGCCAGATTGGGTAACCGGCCAGTCTGAGTGGCTGGCGGATCCGGGTTCCTGGCTGCGCGCGGCCAGGAACCCGGGGCGTCGATCAGTCTCCTTCGGCGACGAGAGGCAACGTGCGGAGCCGGTCGGACAGCTTGTCGAAGGCATCCCGCGACAGGTAGTCCCTGAGGACGGTCCAGTTGGCCAGCACCCGGGCCGTGGCGTCACGCGCCCGCTGTCTGGCCGCCGGAATGCCGTACCCCGTCCGGCTGCCGATATAGTCGAAACTGCCCGTGGTGACGGCCTCGAAGCTCTTCGACCTGCTCAGGTTGAGCCCCAGGTCGTCCTTGGGGATGTACAGCACCGTCGGCACGACGTCGTAGACCGGGCTCAGGACCGGCAGCCGGCCGTCGGGATAGCTGATCGCCCAGTTCTTGAGATGGGCATCCCCGTTTCCGACCAGTACGTTGAGCACGAGACGGTCGATCACGTCACCGACCGCGGCCGTGCCGCAGAGCGCCTCAACCAGTACGGCAATGGTCTCGAAATTCGCCCGCGTGTACTTGGCGGTACCGCGCCCGGTCGGGATGTCCATCACCTGCGCAATTTCCTCCATGTGCACCCGGTTTCCGTTTTCCCGGCGGTCGAGCCGGCGCACGGCAAGCGCCGATCCAGGAGCTCGCGCCGCCCACTCCTCTAGACCGGCCACGTCGGCCGGCGACACCAGGAAAGCCTCGGGCGTCTCGATGCCGACGCTCCGCGCAAGCTCGAGACTCCCCAGCTCAGCCTCGGGAACGCCAGAAAAGCCTGGCCGACCATCCGGGAGTTTGAGGATGAAGTTACCCGCCTGGCCTTGCGCGGGGACGGTGAGCCCGCGGGAGCTCCCGTACACCGAGAACTTCAGCTGGACCCCGGCGAGGCTGAACTTCAGGAGTGGGTCGTCACCTTCGGTGGAGATTGGCTCTGCTGGCAGGCGATTGGACGGCACGTCGACCGATGGCGGCGCCGAACTTGGCACGGCTCGGATGGCACCGGGCAGATCGGTGCCGCCCAGTCTGGACAGGAGCTCGAACTCGCGGGCGCTACTGATGTGCGCCGCGTCGGACACCGCTTCGCGAAGGAGACCCTCGGGGAGAAGGTGCGAGAACCAGTGAGGCAGGGCGACATGGGCGTTCGGCTTCCAGACCGGCCCTCGTTCCTCGAAGATCTGGCCGAGCACCGGACGATTCGCAAGATTCCAGTACGATTCCCGCAGCTTGAACCAGTTCTTCTGGTGTTCACTGTGCAGGTCTCCGACATCCACCCAGTCGCCGGTGCTGTGCTGGAGCTGAACGGTCAGGGATCGCGCGCTGACCACTAGATCTCATCTCCTAGCCCGGCGACCAGTAGATCGCCGAGCGGAGGTCGAATTATCGAGCCGGGCTCGAGCCGGCTGTCCAGGAAGTCGTGCACTATCTTATCGATCGCGCGTCCGCGGGCACGCAGAAAATGGTCCCGGCCCCAATCGCGCCAATCGCGCCAATTGGCCAATAGATTGGCCAATTGATCATCGATGGCATGGCTCGCAAGAATGTGCGGGTCCCGCACCTCGAGAAGCGGCGGAGCACTCGGCGGCCACAGGGCAGGGTTGGCGGCCTGTCGAGCAAAGTTTTGGATGTCGGGAATAATTTCGGTTACCGCATCGGTCCCAAATTCCTCCAGCTCGCCGGCGACATCGACCGGATTCCCGCCGGCGTCGAGAGGGTGCAGTGAATACAGCGCGAGCAGGACAAGGCTGCCTTGGGCCCCGACTGGGTTCACGTTGCTCAGGTCGACACCTGGCGGCGGCCGGTCTGGCACCGAGTGGAGCAATGCCCGCACGAACCGGTACGGTTCGGAAAGTCCGACATCCGAATCTGCTGCCGGGGCATCGGGCCCGGCCACTATCTTCCGGAGGGCCGCTGGCCAACCACCCTCGCCGAAACCGTGCGCCCATCCCCGCCAGAGCCAGCGCGCGAGGAGTCGACCAATCCACGGATCGATGTCTTCGTACAGATGAAAGAACGCGGCAAGAGCCGGGAGTGGCGCCATGTTCGGCACGAGCTCGCGGTGCGGAACACCGATCCCCTGCAGAAAACCTATACCTTTGGCAATGGCCTGCTCGGTGCGGTCGTACCAGTCAGCAGGATCCTCGGTGGGCGAGAACTCCTCGTCCAGGCTACGATTTATGTCACCGCCGCGGATGGCGAGGAGGCTTTGTCGTACATAGCGCTCGGGAATCGTGCCGAACCCGCGCGCCGCCAGCTCCTTCGCCACGCTTGCCGGGCTACTCGGCTCGGGCCGACCGGCAAAAGAGACGCGGAACACCTCGGCACGACTCATCGTCTTACCTGCGGAGTTCACGCGGCCAGAGATCAACCGGATCAGATCCCGGTCATCGCTCGCCACCACATACGCGGGAATTCGATAACTCCGGAGGGAGTCGTTCAGCCGGTGGGCTGCCTCGAAGTCCTCTTCTGTCAGATCTTCGGAGTGATTTCGCAGCCAGGCGAAAAGGTCGCTGGACGCCCGGAACTCGTGCAGCGGAATCGCCCGTGTCGAGATGAGCCCCTCGCCCGGGTGCACGAACTTCTTCGTGCCGAGGTCAAAATAGACCGCGAACCTTTCGCCCGCGTCGTCCGTATCGTCGACATCGGGCGAGAGTGCCAGCGCGAGCGAGATGATCCGCTTCTGGCCGTCCACGACCCAGAGCGCGTCGCCGACATCAGGGACGGTGAGGGAGAGCGGGCCGAGCTGGATCTGGCCGGCCGGTCCGGGTCGACGCCAGAAGATAAGCGTGCCGACCGGAATGCCCCGGTAGAGGCTGTCGAAGAGATCGCGCACGTCTTTCGCGTCCCAGCCAAAGGACCGCTGGAAGGTCGGGATCCTGATCTCGCCGGAGCGGACCCGCTCGACGATTTCCGGAATGGAGATGAAGGCGGGAAACTCCAAGGGCATCCCCCCAGCCATGTCCGTAGTCCTCCAGTGGTTCGCAATCTTTTCACCGGCCAAGACGCCACGCTGATTGACAGACTACTCTCGGTCCTAGACCTCCTTGCGGGCGATTATCAGGTAGGTGCCCGCGAAGCCGGCGCCGTGAACGTAGCGCCGGGCGAGCCGGTCAAGGAGCCGGGCGGTGATCAGCAGGGGGCTGACCACCGCCATCATGGCGGCCCAGGCCGCAAGGTGGGCGGGGCCTGCGGCCTGGCGCAGCCAGGGCATCGGGCGCGGCGCGATGGCGGCGACGGCGATCAACAGGGCGGCGGTGAGGTCGCCGAGCCCGCGGCTGGCGGCGAAGCGCACCAGGACGGGCCGCAGGCCCCGGTCCTCCAGCGCGGCGAGCAGGTTGTCCACCGGGATGAGGTGCGCCCGTTCCGGCACCGCCCAGCCGGCCCAGAACCGGCCGAGCAGGCGGGCCTGGTGGCACTCGACGTTCGCCAGCTCGCACAGCACGTGCCCGCCGGGCGGTAACGCCTTGGCGACGGCGTCGAGCTCCGCCGACGGGTCGTCGGTGCGCTCCAGGTAGCCGAACATGCTGATGACGTCGTAGCGGCCGGCGACCGCGTCGACGACATCGGGCAGCCGGCCGTGGTGGGCATGGTCGAGCCAGCCGCGTCGCAGGCCCTCGTCGAGCCCGGGGAACGTGTCGACCCCGTCGAACACCGTCGCCGGCCACACCTCGCGGGCCGCGTTCGGGAAGTGGCCGTAGCGGGCGCCGACATCCAGCCAGGCGCGCGGGACTGTGAACGGGCGCACGGCGGCGGCCTGCCCGCGCCGGTCGCGGGCGATCACCGCCAGGGCCTGCTCGGCGATCCCGGCGCGCAGGCCGTCGTAACGGTCCCGGTCGTAGAACTCGCGGCCGGCGGGGCTCAGCGCCGGGTTGAGGAACACGTGGCCGCAGCGCCGGCAGCCGTCGAGGCGGAATCGGCCGGGTTTACGCAGGAACATGTCGGGCGAGTCGAGCCGGGTGGCCAGCTCCGCCGAGCCGCACCAGGGGCAGTCGACGCGGGCGCGGCGCAGGAACCGGGCCAGGCCGGCGCGGACGTCGCGGCCGTAGGACGCCCGGCTAGCCGCCGTTCGCTGCTTCTTCTCGTGCTTGACCGGGTCGGCGGGCAGCCCGGCGGCCTTGGCCTCGGCGGCCCGCGCGGCCTGCGCGCGACCGGCGCGCACCGAGTCGATGACGAACAGCGCCCCGCTGAGGATGCGCACGATCGGGGAACGGATCAGGTCGCGGGGGGACAACGGCACCCGGCCGGCGCAGACGAAGAACGGCTGGAACCAGAACAGCGCCGTGGCCGCGAGTCCCCACGGCCGGTTGACGTGCACGCCGATGGCGGTGGCGAGCTGGGGCACGAAGGGGAAGAGCTGGTTGCGCCGGGTGAACCGGTACGCCCGCTGCTGGACCCGCACCCGCACCGCCGCGTCCTCCCGGGCGGCGCGCAGCCCCGGCAGCACGGCAAGGTCGGTCGACCCGGACGCGAAGGTCTTCAGCCGCTCGGTGAGGTCGACGAGCTCCACCTGGTCGAAACCCTCGCGGCGGGTGATGCCGGCCCGGTCGAGGATCTCCGAGCGGACCAGCAACGCCTGGAAGGCGCCGCGGCCGGGCACGCACCGATCGGTGCGGTAGGTGCGGGTGTCGACCATGCGGGCGAGGTCGAGGGCGCGTTCGACGGTGAGGTCCGCGGGGACGAGGTCGAGGACGTCGAGCTTGTCCCTGCTGGCGTGGTAGCTTGCCGCACGCCGCCCGCTGTCGGTCAGCCGGACCCCGTCGGCGACGAGGAACTCGTGCGACGGATCCACCGGTCGACCGGAGGCGGGCAGGGTCTCCAACCGGCGCAGCCGGCCACGCAGCCGCACCCCGTTGATGAGCAGGCCGACGCAGACCAGGACCGGCAGCCAGTCGAGCACGCCGGTCAGCCCCGCACCGGCCCGACTTCGGCGCCACCGCGCCAGCGAAACATCATGCGACGAGTTTCTCAAGCCGGTCGGCGGCGGCCGCAACCCCTCCCGCCGCGGCGAAGGAGTCGCGCAGCCGGCCGGCGGCCTCCCGGTGACCGGGCTCGTCGAGCAGGGATGTCACCGCGGCGCGCACGGCAGCGGGTCCGGCCCGACCGAACTTGATCCGCAGCCCGGCGCCGCTGCGGACGACCTGCTCGCCGATGACCGGCTGATCGTCGCGAACCGGGGCGACGACCAGCGGGACTCCGTGCGATAAGGACTCGCAGACGGTGTTGTTGCCGGCGTGGCAGACCACCGCGGACAGCCGCGACATCAGGTCGACCTGCGGCACGATCGGGGCCACGAGCAGGTCGCCGGGGGCGGCGGCGGCCAGGTCGTCGACGAGCCCGGGCGGAGCGACGAGGATGGTCTGCGCCCGGCCGGCCAGGCCCAGCATGCCCTCCGCGGCGGCCCGCAGGAACCGCCCACCGGCCTCCCGGGTCACCGTGCCGAGCGAGACGAGCACCGCCTCACGGTCGGGGTCCAACCATTCCCAGGGGAACGAGGCGGTCTGCGCCCGCCGGCCGACCGGGCTGCCCACGAACGCGACGTGACCGGGCACCTCGGGGTTGCGCAGCAGCTCCCGCACGGACGCGACGAGCGTGAGTTCGTCGGAGAACCGCAGGTCGCCGGCGGCCGCCTCGACGGCGGGCACGCCGCGCGCGAGCTGGAAGTCCCGCAGCAGATCGGTGATCCACCGGCCGAGCCCGGCCATCACCCCGTACGGGTCGTCGAGCTCGGCCGGGGTCGTGGCGAGCGTGGCCCAGCGCAGCCGCCGGCGGCGGGCGACCAGGGCCGCCCCGACCGCCTGCTGGTCGATGACCAGCGCATCCGGGCGGAACGCGTCGACGGCCGCGTCGACCGCCGGTTCCATCGCCGCGGCCAGCGGCAGCAGAAAGTCCTCCCACAGGAACTTCAGCGACGCCGCGCCACGCAGTGCCCGCGAGCGGGCCACGATTTCGGCACGGTCGGCCTCGTCGAGCGTCTCCGGCAGCGCCAGCAGCGGCAGCCCCGGCGGGACCAGCTCGCCGATCACTCCCGCATGGCCGGCGACGGCGACCTCGTGGCCGCGGGCGGCGAGCTCCCCCGCGATCCCCACGGCCGGATTGACGTGCCCGGTCAGCGGCGGCACGACGAACAGCAGGCGGCTCACGGCCGCGTCAGCCCACCGCCGGGCGGCGCCCGGCATTCAGGTCGGGCGGCGGCACCATCTGCGTCACCCAGGCCGGGGTGGCGAAGCTCCGGTCGTTCTCGCGGACGTAGGGCGGCGGTGGCGTGCACCGGTCGAACAGCCACCAGTTCAACAGGGTGCGCAGGTAGGCGGTGGCCTCGCGCAGCACCATGTGGGTGTGCTGCTCCAGCACGATCAGCGAGCAGTCGGAGACGAGGGCGGCGAGCCCGGCGGCCTGCCCGATGATGTCGGAGTTCTCCCCGTACACGGCGAGCACCGGGATGCGCAGTGCGGCGAGCGCCTCGGCGGAGAACGGCGGCGTCGCCAACATGTCGGTCGCGATCGTGGTCTCGGACAGCAGGCGCTGGGCGGCCCGGGCCGTGCGGCTGACCGCCCGGCCGGCGCCGTTGGCCAGCCACTGTTCGACCTCGTCATCGTTCATCGCGACGAGGACCTGGCTCAGCGAACGGGCCATCTCCTTGCCCAGGCCCTCGATGAGGAACGGCGGCTCGATGAGCGTCAGGCTCGCGACCCGGGCGGTGAACTCCAACCCGAACGCCAGGGCCAGCGTCGCACCGTAGCTGTTGCCGACGACGTGCACCGGGCGGTCCACGCCGAGCACGTCGAGCAGCCCGGCGAGGTCGGCCATCGAGTCGGCGAGACGGTAGCCCCCTCGGGTGCGCTCACTGCGGCCATGGCCTCGCAGGTCGTAGCAGATGACGTCGCAGCCCGCGTCGGCCAGGCTGGTACCCAGCGAGAAGTAGAAGCTGGAGATGTTGTCCATCACCATGCCGTGCACCATGACCACGATCGGCGAGTCCGCGGACGCTCCCGCACGGGATTCGAGCCGCTGCACATGCAGCCGGACGCCGTTCGCGATGACCTCTGCCACGGACCTTGCCTCCTTGTCGGTTGAATGCTCCGGTCTGGCCCGGATGCTCCGGGCGGCCGTCAGGCCAGACCGGCGGTCGCGGCCACCGGCAGGCTGTTGACGATGAACCGGACGACCTCGCCGACCTGCATGTTGATCACCTGGTCGACGTCCATCGTGGCGAGGAAGCCGACGAAGTCGACTGCCTCGCCGTAGCGCTCCCGAAGCCGGTCGGCAAGCGCCACGAACTCGATGCTTTCCAGCTCGAGGTCATGGCTGAACGTGCTCTCCATGGCGATGTCCATGTCGATCACATACTCCTCGCCGATGATCTCGCGCAGGTCCTCGCTGATCTCGCCGAGCACCCGCGTCTCGTTCTCCGCCCGGCCGGCACTGCCCGGTCCCGCCGTCGCCTGAACAGACATGATCGCTACTCCTTCTTGTTCGGAAGGCCGCTCGCCTCAACCTCGGGGGAGGTCCAGGCGACCACATAGGTCGCGGCACCGGCCCGACGGGCGGGGGCACCGTCACGCGCTGCTTCCTGATCGATGACGGTGGCGGAACGTACGTCCCTCGCCACAGCCCGGTCGCCGACGCCGCCCGAATCCGGCTCGGGGGCCCCGGGTTGGCCGCCTTCCGGCTGGATCTGGCCGGAGGCATCCACCGTACGCAACGCCACCCACCGCGAGCCTGCCGGAAGCGGCCCGCCGGGACCATCCTCGTAGCGGGTGACCCGGACCAGTTCGGGCGGTGCGTGCCCGGCCCAGTCGGCCGCGGCCCAGGCGCGTCCGGGCGGATGCGGGCCGTCGACGACGAACTGGCGCGGCCGGCCCGCGAGCCCGGTGCCCTCGGCCTTCGCGGCCGCCTCCTTCGCCGCCCACAGCCGGGTGAACCACAACGCCCGGCGCTCCGGGTCGCCGCCGGCGACCCGGTCGAGCAGGTCGCGTTCGGCCGGGGCGAGCGCCGCCGCCTCGACCCCGGGCGCCCGCACGGTGATCTGCTCGATGTCGATGCCGACCGCCCCGTCCGCGGACACCAGCGCCACCGCCAGCTCCGGCTTGTGGGCGAGGGAGACCCACGGGGGGTCACCGGCCGGGATGCCCGGCCGCGCCGGCAGGGCGCCGACCAACGGGGCGCCGCGGGCGTCGTGGTCGATCCGGACCTCGATCCCCCAGACGGGCCCCGCGCCCCGTGCCCACAGCCAGCGCCGGACGGCGTCCTGGACGGCGATGCGCCCCAACAGCCAGCCGCGCGCGGCCCGCGGGTTGAGGCCCGCCAGCCGGGCCCGGTCCGCGGCGTCGGCGTAGTGGCGCACGATCAGTTCACGCGAGGCCGAGTCGGTCCAGCGGTCGAGCGCGACCACCCAACCCTCACCGGAGGGCTGGGCCACGGTGTGCAGCTCCGGGGCGCGGACCATCGCCCAGAGCACGTCGTCGTTGGCGAAACGCCGATCCGTCCAGGCGGACACGACCGCCCACACCGACCCGTCGAGGCGGCGCAGCTCCATATCGGCGGTCACCGTGCGCCCGGTGACCTGCCGGATCCGCACGACGCAGTCGACCAGGTCGCCCACCATCGGCGCCGGGCCGTGGAAGCTCAGGTCGGCCAGGGACTGCGGCAGCAGCAACGAGTCCTCGGGCAGGGTCTCCATCGCCCAGTAGCCGAACAGCTGCCCGGCGTTGTCCAGCAACGCGCCGGACGCGGACGGCACCCGCAACCGCCCGCGAATGCCGGCCGCGGCGATCGCCTCGATGTGGTGAATGCCCTGGTATCCGGGCCCGTGAAAGAGGAAGCGACCGGCGTAGAGGTCCTTGCCCTGGTGGCGGGAGGGCCGCTCGCCGGGCAGTACGGGACCGGTCGGGCCCGCCGGCAGGTCCGCGGTGGCCGCGGTCGTCCACGGGGACGGCGGGTAGTCGTCGGCGAACACGACCGTGCCGCGGGCGTAACCCTCCATGGTCACCCGCACCGCATCCGGCCCGGCCGAGGCGAGGGTGACCGACACCTCCACGGCGGGTTCGATGGCGAGCCAACGCAGCGCCCGGACGTCCCGCAGGCCGATCGGCACGCGGCCCGGCATCATCTCCGCGGCCTGCTCAATCATGAGTTCGAGCACCTCGGTCATCGGCACGACCGGGAAGATGTCGGACAGGTCGTTCCAGCCCGGCGGCTGCCGGTAGAAGCAGTGGTCGATGATGTGCGGCATCGACGCCAGGGACAACCTGCGACGGACGGTCCGCGGCGCGGACGCCAGCGCCCCACCACTGCCGGAGGCAGGCGGAGCACCTCCACCGAGGACGGGCACGACGCCGCCCCCGGAGTCGCGCACGCCAGCATCGCGGGGCGCCGGCACGCCGCCGCCGGCACCGCCGGGTGGGTTACCCACCCCGCCTGCCACGGGCACGGCGCGCCGCCGAGGCGGCGATCCCGGCGGGGCCGTGGGGCTGAGCGCCCACCGATCGACGACCGCGGACATCACCGCATCCGCGTCGGCGAGCGCCGCACGCAGCTCATCGAGCACCGGGTGGCCGAGGGCGGAGCCCAGGGCGGCGTGGGTCGGCTGTGTCGAGCCGAGCAGGTCCGCGCCCGCGGGTCCGAGGCGCACCAGCGGCGCGCCGAGGTTCAGCCGGACGGAGGCACCGCGGCGCCGCGGCAGCTCGATGCGCCGCCCGGCCGGCGCCGAGACCGGGAGCGGCGCCGGGGTGGCGGGCGGCTCGGGGCGGGTCCGGCAGGGCAGCAGGTCGAGCCGCGGGGCCGCGCCCTCCACCCACAGAGCGGCGGCCACCCTGCGCAGCTGGTCCAGGCCGGACCGCTTCGGGGAATTCGTGACCAGCGCGATGTGGTCGTGGCCGGGCAGCGTGTCGTCGACGAACCCGGCGACACTGCCCACGCCGACCTGGACGAACGCACGAACCCCGGTGTCATGCAGCCGGCGGGCGAGCTCGCGGAAACGGACGGGTTCGAGGAGATGGCGCAGGGCGAGCGCCCGGACGGCGTTGTGCTCGCGCGGGTAGGGCGCGACCGTCGTCGCCGACCAGATCGGGATCGTCGCCTCGCCGAGAGTGGTGCTGGCGAGGCTGGTCCGCAGCCGGTCCACGTAGGGGGCGAGGAACGGGGAGTGGAAGCCGGAGCGGAACGGCAGGACCTGCCCCAGTACACCTTCGCGGCGCAGCCGCTCCAGCGCGGTGCGCACGTTCTCCTCGCGCCCGCAGATGATCGACTGGTGCAGGCAGTTGTCGTGGGAGACGACGATGTCGCCGAGGTCGGCGATGACCTCGGCGGCGCGCACGGCGCCGCAGCCCAGCGCCCCGAAGACGACCCCGGGCACCTCCAGCGCGGCCGGGTCGAAGCCGGCGATGAAGGCGTCGGCGAGCTCGCCGGCGATCAGCCCACTGCTGATCATCGCGTTCCACTCGCCGATGCTGTGCCCGCCGACGAGGTCCGGGACGATTCCCAGCCGGCGCAGCGCCTCGTCGAGGATGCGCCCCACCTCGACACTTGCGACGCCGTGCCGGCCGAGCATCCCGGTGCCGTCAAGGGCCGGGCGGTCGAGCCCGAAATGCGCACAGACATCGTCGATGCGCGGGGAGAACTTGTCCTCCAGGCCGCAGAACAGGAACGCCGTCTGCCCGGGTGGCGTCCCGTCGGGCCGGGCGGGGTCGAGCAGGCCGGCCGGGGTGAACCACAGATCGTTGCGGCCCCGCCACGGGTTGCCCCGCTCCACGACCGCGCGGGCCAGCGTGAGCCGGCGCGGGCTCGGCGCGACCAGGGCGAGCCGCCAGGGGCCGCCGGACGGCGGGCTCGCCGCGTCATCCCGGTCGAGCAGCTCCGCATCCGGGGCATCGAGCTGCGCGAGCAGCTCCGCCGGGCTGCTCCCGGCGAGCAGCAGGACCGGTTCCGCGGCCGGGTCGGCCACCCGCGGCGCCGCCACCGCCGCCCGCCGGGGTGTCCCAGTCGGTCGCCGCGTGCACTGGCGCGAACCGGCTGCCGGCGAAGGCGGCGTGCGGCTCGTCGCAGTGCAGCGTCGGCGGCAGCACCCGGTGGTGCAGGGCGAGCGCGGTCTTGATCAGGCCGGCCGCGCCGGCCGCGGGCATCGCATGGCCGATCATCGACTTGACCGAGCCGATCCCGATGTCCGCCCGCCCCGCGCCGCCCGTGCCGGCCGCGGCCGCCGTGCCGAAGATCCGGCTCAGGGTGGCGAGCTCCACCGCGTCGCCGGTCGGGGTGGCCGTGCCGTGCGCCTCGACCAGGCCGATCGCGCCCGGTGCGGTCGGGTCGAGCCCGGCGTCCGCCCAGGCGCGGCGCACGGCGAGGGTCTGCCCGTCGGCGGCGGGGGCCATCAGGGAGGCGGAGCGGCCGTCGCTCGACGTGCCGGCGCCACGCAGCACCGCATAGATCCGATCGCCGTCGCGGCGGGCGTCGGCCAGCCGGCGCAGCACCAGCATGCCGACGCCCTCGCCGATGAGGATGCCGTCCGCCCGCCGGTCGAACGGGCGGATCGCCTCACTCGGCGACAACGCGCGCAGCAGGGAGAACACGCTCCAGAACGACGGCTCGTGGACGAGGTGAGCACCGCCGACGATCATCGTGTCGGTACGGCCGGAGCCGAGATCGCGCATCGCCATCTCGACGGCGATGAGCGACGACGCGCAGGCCGCGTCCACCGTGTAGGCGGGACCGCGCAGGTCGAGCCGGTTCGCGATGCGGGACGCGGCGAGGTTGGGCACCAGGCCGATCGACGCCTCCGGCCGGGCCGGGCCGAGCTGCGCGACGAACGCCTCGCGGACCCGTTCGACCGCGTCGGCGGGCAGGTCCGGCAGGACCTCGCGCAGCGTCGTGACGAGCTGGCGGGAGGTCCGCACCCGCTGTTCGAGCCGGGCCACCCCGGATCCCACGTAGCCGCCGCGGCCGAGCACGACGCCCACCCGCTCGGCGTCACCGAGCCCGTCGGGCCCGCCGGCGTCCGTGATCGCCTCGGCGGCGAGCCGCAGCGCCAGCAACTGGTCCGGCTCGGCCCAGTCGACGGAGTTCGGCACGAGGCCGAACGCCGTCGGGTCGAACGTCGCGAACTCGTCGACGAAGCCGCCGCGCCGGCAGTAGAAGCCGTCCGCCGCACCGGCCGGCACCGCGCCCGCGCCGGGCGACCGCTCGGGCGGGAAGTAGTCGTCGACGTCGAAGCGATCCCGCGGGAGCGCCCGGATCGCGTCGACCCCGCCGGCTATGTTGCGCCAGAACGTGTCGAGGTCGCCGGCGCCCGGGAACAGCGCCGACATCCCCACCACGGCGATCGGCGGCGCCCCGGGCCCGCCGCCGGGGTCACGCATCGAACACCCCCATGTCGGCACACATGTAGACGACCTGCGCCGGCCCGCTGGACGGGCCCGCCAACTCGCGCAGCAGCGCGGCGACCCCGACGGCCGGGTCGATCAGGCCGATGCCGCGGCGGGCGTACTCGCGGGCGAGCTCCACCGAGACCATCCCGCCACCCGCGGCGCCGGCCGGCGAGGCCCAGGGGCCCCAGTCGACGCTGACGACACGGCCGGCGAAACGCCCCGCCGCCGCGCTCGCGAGCGTGTCGAGGGCATCGTTCGCGGCGGCGTAGTCGGCCTGGCCCCGGTTGCCGAAGACCCCCGCGACGCTGCCGAACAGGGCGACGAAGCCGACGTCGTCGCGCACCGCGGCGAGCAGCGCCCGGGCACCGTCGACCTTCGTCCGGTAGACCCGGTCGAACGACTCGGGCGTCTTGTCACGCAACAGCCGGTCGGCGAGCAGGCCCGCGCCGTGCACCAGCCCGTCGAGGCGACCGTGGCGGGTGTAGACGTCGGCCACCACCGCGGCGACGGCCGCGCCGTCGCGCACGTCCACCGCGTGGTACCGCACCGAGGACGCGAGGCCGCCCAGGGTCGCCAGCGTCGCCCGCACCTCCCGCTCGGCCAGCAGCCGGGCGACGCTGGCCTCGATCTCGGCCGGGCGACGCACGCCGGTCTCGATCAACGCGCGGCGCAGCGCCGGCGCGTCGGCGGCGCCCGCGGTGGCGGGGTCCTCCGGCCCGGCGGGTGGCATGGTGCGCCCGATCAGCTCGACGGCGCAGCCACTGCGCCGGGCGAGCTCGATGGCAACCGCCGCGGTGATACCCCGGGCGCCGCCGGTGAGCAGCACGACCGAGGACGGTCCGAGCCCGGCCGGCAGGTCGCCGGCCCCGGCGGCGTCCGAGGGCCGCACCCGCGGGGTCGCGCGCACCCCGTCCCGGTAACCCACGACCAGCGGTCCGCCGGGGGTAAGCAGCTCTGCGAGCAGGCCGTCCGCGATCCGGCGGGGTTCGTCCTTCGGCTCGACGTCGACGAGGCGCAGCGCCAGGCCGGGGACCTCCCGGGCGATCGTGCGGACGAGACCGGCGAGCCCCGCGCCCGGGGTCGGGCGAACGGTGAACTCGCCGGCGTCGGCGCGTCGGGCGTACTCCAGGGTGTCGATCGTGCGCGGGTCGGGCGTCGTGCCAGGGCGGGCGGCGCGGGCCCGGCCGAACCGCCCGCCGTCGCCGGTGGCGATGAGCACCCGCCGGCTGCCGCCGAGAGCGGCGGCCCGTAGAGCGGGGAACGCGCCGGGCAGGATCGCGTGCTCGTCCGCATCCGGGTCGGCGGAGGCGATCCAGATGAGGCCGTCGGTACCGACCCCGGCCCGGATCTGGTCGACGAGGCCGGTGTCGTCGGCGGCGATGATCCGCACCTCGGCGCCCGCCTGCTCCAGCCGGGTGGCAAGCGCCAGGCCGACCCCGAGACCACCCTCCACCAGCAGGAACCGGGAGCCGGAGAGGTTGACCGGCGCCGCACCGGCCGGCACGGGCAGAATCTCCGGCTCGACGACGAAGCGACGCAACGCAATCGCCTCGGACGACTCGCCGATCACCCGCGCTGCCGCGGTGGAAGCGCTGGCCGGACCGGGTGCGCTGGCCGCGCTGGGCGCACTTCCACCGGAGGCCGAACCGACGATCCAGTCGACGATGCCGCGGACGGTCTTGATCGCCGCCAGCTCCTCGACGACCTCCTCGCCCAACTCCCCCGAACCCGCATCCACCAGCCCCAACCGCGCCGCCAACTCTCCCAGGATCTCCGTCCGCTTGATCGAATCAATCGACAGATCAGCCTCAAGATCCAAATCCGGCTCCAGCATCTCCACCGGATAACCCGTCTGGTCCCCGATCACCCCCACCACCGCGTCCAACACCGCCGACCGATCCAACCCCGCGGGCCGAGCCGCCGGCGCCACGACGGCCGGGGCCGGGGCCGCCGGCATGGTGGCAGCCGCCGGAGCGACGACCGGCGGCAGATCGACGCCCGCCGGGTCCGACACGGGTCGTCGTGGCGCCGGCGCAGTCGCCGCTGTGCCGGCGGTCCGTGCCTGCCCCGGCTGAGCCTGGTGGGGGACCTCCGGGACGGCGCTGATGCCGTCGCGCGCCGCCGGGCGGCCGAGGCCGGTCGGGTCGTAGCCCAGGTAGCCCAGCACCACGTCGCGCTGTGCCGCGACCAGCTCGCGGGTGGTCCGCAGGAACTCCAACACCACAGCGTCCACCGGGCCGCCACCTCCAAGCTCGGGCAGGCCGGCGGCGAGGACCGCCGGATCATCGGTCAGGTCAGCGGGCACGAGCGGCGGCGCCGAGTTCTGCGAGACGAATCCCCGCACGCCCTCGATCTCGGGAAACTCGACGGAGGGTGCCGCAACGGACGGTCTCTCCGTGGGTGCCTCAGGTGCCTCAGGTGCCGCGGGGACCATGGATGCCGCGGGGACCATGGATGCCGCGGGTGCCGCCGTCGCCGGGTCGTCTGTTCCCGGGCCGAGGGCGCGGGCCAGCCGGGTCGGCGGCCGCAGCCCGCCCGGCAGGAAGCGGCCGTCGGCGGTGCGCACGTAGGCCCCGTCGATCAACCAGCCGGGCCGGCGCGGAACGCCCGTGGCGCTCACCACCCGCGCGTCGCGCCCGGTGAACAGGGGCGCCGGGTCGACGCCGACGCCGGCCGCGGCGAGCTCGGCGAGCGCGAACAGCAACCGGCGCAGCCCCGACTCCCCCGCGACGTCGGTGGCCACGACCCGGTGCGGCCGCTCACCGAGGATCTTGCCGACAAGCTGGGAGAGGACCCGACCGGGGCCGGCCTCGATGAAGGTGCGCACGCCGGCCGCGTACATCGCCTCGATCTGCTCGTCGAATCGCACCGGCGCCGCCACCTGGCCGGCGAGTGTCGCCCGCACCTGCTCCGGCGCCGACGGGTACGGCTCGGCGGTGGTGTTGGACCACACGGGCAGCGCCGGTGCGGCGACGTCGAGCGCGGCGAGGCGGTCGGCGAGCGTGCCGGCGGCCGCAGCCACGACCGGGCTGTGGAACGCGCAGGCCACCGGGATCGGCCGGGCGGTCATGCCGGCCCGGCCGAGGGCCGCCACGGCGTCGCCCACAGCGGCGGTCGGCCCGGAGATCACGCACTGCCGCGGGGCGTTGTGGTTGGCGATGACGACGTGGCCGGCGCCGCCAACGTGGCCGGCGCCGCCAACGTGGCCGGCGCCGCCAACGTGGCCGGCGCCGCCCGCGGCGCCGGCGAGCCCGGCGAGCACCTCGCGTACCCGCTCGACGGGCGCCTGGACGGCGGCCATCGTGCCCGGGTCGTCCCCGGCTGCGGCGAGGATCGCGGCGGCCCGCGCCTCGCTGAGCCCGACGAGGTCCGCCCGGTCGAGCGCCCCGGCGGCGCACAGGGCGACCAGCTCGCCGTAGGAGTGCCCGCCGACGTGGTCCGGCCGGACCCCGAGCCCGGTGAGCAGATCATGGACGGCGAGGCCGGCGAGGCCGAGCGTCGGCTGGGCCGCCCGCGTGTCGGTGATCGCCGCCACCTGATCGGCCTTCTGTTCCCGGGTGAACGCGGCCGGGGGGAACATCGTGTCGACCCACTGGGGGGCCAGGTCGAGCACGGCTCGCAGCCGGGGGAAGGCGACGAACAGGTCGGCGAGCATCCCGGGCCGCTGGCTGCCCTGGCCGGGGAACAGGAAGGCGGTCGCGCCCGGCTCGGTGTCGGCACGGACGAACAGCCCGGCGCGGGGATTCGCCGTGAACGTGCGAGCCGCCTCGATGGCGGCGGGCAGCTCGTCGAGATCCTCGACGACGAACGCGGCCTGCACCGGGCCGCCGCCGGCAGCGCAGGTGGTTCGGGCCAGGTCGCGCAGGCGGAACGGCCGCCCGGCGTCGTCGTTCGTACCGACCAGGGCGGCGAGCCGGTCCAGTGCCCGACCGGCGGCCGCCCGGTCGGCGCCGCGCACGGCGAACAGCTCCGCGGGCCAGTGGTCCAGGCCGTGGGCGGGTTCCGGCCCGCCGTCGTAGGCGGACAGCACAACGTGGAAGTTGGTGCCGCCGAAGCCGAATGCCGACACCCCGGCGTGGCGCCGGCCTGGGGGCGCCGCCCAGGGCTTCGCGGCCTCGTCGAAGTAGAACGGGCTGGTGTCGGCGTCCCAGTAGGTGTTGGGGGTGTCGATGTGCAGGGTCGGCGGGCGCACGCCGGTCTCGACCGCCTTCGCCGCCTTGATCAGCCCGGCCAGGCCGGCGGCGCACTTGGTGTGCCCGATCTGCGACTTCACCGAGCCGACTGCGCACTGGCCGGGGGTCGCGCCGTGGTCGGTGAACACCTCGGTGAGGGTCGCGAGCTCGGTGCGGTCGCCGACGACGGTGCCGGTGGCGTGCGCCTCCAGCAGGCCGACGTCGCTCGGCGAGATGCCCGCCCGCGTGTAGGCCCGTTCCAGGGAGAGCACCTGACCGGCCTTGCGCGGCGCGGTCAGCCCGAGGGCGCGGCCGTCGGAGGAGCCGGCGACGGCCCGGATGACCGCGTGGATGCGGTCGCCGTCCCGCTCGGCGTCGGCGAGCCGCTTGAGCACG
This sequence comes from Frankia tisae, assembly GCF_025403405.1. Taxonomy (GTDB): domain Bacteria; phylum Actinomycetota; class Actinomycetes; order Frankiales; family Frankiaceae; genus Frankia; species Frankia tisai. Next base: position 21,932 of record NZ_JANEZT010000050.1, read on the forward strand.
ACGGCAGCGGCGCCCTCACCCAGGCTGGTGCCGTCGGCGCCGGAGTCGAAGCTGCGGCAGCGTCCCCCCGGTGACAGGGCATGCACGGAGGAGAACAGCAGGAAGTCGTGCGCGCCGGCGTGGGTGTCCACTCCGCCGCAGAGCACCAGGTCCGAGCTGCCGGCGAGCAGTTCCTTGCAGCCGGCGTCGAGCGCGGCCAGCGACGAGGCGCACGCCGCGTCGACGGTGAAGTTGACCCCGCCGAGGTCGAGCCGATTGGCGACCCGCCCGGCGATGACGTTCGCGAGCATGCCCGGGAAGGAGTCCTCGTCCAACTCGGGCAGGAACTCGTCGAGCTCGGCGGGCAACGGCCCGAGCAGCCCCGGCCACAGCGAACGCAGCCCGTAGGCGCCGGACAGGTCGGTGCCGGCCTCGGTGCCGAAGACGACCGAGGCGCGGGAGCGGTCGAACGGCCGGCCCTCACCGGCCGCCTTCTGCCCCGTGTCGTAGCCGGCGCCGCGCAGCGCTCGGGTGGCGACCTCGAGGGCGAGCAGCTGGCTGGTCTCGATGCTGCGCAGGGACCGCGGCGGAATGCCGTAGGCCAGGGCGTCGAACGGGATTTGCGGCAGGAAACCGCCCCACTTCGACGGGGTGCGGCGCCCGGCGTCCTTCACCACCGCGTCGGCCCGGTAGTACACCTCGGGATCCCAGCGGTCGGCGGGCACCTCGCGGATCGAGTCGTTGCCGGCGACGACGTTCGCCCAGAACGAGGCGAGGTCCGGCGCGTCGGGGAAGATCGCGGCCATCCCGACGATCGCGATGTCGAGCGGTTGACCAGCGGGACGGGAGTCCGCCTCGGTCGCCCTCGCCGTCGCCGTCGCCCGGCCCGCGACGCCGGGCGCCCGGCCCCGCCCACCGCCGCCGGTACCCACATCGTCCATGTTCGCCCCGTTCTGCGAGCCGCCCGCCGGGCGCCGCGTGCCGTCGGCCGACCCGAGCGTGAGCCCCGGCCCGGCCGGCACGCCGAGTTCGGCGGCGCGGTCGGCGAGAGCGGCGGTGGCCTGCGTGGTCACCTCGTCGTGCAGGGCGGCGACGCTCGTGCGGTCCGAGCGCAGGGCCGCCACCTGCCCGATCATGAACATGCCGTCCCGGGCCTGGGCCGCCGGGCCGACCTGGACGACCTCGCCGCCGTCGCGGCGCAGCCCCTTGCTGGCCACCCGCAGCCGGCCGAGGTTGAGCGCCTCCAGCTCCTCCCACATCTGCTGGCGGGGAGCGGCGGCGGCGAGCAGTTCGCGGCGCCGGTCCAGAAAGGTGTGGACGTAGGGGGACTCGACGCACCGGGTCGCGTGCCCCGGGGAGGTCTCCAGCAGCACCGTGCGCTCGCAGTCGAGGGCGGCCTGCTGGAAGCCGGGCAGGATCGCGCCGGAGGCGACGGCCTCATCGGTGAACAGGTAGGCCGTGCCCATCAGCACGCCGATGCCGGCGCCCCGTTCAGCGAGCGGAGCGGCCGCGGCGGCGACCATCGCCGCCGAGCGGGCGTCGTGCACCCCGCCGGCGAACAGCAGGTGCAGTCCGGCGAAGAAGTCCGGGCCGGCCTGGTCGCTCTCGCCGAACGCGAGCAGTCCCGCGATCTGCGCCTCCCACAACGGGAAACTCGCCCGCGGCCCGACGTGACCGCCGCACTCCCGGCCCTCGAAGACGAACTTGCGGGCCCCGTCCGCCAGGAATCGGTCCAGCAGTCGCGGGGACGGCACATGCAGGAACGTTTCGGTGCCGGCCGCCTCCAGCGATGCCGCCTGCGCCGGCCGCCCGCCGGCCACGATCGCACACGGTGGACGCACGTCCCGCACGGCGGCGAGCTGTGCGTTGCGCAGGTCCGCCGGGGCGAAGCCGAGCACGCCCACGCCCCACGGCGCGTCCCCCAGCAGGTCGGCGGTCTGCGTCAGCAACGCGCGGCTGTCCTCTCCGCTCATCAGGGCCAGGGCGAGGAACGGCAGGCCGCCCTCGTCGGCGATCGCGCGGGCGAACGCCGCCCGGTCGCTGACCCTGGTCATCGGCCCCTGCGCGACGGGATGGCGCAGCCCTCGCGCGGCCGCGAACGGCGCGCCGACGGCCAGCGGACGGGTGCGGGCCGCAGCCGCGATGCCGTCCCGGATGCCCGCCCGCACCGCCCGCACCACCCCGGTGGCGCTGCCGTAACGGTCGGCGAGGGCAGCGGCGAACGCGCCGTCCTGGCCGATCGGAAGGAACTGCTCGACCAGGTCTCGGGCGCCGAGACGGGCCGCGACCGCGGCGCCATCTCCACCAGCCGCGTCATCTCCACCAGCCGCGCCATCGCCGTCGCCGCCGGCCCCGGGGGCGGTGACCGCGCCGTCCGCGGCGAGTTCACCGCCGGTGTCGCGCAGGTCGACGGCGGGCCGCTCGGTCCGCCCGGCGAGGGCGGCGATGGGCAGATCGGGCCGGGCGTAGAGCCGGTGGCCCCCGTGGAGGATGGTCTCGCTGCCGTCCATGGCCCGCACGGCCGCGGCGACCTGCTCGGGCAGCTCCATCTCCCGGACCAGGGCGAGCTGGGAATCCAGTACGACCCCGGCGGCGCCGCCCGCCACCGCCGCCGCCGCTGTCGCGGGGCCGATCCCCCCGGCGGCGAAGGCGGGCACCGCGCCGCCCGTGGCGTCGCGCAGCCCGGCGGCCAGCAGGTGCTGCAGCAGGGTGAACGTGGTCAGGTCGCCGACGACACCGCCCGATTCGTTGCCCCTGGCGACGAGCCCGACCACGCCGGCCGCGACCGCGCCGCGGGCCTGGGCGACCGAGATCACCTCCGCCCAGACCCGCAGGCCTCGCCGGATCAACTCTCCCGGCTCCCAGCGCCGATCTGTTCCCGGGTCACCTGCGACTACGCTGACACCGGTCGCAGCGCCGACCAGCCGGGGGGCGAGCACCACCAGATCCACCGCGTCGGGCAGCTCGTCCGGGTCGAGTGGGCAGCCGGCGGCGACGCGCACCCCGAACCGTCCCGGCGTCCAGCGGGCGGCGTCCCGCAGGGCGTTTCGCGCCGCCTGAGCGGACCGTCCGAGGTCGAGCACGCCGAGGCTGCCCGCCCGCGTCGCCGCGGCGACAAGGGCTGCGGAGGGCTGCGCGAACGGCGTGATCACGACTACCAGTTCGCGCGCTTCGAGCAGGTCGGAGGCGCCGAGCAGGTCGGGCGTGTCGAGCAGGTCGGGCGTGTCGGGGCGGGCCGGGGAGGCCGCGGGTGACACGCCCGACCTGCTCGACACGCC
>NZ_JANEZT010000510.1 GCF_025403405.1 Frankia tisae
CGCCACACCCGCACCCGAGGGCCCGCCACAGTCCAAGCAGACTTGAATTCACCCACCAAGATTTCAAGTTTCCGGCCCTAAACTTGAGTTGTGGACCGGGAGCGCTTCACCGGGCCGAGGCCCGTCAGGCCACCGGGCTCAGGCCGCCGTCGAGGTTGACGGCCGTGCCGGTGATGTAGGTGGCCCGCGCGGAGAGCAGGAAGGCGACGAGGTCGGCGAACTCCTGCGCCCGGCCCACCCGGCCGAGCGGGATGCCGCTGTCGCGCCCCATCCGCGCGTAGAGCTCGTCGATCCCGATGCCCTGCGCGGCCGCGGCCCGGTCCCACTGACCGCTCTCGACCATGCCGATGAGGATCGCGTTGACCCGCACGTTGTCCGGGCCGAACTCCTTGGACAGGGCCTTGGTGAGCGCGAGGCCGGCGGCCCGGGTGACCGACGTCGGCATGGAGCCCGCACCCGGCGTGCGCGCGCTGATCGACAGCGAGTTCACGATGCTGCCGCCGCCCGCCCGGCGCAGGTGCGGCAGGACGAGCCGGGACGCGCGGACCGCCGCGTGCAGCTTCAGGTCGAGGTCGCCCTGCCAGACCTCGTCGGTCTGGCCCTCGAAGGGCCCCGCTGCGCTGGCCCCGGCGTTGTTGACCAGGGCGTCGACGGCGCCCCACCGCTCGGCGGCGGCGGCGGCGAACCGATCGAGATCGGCCGGTTCGCGGACGTCGGCAACCACCGGCAGGACCTCGCCGCCCGCACCGGCCGCGCCGCCGGCCGCCTCGGCGACCGACCGCAGCCGCGCCTCGTCCCGGCCGCAGAAGGCCACCCTGGCCCCCTCGGCCGCCAGCGTCCGCACCAGGGCGGCACCGAGGCCGTCCGAGCCGCCGGTCACCAGCACGACCCGGCCCGCAAGCTGCAGATCCATCCCGCTCCTCTACTCCAGGCCCACCGCCCTGCTGGCCGTCCTACTGACGCTGGCCGCCCTGCTGAAGGCCGCCGTCCTACTGAAGGTAGTGCTCGACCTGCGCGACGCTGCCCGGCTCGGCGCCCTGTGGATCCTGGCCGGCATCGCGCCGCGCACGGCGCCGGCGCAGCAGGTCCCAGCACTGGTCCAGCGCCTGCTCGAGGTGATCGAGCCGCTCGTGCTCGGTCTCGGCGTCGATCTCGCCGCGGGCCCGCCGGCCCCGCAGCTCGTGCTCCTCGGCCACGAGGGCACCGACCTGGGTGTAGATCTGCTCGTCATCCACTCGCCCACTCAATCACGCCGGCCCAGAACCGGACGCCACCGCAAACCGGATGGCCTTCGCGAAGCCAGAGGTTTGGGATGTGGCCTGGCATACTGCTCGCGTGGACACCGCGATGATGCGAGCCGCAGTCTGTCACCGGCTGGGCACGCCGGACGGGATCTCGACCGAGGCGGTACCCAGGCCCACGCCGGGGCCGGGGGAGGCGCTGGTCAGGGTGCACGCGGCGGCGGTGAACTTGCCGGACGTGCTCATCGCCGCGGGCCGCTACCAGGTTCCGGTCCCGCCGCCGTTCACCCCCGGCAGCGAGTTCGCGGGGGTCGTCGCCGCGGTCGGACCGCAGGTGACGGGCGTCCAGGTCGGCGACCGGGTGGCCGGCGGCGTGATGAGCGGCGCGTTCGCGCAGTACGTCGCCGCCCCGGCGGACGCGCTCATCCCGGTGCCGGCGGGGGTGGATCTCGCCACGGCCGCGGCGAGCTGGGTCTGCCATCTCACCGCCTACAACGCGCTGCGTTCGATCGCGAACATCACGCCCGGGGAGCGGCTGGTCGTGCTGGGGGCCGCCGGCGGCGTCGGGCTCGCGACGGTGGAGCTGGGCGCGCTGCTCGGCGCGCGGGTGGTCGCCGCGGCGTCCAGCCCGGAGAAGCTCGCTGCCTGCAAGGAGCGCGGCGCCGAGTTCCTGATCGACTACGAACGCACGCCGTTACGCGACGCGATCCGAGCGGCGGTCGGCGGGGCGGACGTGGTCGTCGACCCCGTCGGCGGGCGGTACTCCGAGGCGGCGCTGCGCACCCTCGGCTGGGGCGGACGTTTCGTCACCGTCGGCTATGCCAGTGGGGAGATCCCACGCATCCCGCTCAACCTGCTGCTGTTGAAGGGCATGACCGTGCGCGGCTTCGAGCTGCGCACCTTCCCCCAGTTCGAGCCGGAACTCGCGGCGCGGGATCGGGCCGAGCTCGCCGAGCTGCTCGGCACCGGCCGGGTTGCCCCGCTCGTCGGAGCCCGCTTCCCGCTGGCCGAGACCGGCGCCGCCCTGCTCCACGTCGCCGAGCGGCGAGCGATCGGCAAGGTCGTCCTGGACATGACGGACGGCGACGCAACCGGCTCCGAGACCTGAGACCGGCTCCGAGGCCTGAGACCGAACCGTTCGAGACCCGCTGACGGCACGACGGCCACCCCAAGACCGGACCGGGTGACTACTTTCCGTCAATACTGGCTGGTCTCGGCGCCGCATGGGGGCACGACCACCCGGGTAGGAAAAGGGCTGGACCGCACGGGGTGGGTGGGTGAGGAGTCTTGGCACAGGAGCGTCCCGATCTCTTCGAGCTCCTGAACCTCGCGGTAACGGCGACGGATTTTCGCACCGGCCGCCTACGCCGGGCCAATGCGGCGGCCTGCGCACTGCTGGGCCGTTCCGAGGCCGAGCTGGTGGGCACGCACTGGCAGGACGTCGCCGCGCCCGAGGAGCGCGCGCTGTGGAACGAGGAGATCCACCGGCCCGGCCAGCAGAACCCGCCGCTGCGGCGGCTGATCCGCCTACGGCGCCCGGACCACAGCACCGTGCACGTTCTCGTCACGTCGGCGACGGTGCCCGGACCGGCCGGCCGGGAGATCCTCAGCCAGCTCCAGGACGTCTCCGACGAGATCACCGCGAACGACCGGCTGCGCCTCATTCTGGACAACACGCCGGTGTCGATGTTCCTGGTGGATCGGTCGGGATTCGTGCTCGCCAGCGAGGGCCTCATGGACGCGACGCTGACCCGCCTCGCCGAGCATCCCGACATCTCGGTGTTCACGCTCTTCGAGGACCTGCCCGACGCCGTCGGCCTGCTGCAGGACGCCCTCGCCGGGCGCCCCCTGCACCATGTCATCGGGGCGTTCGGTCGCTGCTTCGATCTGCATCTGGCGCCGATCTCGGGACCCGACGGCGAGGTGAGCTACCTCACCTGCGTGGCGACGGACGTCACTGAACACCAGCAGGCGCTGGCCACCCTGCGCACCCGATCGATCGAGCAGGCCCTGGTGGCCGACCTGGGCCAGCAGGCGCTGGAGGGCCTGGACGCCACGACGATGTGGACCCGCGCCGCCCAGATGCTCGCCGAGCACCTGGGCGGCGCGGCCGTGCGGATCCACGAACTCGACAACGCCGGCCAGCGCACCCGCACCCTCGCCGATGTCTCCCTCGCCGATGTCTCCCCTGCCGACGTCTCCCCCGCCGACGGGGCCAGCGCCGACGGGGCCCGGGCGGGCGTCGGCCGCTCGGACGGGACGTGGTGCGCCCCGCAGCGGCCCGCCGCAACCGTCACGAGCGAACACAACCTGGTCGTGGCGACCGGCCGAGGTGACCGTCCGTCGGCGGTCATCGAGGTGAGC
>NZ_JANEZT010000511.1 GCF_025403405.1 Frankia tisae
ACCTCGGTGCGCCCCGCGGCCCACCGGGGCGCACCGAGGTAGGCCAGCAGCACCACCAGCGCGGCGGCGTCGGCGGCGAGCCGCCCGGCCGGCGGCCCGAAGGCGGCCAGCGACAACACGACGAGGACGGCCGAGGTGGCGGCGACGAATCCGGTGACCTGGGGGTGTGACCAGCCGGTGATGGTCAGCCGTTGGTAGGCGTGCGAGCGGTGCGGGGAGTACCACTGCTCCCCGGCCCGGATCCGCCGGGCCAGCGTCGCGGACGTGTCGGCCAGGTAGAGGGCGCTCGGCGCGAGCGCCGCCTCCGGTGGGATGCCGGCGAGCACCGCCTGGACGGTGAGGACGGCGAGGACGGCGCCCAGTGCGTAGCTGCCGACGTCGCCGAGGAAGATGCGGGCCCGGGGGAAGTTGAACGGCAGGAAGCCGAGCGACGCGGCCGCGACGAGTACCCCGCCGGCGGTCACCGTGGGCAGGTCGTGGGCGGCGCCGAGGGCCGTGAAGGCCCCGCCGGCCAGCGCCGCCGTGACCGCGGAGATGCCGTTGATCCCGTCCATGAAGTTGAAGACGTTGACGAAGCCGGTGATCCAGAGGGGCGCCGCGACGGTGACCAGCAGGACGGTGAGCAGGCCCGGGGCCGGGCCCCCGAGCAGCGCGCCCAGCACCGCCATCGCGGCGACGACGAACGACGTCGCGGTGTGCAGGGCCAGCCGCCGCATCGCGGTGACCCCGCCGATGTCCTCGGCCAGCCCGATCAGCCCGAACAGGGCGGCCGCGGCGGTCAGTGGCAGCAGGTCGGGGGAGTCGGCGCCGCTGCGGGTGAGGACGGTGACGATCACGCCTGCGAACAGGCCGAGCACCACGGCGATGCCGCCGCCGCGCGGGGTCGGCGCCTGATGCGAGGAGCGCGCCGTGACCTCGTCGATCGCGGCCAGTCGATGCATGCAGACGGTGACGATCGGGGTCGCCGCCAGGGTGACGATGCACGCGGCGGCCGGCGCTCCCAGCACGGCGTTCCTCCGGCTCTGACACGTCGGGTGGAGTACGAGCGACGTTCATCGCTGAATGTAATGCATCAACTACACTGCGCAGCACGATGCGGGTGCGGGTGTCCCGCGCGGCCGACCTTCGGCCGCCACCGGCCGGTGCCGGGCTCGCCGACGCTCACCGGAGGTTCGCGCGATGAAACAGGTGGTCCAGGCGGCATCCGGGGGAGCGGTGCGGGTACTCGACGTGCCCGTGCCGATCATCGGTCCGACCGAGGTGCTGGTGGCGACGGCGGCGACGATCGTGTCGGCCGGCACCGAGCGGGCCGTCACCTCACTCGCCCGATCCGGGCTGCTGGCCAAGGCGCGGGCCCGCCCCGACCTGGTGCGCAAAGTGGCGGAGAAGGCTCGGGCCGACGGCCTGGTGCCGGCGGCGCGGTCGGTCCGCGACCGGCTCGGCGCCGACGTGCCGCTGGGCTACAGCGGCTGCGGCCGGGTCGTCGAGGTCGGCTCCGCGGTCGCCGGCATCCGCCCCGGTGACCTCGTCGCCACCGGCGGCGCGGGTCGGGCCAACCACGCCGAGTTCCAGGCCGTTCCCGGACTGCTGTGCGCGCGGGTGCCCGACGGGGTGGAACCCGGGGCGGCGGCGTTCGCCACGATCGGCTCCGTCGCCCTGCACGGGCTACGACTGGCCGAGGTCGGGCCTGGGGCGAAGGTCGTCGTCGTCGGCCTGGGCCTGGTCGGCCAGCTCGCTGCCCGGCTGGCGCTGGCCAGCGGCTGCGAGGTGGCCGGCATCGACCTGGCGAAGCTGCCGCTGGCCACTGCCGCGGCGGTCGGCGTGCACGCACTCCCCGAGGCCGGTGAGGCCACCACCGCCGCGGTGCGGGCCTGGAGCCGGGGTCGTGGGGCCGACGCGGTGCTCATCTGCGCGGCCGGCCGCTCGGCGGAGCCGGTGATGCGGGCAACCGCGTTGGCCCGCGACCGCGCGCAGCTCGTCGTCGTCGGCGACGTCGGACTGGGCCTGCTGCGTGCGCCGTTCTACGACAAGGAGCTCACCCTGCGCTTCGCCCGTTCCTACGGGCCGGGGCGCTACGAGCGTGGGTACGAGGACTGGGGGGTGGACTACCCGGCCGGGCAGGTGCGCTGGACCGAGGGGCGCAACCAGGAGGCCGTGCTCGACCTGCTCGCCGCCGGCCGGCTACGCGTGGACGACCTGGTCACGCACGCCTTTCCCATCGACGCCGCGCCGCAGGCCTACCAGCTCGTCGCGGACCGCAGCGAGCCGTACCTCGCTATCCGCTTCGACTACCCGGCCGCGGTCTCGACCCTGCCGGCGAGCCGCCAGCCCGAGCAGGCCGCGGGCGGGCAGGTCGCGAGCGATGCAGTCCAGCTTCCCGCGCCGCGCCCACGTCCACGTCCCCGTCTCGGGCTGCCGCACCAGCGTGGAGCCGCGGCGGGGCGCCGCGGCAGCAGGGTGGGCTGGATCGGCGCCGGGGCGTTCTCCGGGACGGTGCTGCTGCCCGCGTTCCGAGCCGCCGGATTTGACCAGTTCGTCACGGTCGCCTCCGCCGGCGGCCGCTCGGCGCGGTCATTCGCCGACCGGCACGGCTTCGCCGGCGCGGTGGCCGGCGCCGACGCCGTCCTCGACGACGACGACATCGACGTCGTCGTGATCGCCACGCCGCACGCCACGCATGCCGAGCTCGCCGTCCGGGCGCTGGAGCGGGGACGGAACGTGTGGTGCGAGAAGCCGCTCGCGCTGAGTTTCGACGAGCTGGACCGGGTGGAGAAGGCGGTGGCGGCCGGTGGCGGTGTGCTCGTCGTCGGCTACAACAGGCGGTTCTCGCCCGCGGTCGGCGCCGCCCGCACGGCCCTGGCGGCGCGGACGGGGCCGCTCACCATCGTCTATCGGATCGCGGCCGGCGAGGTGCCGGCCGGCCACTGGTACAACGACCGGGTTCAGGGGGGTCGCCTGCTCGGCGAGGTGTGCCACTTCGTCGACACCTGCGCGGCGCTCGCCGGCAGCGAGGTCGAGGCGGTCGCGGCGCTCGCCGGGCGGGAGGTCGAGCTGCTGCTCGCCTCCGACCTTGCAGTGTCGCTGCGGCACGCCGACGGGTCGCTGTCGACCGTGGCCTACAGTTCCGCCCGGCCCCGTGGAGCCCGCAAGGAACAGGTGGAGGCCCTGGCGGGGACCCGCCACGCCCGCATCGACGACTACCGGGAGCTCGTCGTCGACGGCCGGTCGGTGTGGAAGGGGGCCCAGGACAAGGGACATCGCGACGCCGCGGCCGCCTTTCTGCGGATGTGCCGCGGGGGCGACACGGCGGTGACCGCGGAACTGCTCGCGTCGAGCCGGGCGACGCTCGCCGCGGCTGACGCGCTCGGCGTCGAGGCGGTGTGCAGCCCCGGTGCCCCCCGGGCTTGATCGGAACCGTTTCCCGCGACGACGAACGCCGCCGCCCGCCCGGCCGGCGCAAGAAAGGATGACGACGTGCCGCGTGCGCTGATTACCGGGATTACCGGCCAGGACGGGTTGTATCTGGGTGAGTTGTTGACCGCGAAGGGTTATGAGGTGTTCGGGTTGGTTCGTGGGCAGTCCAACCCGAAGGTGGCG
>NZ_JANEZT010000512.1 GCF_025403405.1 Frankia tisae
GGGACGGGCTGGGCGTCGTGTTGGCCGCCGGCCGCGTCGGGCTCGGCGTGTGCAGCCGCGCGATGATCTGCTCTGCCTCGCCCCGGCTGTCGGCCGGGATGCCGTGGCGCAGGTCGTCCTGATCGGCCGGGGCAACCTCGGACAGCAACTGGCTCTGGGAGAGCACCGACGACAGATGGACGCCGGCGATGCTTCCCTTCACCCCCTGGAACAGGGCCACCCGCCCCTCGCCGTCGACGCCGACATAGTACTGGCCACGCACATAGGTCCACCCCGCCGCGGCGCCCGCGACGACGAGGACGAACACGACAGTCGAGACGAACAGCACCCGCCGCCCCGATCGGCGTCGGCCGTCCCCGTCCCCGTCGTCGCTCTCGCCATCGCCGCGGTCGCTGGCCTGCTCCTGACGGTCCCGGCGGTGAAAGCCCGGCCGGCCGATCCGGGCAGCCTTTGCCGCCGCGGACTCGGTGTCCGGGTAACGCGGGTCGGGCCCGCTGCGCGCGGAGGCCGCCCTGGGTACCGACCGCTTCTCCGCCGCCGCCCCGGCGACCAGCGGGTAGGGCCGCTCCTCCCCGCGGTCCTCGGAGATGTCTGCGACCACGACCGTGATGTTGTCCGGGCCGCCGCCCTTGAGCGCCAGGTCGACGAGCTGATCCACCGCATCCTGCGGCGTGGGGAGCAGCAGCGTCTCCAGGATCGTCTCCTCGCTGACCACCCCCGACAGACCGTCGGTGCACAGCAGGTAGCGGTCCCCGTCCCGGGCCTGACGCACCGACAGGTCGGGCTCGACCTCGCGGCCGTCCAGCGCACGCATCAGCAGGGAGCGCTGGGGGTGTGTGTTCGCCTGCTCCGGGGTGATCCGGCCCTGGTCGACGAGGTCCTGGACCAGCGTGTGGTCATGGGTGACCTGGCTGAGGATGCCCTCGCGCAGCAGGTAGGCCCGCGAGTCCCCGACATGCAGGACCCCGAGCATGTCCCCGGACGAGAGCACGGCGGTCACCGTGGTGCCCATGCCGTCCAGGGCACTGTTCTCCAGCGACATCTCGCGCAGCTGGCGGTTGGCATCGCGGACGGCCTCGTTCAGCTCCGTCACGAGGTCGTCGCTGTCGATGTCGTCGTCGAGATCGGCCAGACGGGAGATCACCATGGAACTGGCGACCTCGCCCGCGGCGTGCCCGCCCATGCCGTCGGCCACAGCCAGCAGGCGCTGCCCGGCGTAGGCGGAGTCTTCGTTTCCTTCCCGTACATGCCCGACATCCGAGCGAACGGCGAAGTGAAGCCTGAGGCTCACCGGTGGAGCTCCAGGACCGTCTTCCCGATCCTGACCGGCGCGCCGAGAGGTACCGGCATGGGACTGGTCACCTTCGAACGGTTGAGGAATGTGCCATTGGTCGAGCCCAGGTCCTCGACGAACCACTGTCCGTCGTGGGGCACGAGTCTCGCATGCCGCCCTGATGCGAAGTCATCCTCGAGGACCAGAGTCGAGTCCTGTGCCCGTCCGATGGTGACAGGTGACGATCCTAGGGGAATTGTTGTGCCTGACAAGTGCCCCTTGGTCACCACGAGTTTGCTCGGAGACTGTGGCTTGCGAGCTGGTTGGGGTGGGGTTCGAGAGGGTGTCGGCCGCGACATCGGGGGTGGCTCGCGCCGCTGCTGGCGCTTCGTCGGGCCGAACATGTCCAGCCGGACGGCGCGCACGGCGACGAGGACGAATCCCCACAGCAGGGCCAGAAAGCCAATCTTGACGATCAGCAGGACGAGTTCGCTGGGCTCGGTCGGATCCATCGGCTGCTACCAGCTCCGATCCGGCCGCGCCCGCCCGCGCCCGCCGTCGCCCGGCCGTGGCAGGTCGGGCTGGCCTGGCAGGCGCGTTTGCGCGTCGTACACGTCGTCCAACGCTTCGAGACCGCCGTCGGACCCCGCCTCGCCGCGGGCGGGCTGGCCCGGCTCGCGATCGGCGGCGTCCTCGCGGTAGGAGCCCGGCCGGCGGGGGGCGTCGTCGCGGCGGTCCCGCGGATCACGGCCGTACGGGTCGTGCCCGCCACTGCGGCCCGGGTCTCTGCGGCCCGGGTCTCTGCGGCCCGGGTCTCTGCGGCCCGGGTCTCTGCGGCCCGGGTCTCTGGGGTCCGGGTCTCTGGGGTCCGGGTCCCTGGGGTCCGGGTCCCGGCGCGGCGGGCGGGCCTGGTCGCGAGCCCGGCCGCCGTCGGGCGCGCGGTCGCGGTAGCCGGGGTCACTGCCCGCCCGGGCGGGGCGGTCCCGGTGCGGGTCCGTCGGGTAGGGCTGGCCACCGCGCGGCTCACGCTCGGCGTACGGATCCGCCCGGCCGACGCGGGGGGACGAGCCCCGCCGATACGGGTCGTCCGGCGCAGGCGTGGGGCGCCGGTCCGGCGGGGCCGTCGCCCGATGCCCGACCCGCTCCGGCGGGGGGGTGGCCCGCGAGGGCGACCGGCTCGCGCCGATGCCTCGGCCGTCCTCGCGGCGGAACACGATGGTCGCGGTGCCGAGCTCGATCCGATCCCCGCTGACGAGCTTGACCTGGGTGGCCGCGCGGCCGTTGACGAGGCTGCCATTCGTCGAGCCGGCGTCGACGTAGAGGAACTGCCCGTCCGGCAGTCGGCGGATCTCCCCGTGCCGCCGGGACACCCCGGTGTCGTTCAGGCGGATGTCGCATTCGACGCTGCGCCCGATGACGGTGGTCTCGGCGTCCAGCGGGTACTCCCGCTCCCCGCCGCCACCCGTCCCGCCCGGGGCCTTCGTCGTGATCAGTAGATGGGGAGTGCCGGGCGCGCTCGGGCGCGGGCGGCCGCGGCGCCCGCTCACCACCCCCGGATCCGCCGCCGCCACGCTGCTGCGGATCCGGAAGACGCCGACGTCGAGGTCGGTCGCCTCGGACATGCGGACGGACACCGGGCCGACGAAGGTGTACCGCTGCTCGGCCGCATGCTCGCGGACCATCTCGGCCAGCTCGTCGCACAGCGCCCGGTCGTAGGGGGAGAGCCGGGCGAAGTCGCCGCTGGCGAGCTCCACGGCGAACTCGTTGGGCACCAGCACGCGGTTGGAACTGACCGCCCGCCGGTCGTCGGTCTCCCGGGCCAGCGCGCTGGCGATCTCCACGGGCTCGACCCCACCCTTGAACACCTTGGCGAACGCACCCTCGACGAGGCCGCCCAGGCGCCGTTCGAAGCGTTGTAGCACGCCCATGCTCGACCTCCCTTCTCCCGGTCTGTGAGATCGTATGCCCCCGGGCGTGGACGCCCCACGGCTTGGCTCTTGACATGTCCATCGCGGTTGGTGGCCCCCCGACGCAGCGGACATCTCCGGCGTGATAGCGTGTCCCCTGGTCAAGAGATAGTCCCACTCGGGCGAGTGGCGGAATGGCAGACGCGCACGGTTCAGGTCCGTGTGTCCTAGCGGACGTGGGGGTTCAACTCCCCCCTCGCCCACGTCAGCCCCTACCGGAGCATGCTGCGCCGGTAGGGGCTTCCTTTATTTTGCCGGGGGGGCCGAGCCCCCCCGAACCCCCCGCGGTCGGACCCGCGGTCGGACCCGGCGGGCTGTCTCCCCACGGTTGGACTC
>NZ_JANEZT010000513.1 GCF_025403405.1 Frankia tisae
GGACCCCCCACCGGCGCGCCAGTAAAGGCGGGTGGGTGGACGGAACGCTGCTGGCGCAGGTCGGACGAGGTGCGCCGCCCACCCAAGCACTCCGCGACTTAATAGCGAGGCAACGAGCTGATAGTCGATGCGGGAGGGGTGTGCCTGCGCCGCCGTGTCCGGGGATTGGCGTTATTTCGGAGTCTCTTGGCACCTTCTCTTTAATCTGTGTTCGTTTGGTCTCTGCTCTTTTCTGTTCTTGTTTTTTGCTTTGCTTTTTTTGTCTTTGTCTTCCGCCCTTACTCTTCTCCTTTTCGGTTCCCCGATTGTTGCCCTAGCGTTCCGGAACATCATTCCCGCCATTGCATCGCCACTCAAAAGAATCATGAATTGGCGGACGATTGGGGGTTGTATTCTGGTGCGCGTAGGTGGAGAATTAGATATCGGCACCGGGAGCGGGAAGACACCCCCGGGAGTTCCCCCAAGGTAGAGGAGAGACCTCCGTGACCAATGGCGCTTTTTCTTCGGACACGCCGTCCGCTCTTCCGGGCGCGAGAGTCCAGCCAGAAGACATGGCGAGAGTGACGGCGGACGACTGGCGCGAGATTCAGACCAAAGCGCGCAAGTACTGCCGGACGGTCGACGCGTCGCAGTCGCGTAAGCGGATGGACGGAAACGCGACCTTCACGGGCCGTGGGTACGGCACGGCGGACGTGAGCGATGACATCGCGCAGGATGCCGTATTGCTGTTTGCCCAGCTGCTCGGGAAGATCATCCGAAAGTTTGAGCCTGTGACTTACTCCGTGGCCACGCGCGAACCGGATTCGTGGCTCTACGTCACGAAGCAAGGCGGGACCTTCGTTGCTACCCGTGACAGTATCCAGTACACGGCGATGCGGGACGCTGCCCAGCGCAATGGGTACCACCTGGACAAGAAGCCTGACGAAATCGACGCGACCCCCGGGGCGCAGCAGATGAAGGCCGTTTCCCGTATGCAATTCGTAGCTGTCGCGACGCACCTTGCCGCCAACAGTGAGGCTATCTGGCGTCTCGCGTTCGGTGACGGCAAAGAGTTCCCCGTTCTCGCGGACGTGCTCAATGAAGGAAACAAGGCCGATGACCTCGGACGCACGGGCATCCTTTCCAACGTGGCACAGAAGCGCCACGGGGGCGCCTACGGTTCCCGCCGCGCCGTGATCCGTACCCGTGACGCTGCCCTGGCAGAATTCCGGGAACTGTCGGAACGGGCCGATGCCGTACGGGAAATGATCACTTACCGCGCCACGCGGGACGGTACGGACGACTGACGTTCCATCTGTCCTCACGGAGAGGGCACCGGGAGAACTCTCCCGGTGCCCTCTCTGCATTTCCGGACCTGCCTGGAGAGCGTGAATCCGGCCGGACGGTCGGAAGCCTCCCGGGCGCGTAACAAGGTAGCGGGTGAAAACATCCGGACCTGCCTGGAGAGCGTGAATCCGGCCGGACGGTCGGAAGCCTCCCGGGCGCGTAACAAGGTAGCGGGTGAAAACATCCGGACCTGCCTGGAGAGCGTGAATCCGGCCGGACGGTCGGAAGCCTCCCGGGCGCGTAACAAGGTAGCGGGTGAAAACGCCCGGACCTGCCTGGAGAGCGTGAATCCGGCCGGACGGTCGGAAGCCTCCCGGGCGCGTAACAAGGTAGCGGGTGAAAACATCCGGACCTGCCTGGAGAGCGTGAATCCGGCCGTCCTAACGAGGGGTGGGTCTGTGTTTGACATTCTCGCCGATCGTGAGCGTGCGCTCGCGATTGTCCAGCGACGCGGTCTCGATCACATGCTGATGCTGCTGGATCGTCTGGCGTCGATTTACCACGGCTGCGACTGCAAGATCTACAAGTTCAGCCTGGAATGGATGGACAAACCGTGCCTACTCAAGGCGCGCGGAGTTCACGGCGACCTGTGGGTCTGGTGGCGTTAGCCGCCTACTGACCGGACGTCCGAAGCCTGTCGACCGTCATGTGGAGGGAGGGTCTGTGACCTGCGAGGTTCTTTCTGATGAGTTCGTGCGCCGCTTTGAGCGGGGAGTGTGGCGCGAACTGATCGAATCGGCGATGGTCGAATGGTCGCCGGACGAGACTACGAATCTGTACGGCAGTGGTTTCGACGGAACAGAGACCGAGTATCTGTTCGGCGATCCCGCCAATGAGATCCGTGACTTCCTGGAAGGCGCCGCTGCCGATCTGTCGTCGCTGGTCGAGCGTCTGGGCGATCGGACTCCGGTGCCTGAGGAGCTGGGTCGGGATTGGGTCCTTTCGCGGCAGCGGCAGGGCGCGGGCCTGTGGGACCGCGGCTACGGCCCGGAAGGGGACCAGCTACACGAGCAGGCGATCGTCTACGGCGACATCCTCTTGGAGATCTCGGGGGTCGAGGAGGACTGCGACAGCTGGGTGGTGCGGGTCCTGTGACCGGCCGGCATCTGCGCGTCCACCATCGCGACTACTACGACCACGAGGTCCACGACGGGGACATCCACGCGCACGGGGAGCGGTCTGAGGACCTCGACTGCGAACCGGACGAGTACGACCGCGAGGACGGGCTCAGTGCTGTGGACCTTGCCGTTGCCCGCCTGGAGGACTTGGCGGTCACGGAGCCGTCGGGCTGGCCGTTTCCCGGGCCGCACTGCTGGTGGAGCGGCACGGTCACGCTGGACTACTACACCGGTGAGATGCGGGAGACCTCCGCGCATCCCTGTGGGTTCAGCGATGACGAGTGCCGCGACATCTGGGCGCGGCTGATCAGCGCATAGCCAGCGCGCGCCGCACGACCCTTCCTCTCTGCTGATCTTTTCCAAAGGTGGTGCCATGCTCGGCGTGCTCGCGGACCCCACGGTTCGGATCGGGGTCTACATCGACGATGACCACGACTACTACCTGTCCCCGGTCGGCGACCTCGATGTGATCACCGAGGAGCGGGCGCATTTCGCGGACGGCACGTGGGCGGCGTACCGGCTGACGACGGTGGTGGAGTGCCCGCACTGCGACCATCGGTACAGCACGGACGTGCTCGGCGGCGTGGTGGTGGAGACGACCGCGCTGGCCGGGTCGATCGTCTGGGCTGATGACCTGGTCTTGCAGGAGAACCCCACCGGCTACCTGGCGACGCAGATCCGGGACCTGATCACCCAAGAGCGGGAGGACCCGACCCCGGCCACGGCCTGGCTGCCTCTTCCCGGGGACGACGCGCTGTGAGCCGGGTCGAGGCGCTGCCGCTGGCGAACGGCGCACGGGCATGCCGGGGGAACGTCGCGCTGCTGGTGTCTCCGCATCGGGAGCCGCTGACGGGCGGTGGCCCGGACGCCGTCCACGTCGACCTGATCGTGATCCGGTCGGTGACCCGTGACGGGCGGGTACGCGCCTACGAGGAGATGTGGCCGGGCGGGCGGCCCGTCCGTGTCGCGACCACCGCCTGGAAGATCACCGGTCTGGTCGACGCGTCGGTGCTCGACCCTGACCGCGCGGTCGCGATCGCCCGCGCGCACACCTACCCGGGCCACAGCCAGGTCTGCCCCTGGGCGTCGCTCGCCGAGGCCCGCGC
>NZ_JANEZT010000514.1 GCF_025403405.1 Frankia tisae
GCCCGGATCATGAAGCCCCCCACCCGCTAACCACCGCACTCCGGCCAGACTCCGCTCGGCCAAGCGGCTCGGTTCCGCGGAACACCAAGATCGCGGGCCGTTTGCGCGGAGTGAGTGCGGGGCGGAGTTCCGGACAAGCCCCGATTACGCCGGAGTACTGAGTGGCATACTTCGAGGGCATGTGGGGGACATGGCCGTACGCGGGCCGGTTCGTGCGGTGACCGGAGAACCTTCGCCGGCGCCGCGACGGTACCCCGGCGTGATGGTCTCGAGTACGTTCCGGGATCTGAAGGAGCACCGCGAAGCGGTGATCCGGGCGATTCTGGGGCAGGGGCTGCACCCGGTTGCGATGGAGCATGACTCGGCGCTACCCGACGTCACCGTGGTGGAGTCCTCCTTACGGAAGGTTCAGGATGCCGCGGCATATGTGGGCATCGTTGGACGCAGCTACGGGCAGATCCCCGAGATCGACAGTAACCCGATGGCTTGTCGCTGACCGAGCTGGAGTTCCGGGAAGCGCGCAGCCTCCGCCTTCCAACCCTGATATTCATCATGAGTGAAAAGCATCTGGTGCCGGAGACGGCGGTGGAGCTGGACTCGGAGAAACGCGGAAAGCTGGCGGCGTTCCGCGAGGAGGTCAAGCGCGCGAGTGCGGACTCGTCCATGCACCGGGTGTACCGGGAGTTCGACAGCCTGGAGGATTTCAGGGACGCGGTCACGCAGTCAGTCGCCGTGCTGCGCCGCGACCTCGACGCGCGTGCCGCCGAGAACGCCGCCGAGGGGAATCGACCAGGCCGGCAGGAGTCGGCGGATATCCCAGCCGCGCGGCGGCTTTTTCACGCCGAACCTTCCTATATAGGTGGGCAGGCTTTCGTCGGGCGGGCGGATCAGCTGGCAATCCTCGACGAGTGGGCCGCGCCGGCAGATCGGTCCCCGGTCCTGTTGTTCGATGCGATCGGTGGCGCCGGAAAGAGCGCGCTGACCTGGGAATGGGTCTCCCATCACGCTACCGAGGTTCGCGGGGACTGGGCGGGGCTGTTCTGGTACTCCTTCTACGAGAAGGGGGCGGTGATGGCCGACTTCTGCCGCGCCGCCCTCGCCTACACCACCAACCGGCCACTGGACGACTTCAAGGAACTGAAACAGTCCGAGCTCACCGACCAGCTGCTCCGGCAGCTCCGGCGTGGGCCGTGGTTGCTGGTCCTCGACGGCCTTGAACGTGTTCTCGTCGCCTACCACCGCCCGGATGCCGCCCGGCTCGCAGACGAGGACGCCGGCACCACCAGTGACATCATCGCCGCCCGCGATCCCCGGGCGGTGATCCGTCCCCGAGACGAGGATCTGCTGCGCGGGCTCGCGGCCGCCGGCCCGTCGAAGATTCTCATCACCTAGCGGCTGGTTCCCCAGGCACTGCTCGGCCCCGCCCGCCGACCGATCCCCGGCGTCCGGCACGAATCGCTCCCCGGCCTCCGGCCCGCCGACGCGGAAGCCCTGCTGCGGTCGTACGGCGTCGACGGCGACTCGGGCACCATCCGCGCCTACCTGCAGCGGCACTGCGACTGCCACCCACTCGTGACCGGCGTCATCGCCGGCCTCGTCACCAACTATCCGCGTGCGTACGGCCAGTTCGACCGGTGGGCCGCCGATCCCGACTACGGCGGCCGCCTCGACGTCGGCGACCTCGATCTCACCGGGAAACGCAACCACATCCTGCGCGTGGCCCTCGACGCACTGCCCGCCCCGGATCGACAACTGCTGTCCTTGCTCGCCCTGCTGTCCGAGGCCACCGACTACGACACCATCAAAGCGCTCAACCCCCACGTGCCGGCCGAACCTGCCTCCGCGCCGCGAAGGCCAGAAGGTGGTTGGGACTGGAAGTACCTGTCGGCGAGGAAACGCGCCGCGCGAGTGATGTACGCGGCGGAGATGAAGGCCTACCAGGGATACCTGGAAGCCCACCGCGCGTGGGAGCGTTCCCCGGAACGCGCCTTGGTAGCGCAACGACTTGATCGCACCGTGGCGGACCTGGAGAAAAGGGGTCTGCTGCAGGTCGACCGGGGTACCAGCCGGTACGACCTGCACCCGGTCGTGCGCTCCGTCGCCGCCGCCTGGCTTCCCGCCGACGACCGTGACCGCCTCGGCCAGCGTGTCATCGACCATTTCTCGTCCCGACCCCAGAACCCCTACGAGGAAGCCGACACCCTCGACGATCTCCAGAACGGCCTGACCGTCGTCCGCACCCTTCTACACCTGGGCAGGCTCCCCGACGCATACGACGCATACAAGGGTGACCTTTCGCACGCCCTCCTCTACTATCTGGAGGCGTACAACGAAATACTAGCCCTGCTGCGCCCCTTCTTCACCCACGGCTGGAACACTCCCTCCCCCGACCTGGCCGAGTTGGCCCAGAGCTATCTGGCCAACGATGCGGGAATCGTACTCAGTCAGCTCGGGGAGTATGACCAGGCGCTTGCCGCTAAAAGCGCCGGATTGAATATCGACCTCGATCGGCAGGACTGGGATAACGTACGTATTGCGTTGAGCAACTGTACATGGGATCTTTACGGCCAGAATCGTCTCGCGCCTGCGAGGCGTCTTCGTGTTCTCGCTCTCGAACTGGCCGAACACCTCGGCAACTGGCGATTATCCGACGCGTGGGAGGACATGTACGCCGTGTATGTGGATTCCGGGCGGATGGGTGATGCCGAACGGATGTGGGCGGCGCTCAACTCGAGGGGCCTCGACGGGCAGTGGGCGGTGGACATCCCCGGGCACGCCGCGCTGCTGCATGCCCGTTACCTGTTCGAGCAGGGGACTCTCACGGACGACGACCTGAGCCGAGTCGTGCAGATCGCAACGGCCAAACGCCACCGTCAGAGCGTCCGTGAGCTGCACCGGCTGCGCGGGTGGTGGCTGGCGGACCACGGTCAGTGGGCGGCCGCGGCCGACAGCCTCAGCGACGCCGTGCGCATGGCGCGCGAAGCCGACATCACCGACGCCGACGCCGACGCCCTGCTTGCCCTGGCCCGGCACCACCTCGGCCAGCTCGCCGACCCCCGCGCCGAAGCCGAACGCCTCGCCGCACTCCGCCAGCCCGCGCACCTGCACCTCGCGCACCTCTGGCACGCCCTCGGCGACACCGACGAGGCGACCACCCACGCCCTCGCCGCCTACCGACACGCCTGGGCAGACGGCGAACCCCACGTCCACCGCCACGACCTGAACCGCGCCACGACCCTGCTGCGCACCCTCGGCGCCGAGATCCCCGATCTTCCCGCCTACAACCCCGCAGACGACCCACCCCCCGACTGGGAAACCCGCGCCGCGACAGCCATCCACGATCTACTCCGCCAGGACGACAACCAGGGCTGATCGGCAGACCGGACCCTGAGGCGCCCTGAACCACAGGCGCTGACCCTCAACCGCTGCGGCCGGCCGGGGCCACTTCCTGACGGCCGCGCGAGACGGCCGGGTACCCAGCGTGATGCCTGTCTCTTATACGCATCTCCGAGCCCACGAGACTAGCGCTCATCTCGTA
>NZ_JANEZT010000515.1 GCF_025403405.1 Frankia tisae
GGGGTGGCGTCGGCGAAGGCCAGGGCGGGGCAGGCGACGAGCAGCACCACGGCAAGCGCCGCCGTCCCGACCAGCCGCAGCCCGCGGCCCCGGCGGTGGCGCCGCGGGCGGGCCGGCCTCCGGGCCGCGTGGGCGAGGGAGAGATACGCCGGCGCGCGGCGTGCCGGGACGGCGGCGGTCATGGGCTAGCCCCCGACGATCTGCTTGAGGATCGCGACGACGACCGGGGCGAGCGCGGCCAGCCCGTACCCCCAGCCCGCGTTGCGGAAGCTGTCCTTGGCTTTGCCGACCTCGCCGGGATCGCCGTTGGAGATCAGGTAGCGCACCCCGCCGATCGACAGGAAGACCGTCGCCAGCAGCGCCAGGATTCCCATGATCCAGTTGCGGACGTTGTTCAGGACGGCGTTCAGATCCGGCGCCACAGGCGCCGCCGGCGCCGGCGCGGCGAAGGCCGCCACGCTGCCCGCCAGCACGAGCGCGAGCACGAGCACGGTGAGCAGGACCGCGCGGCGCGCCACGGCACGCCGGCCGTCCGCGCGGGAGCGGACGGGGCGGGCCTCGGGCCGCGGTCGGGTCGGGTTCATGCCGGCACCCCCGCGACCGTCAGCGCCGGCGCGCCGGCCGGTGGATGTGGCCAGCGCGGGGTCTCGGCGGCCGGCGAACGCCCGGCACGGCTGGCACCGGCCGGGCCGGTGAGGTGGTCGACGAGGCGCTGCTCGGCCCGCTCCCGCAGCCGGGATGCCCGGCGGGGCGCCGTCGCGTGGCGGGCGGCCCAGGCGCTGATCGGCATCTCGTCCAGGCGGGTCGCGGCGATCAGATCGGCCTCGGTATCGGTCAGGACTCCGGCGGCGACCAGGCCCGCCAGGACCTGTTCGGGACCGGCCTGGCCCGGACCGGACTGCGGTGCTTCGGCCGCGGCGACGGTCTGGAACAGGTCCGGGTCGGGATGAGGGGTTTCCCGCTGCTGGACGGTCAGCGCGAGCCCGGCCCGGTAGGCGGCCCAGCGCAGCCGCACCGCGATTCGCGGCAGGTCCAGGCGGACGGTGGCCGCCGCTTCGAGGAACCCGGTGAGCACCTCGGCCTGCACGTCGGCCGGGTCGAGGTCGCTGTGGCCGCCGAGCCGGGCGCAGACCGCGCGCAGGGCGGGCAGCGCCATGCCGGCGGCGCCGACTGTCCACGCGCCGCCGTAGCGGCGGGAGCGGCGGATCACCACCGCCCAGGCGGCGTCGCGGACGGGCTGCGGGCAGGAGCCGGCCAGTAGCCGGTCGCGCAGCTCGTCCAACGCCACCAGCCGCTCCGGCAGACCTGGCACCAGCGAGCCGTCCAGCGCCAGCGGCGCGGGGCCCGCGACCAGCAGGCCAAAGCAGTCCCGCAATGTCGCCAGCGGCAACGCGGACGCGCCCCGGCCGGCCGGTCGCGGAGGAAGTGAAGACATTCCGTCGGGCATTACTGCCGTCCTTCGCTGTCACGGAAATGCGGACAGCACCAAGGACGCCACACCGTGCCCAGCGAAAAGCAATAATGATCTCCCAGTGAATGCACAGCAAAGATCTCTGGCGCCCAGCGGAATCCCAGTGATCTAGTGTCGGCATTTCCGCAAGCCCCGGAGTCGACCCGACGCCGGCGGCGCCCCGAACCTGCACAGCAGGGATGTGAGCTGCGACGCTGTGACATCCGAGGAAGATCGCTGGGCATCCCTGCTGGCAGCACGGCCAGCCGACAATGACCCCAGCGAGAAAAATCTTGAAAAAATTTTCGGACGGACCGTCCGAGCGCTGCCCAGCGATCTGCCAGCGATCAATAGTCCGGTCAGACTAGGCCCTGCCCAGCGAGAAAAATCTTGAAAAAGGTCGCCGGGCTGGTGTCCGAGGCATGCCCAGCAGACGGTCTCCTTTTACGGCCGCGAAAACACTCCGCCGTGAAAGGAAAACCTCTTGATGCCCGTATCCGACCCTGACCGCGACGGCCGCGTTGTCGTCCCCGCGGGCCGGCCAGCGACCGTCTGGCCGTGCCCTCCCGCCAGCCCCGGCCGGCCGCCGGCCGGCTGGCTTGCAGCCGCTGTGGAACAGCTCGTCGTGACCCATACCCGGCCCGGTGACCCGGTCCTGCTGCTGACCGCGCCGCCCCAAGACGGAGCCGGACCGCGCCGCGACGTCGCCGAGGGCGACGCCTCCGACGGGCTCGGGGACACCGTCTGGGCCGTCGCCCGACTCGACCGGTGCGTCCGGGTCCGGACCGGGCCCGCCGGCCCCACCCACACGGTGGCGGGGTCGAGACCGGGACTCGACCCGGCGCCCGGTCGGGCGCCGGACGCCGAGGGACATCCGCTGGTCGTCTCGGTCGTGGAACCGACGCGGACCGGCTGGTTGCACGGTGTCCCATGGGCCCGTCTGGTCAGTCCCGCCGGCCTGCTGGCCGTGATCACCCGCAGCGACAGCATCGCCGGCCGGCTGATCGACCCCACCGGCGACCTGACCGCCGCCACCAGCCGCCACGGGCTCGCGCTGCTCGACCGGGTCGTCCTGCTGGAAGTCCCCCTCGACGAGCTCGACCAGCCACCCACCCCGCTGCCGCACGGGACGGTGGCCCGCAGGGTGCACTCCGACATGCTGCTGTTCGCCCCGCTCGCACCGGTGCCGCCGACGGGGGGCGCGGCCCGATGACCGCCGACGGCGAGACGTGGCGCGGCGACGCGCGGTGGGCGACGGTCTGGCACACCGGCCGGCACAACACTGCCACCCACCAGACCGGGCGACCGCCGGCCGATGCGCCGCACGGCGACGCGGCGGTGTCAGCGGCGGTCGCCGCCCACGCGATCGCGGCCTACAGCCGGCCCGGCGACACGGTGTGCGACCCGGACTGCGGGCGGGGAACGGTCGTGGCCGAAGCCGTGCACGCCCGCCGCCACGGCATCGGCATCACCACCGACCCCGAGCGGTGGGAGACCGCCCGCGCCGCGCTCACCCTGGCGAAGGCCCGCGGCGCCCGCGGCGACGGGATGATCCTCGACGCGCTGCCCGACGGCGAGTCCTGGACCGGACTCGGACCGATCGACCTGGTCCTGACCGCGATCGGACCGGCCGACCCTGCCGAGCCGACCGGTCCGGCCAGGGACCGGCTACGCGCACGGCTGGCCGCCTACCGGGACCTGCCCCGGCCCGGCGGCCACCTCGTCGTCATCGCCGCCTACCACATCGGCGGCGGGGTGGACCTGGCCAGCCAGGTCGCCGCCGCCGGCCGGGACGTCGGCTGGCGGCCGGTGCAGCGTGCCGTCGCGCTCACCGCCGTCCCCTACACCCGGGCCCTCGGCACCCACCGCCCGCACGGGCGGCCACGCGCCTACCCGGTCCACCAGGACGTGATCGTCTTCCGTGCCGACGGCCAACCAGTCCGGCGACCGCGCCCACCGGACCCGCCGCTCCCCCCGGCGCCGCACGCCGCGCTCGACGCCTCGCACCGCCCGGCAGCCTAGCACTCCCGTGCCGGCCGGGCCCGTGCGCGCACCGCACC
>NZ_JANEZT010000516.1 GCF_025403405.1 Frankia tisae
GAACAGGGGTCACGGGGGCGGAGATCGTCGTCGCCGGCCGGGCGGTCGGCTGCTGCCAGGTGAGGCGGCGACCGCTGGCCCGGTCGAACAGGTGGACGCGGGCCGGGTCGGCGCAGAGCCGGGCCCGCTCACCGACCGCGAGTCCGAGTGGCCGCGGTCCGCGCAGGGCCACCGACTGCCCGTGCACATCGCACCAGGCGACCTCCTCGCTGCCGAGGTTCTCGATCGCGGTGACGACACCCTCGATCTCCACTCCCGGGTGGTGCTCGGCGGTGCCGTCGCCGGCGGTGCCGTCGCCGGCGGGGACCCGGTGCAGGCTCTCCGGCCTGATGCCGAGGGTCACGTCCCGCGGCGGGGCCGAACCGGGCCACAGCGGAATGCGCAGGCCCGGGGCCTGCACCGTCAGCAGCGGGCCGGCCGCCTCGATGCGGGCGGTCAGCAGGTTCATCGGCGGCGCGCCGAGGAAGCTCGCGACGAACACGGATGCCGGCGCGTCGTAGACCTGCGTCGGAGTGCCGATCTGCTCCACCTGACCGCCGTTGAGCAGCGCGACGCGAGTGGCCATCGACATCGCCTCGACCTGGTCGTGGGTGACGTAGATGAAGGTGCGGCCCAGCCGGCGGTGCAGTGCGGTGAGCTCGGTGCGGGTCGCGGTGCGCAGCTTGGCGTCGAGGTTGGACAGCGGCTCGTCCATGAGGAACGCCTGCGGGTCGCGGACCAGCGCGCGGCCGAGGGCGACCCGCTGGCGCTGCCCGCCGGACAGCTCCCGGGGGCGGCGGTCGAGCAGGTGGTCGAGTTCGAGTTGCCCGGCGACCTCGCGGACCCGGCTGCGGATCTCGGCTCGGGGCACGCGGGCGGCCCGCAGCGGGAACCCGATGTTGCGTTCGACGGACAGGTGCGGGTAAAGCGCGTAGCTCTGGAACACCATCGCGAGATCGCGCTGGCGGGCCGGCAGGTGGGTGATGTCGCGTTCGCCGAGCATGATGCGCCCCGCGCTCGGTTCGAGCAGGCCGGCGATCATCCGCAGCAGCGTCGTCTTCCCACACCCGCTCGGGCCCAGCAGGACGAGGAAGTCGCCGTCGGCCACCTCGAGGGAGATGTCGTCGACGGCGCGGACATCCCCGAAGGACCTCGTGAGGCCCTCGATCCGGATCTCTGCCACCAGCACTCCAGGTACGTCTGTTCCGGGAGCAGGGCTGCTCCCGGATTTCTGTTACCTGGGCAGCGTCGGATACTCAGATGAACGGTCTCCGACGGATGGGAAACGGATGGTGGTCACTTATCGCAACGGTTCTCCGTGGCCCCGGCAGCAAGGATTCACATCGGACCTGGTCAAAGTAGTCCGGCATCGTCGTCGCTTGTTACTGAAAGTGAGAGGGTTGTACTGTGGCGTTCTCACTGCCGCCGAGCCTGGTCGCCATGGTCTGTTCCCGCTGTTCCCGCTGTTCCCGCCGGTTCGGCCCGCACCGAGTGGCCGAGGACGTCCGGGACCAGGGACGACGCCTGCTGCGGGTCGCTCTCCCGGCGCAGCCCGACGGCGAGCTGCAGCGCGTTGAGCAGCAGCAGCGACGCCAGCCGGCTGGCGATCGTGTCCGTGCCGACCGGCCAGTCGGGCGTCCCGACGACGAGGGTGATGTCGGCGATCTCGGCCAGCGGCCCCGCGGTGTAACTGGTGATCCCGATGACCGCGGCACCGGCGGTGCGCGCGGCCTCGGCGGCGCGCAGCGTCGGCTCGTTTGCGCCGGAAGAGGTGATGACCAGGCAGACATCGGTGGGGGCCAGCAGCCGGGCCGCGATCTCCTGGATGATCGAGTCGCCGGGCGCCTCCGCCGGGCGGCCGATGATGAGGAAACGCAGCGCCGCGTCCTGGGCGACCGGCGCCGACCCGCCGTTGCCGATGATGAGCAGCCGGCCGGCGGAGTCCAGCAGGTCGACCGCCGGGGTCAGGCAGGCGCGGTCCAACGGTCCCAGCGCGTCGGCGAGCACCTTCGCCGCCGCCTCGAACACGGTGTCGACCAGCCGCTCGACCGGATCCGCGGCGCCGGCGCGGCCGACCTCGCCGCGCAGCGCCGCCGCCCCCACCTCCCGGGCCAGCTCCACCCGAAAATGCTGGAACCCGCGGAAGCCCAGTGACTGGCAGGCCCGCACCACCGTCGCCGCCGACGTCCCCGCCGCCTCCGCGAGCTGGGCGGCAGACCACTCCACCACCTCCCCCGGACGGGCCAGGCACACCTCTGCCACGCGTTGCTCGCTCGGGACGAGACTCGGCAACGTCGCACGGATGGCCGCGAACAGCCCGCCCGGGCGGACGGCACCGGCCGGTCCGGTGAAGGGAGTCACGTAGCGGTTCTTACACGTTGAAGGTGACGGCGCGCAGGGCAACCCGCTCGGGGAGTCGCCGTCAGAACGCGCCGAGTGCCTCCCGGACGAGCGTGGCGACCTGGTCGGCCTCGGTGAGGAACCCGTCGTGGCCCGAGCGGGAGTGGATGACGCGCAGCGGCGCGTCGGCGAGCGCCGCGATGTCCTCCTGCAGGCGCAGCGGGTAGAGCCGGTCGGAGTCGACGCCCGCCACCGTGAACGGCACCGGGCAGGCGCGCAGCGCCGCGGCGAAACCGCCGCGGCCCCGCCCGACGTCCTGTGTCATCATCGCCCGGGTCAGGGTGACGTAGCTGCCGGCGTCGAACCGGCGGGCCAGCTTGCCGGCGTGGTGATCAAGGTAGGAGGCCACCTCGAACTGCCCGTCCTCACGGGTCCGGGCGGCGAAACGGTCCTGCAGCTCCTCCTCGCTGCGATAGCTGATCTGGGCCATCTGCCGGGCCAGGCCCATCCCCGCGGCCGGGCCGCCCTGCGCCGCCGGCAGATGGTGGTAGTCGCCGCCGTGCCAGCCCGGGTCGTCGGTGATCGCGCGCACCTGCACCGCGTACAGCCCGATCTGCTCCGCCGTCGCGGTGGCGCCGCAGGCCAGCACCACGACCCGGCCGACCCGGTCGGGCTGGCCGACGGACCACTCCAGCGCCCGCATCCCGCCCATCGACCCGCCGACCACCGCCGCCCAGCGCCGCACGCCCAGGGCATCGGCGACCGCCACCTCAGCGGCGACCTGATCGGCGATGGTGATCTCGGGCCAGCGCCCGCCCCAGGGGCGGCCGTCCGGCGCGGTCGTGGCGGGACCGGTCGTGCCCTGGCAGCCGCCCAGGACGTTGGGGCACACGACGAACAGCCGGTCGGTGTCGAGCGCCCGGCCCGGCCCGATCAGCCCGTCCCACCAGCCCGCACTCGGGTGGCCGGGTTCGGCGGGACCGGCGGCGTGGCTGTCCCCGGTGAGCGCGTGCAGCACCAGCACCGCGTTGCCGGCCGCGGCGTCCAGGTGGCCCCAGGTCTCGAACGCCCAGCGGGTGGCCGAGTGGCTCGAGGCGCGCGACGAGGTGAGCTGGGTGACGTATCCGGGGCTGCCGTCGTCGAAGTGGTACTCCCGGGCGCAGCAGGTGCTGCCCCGCGGCGCCGGG
>NZ_JANEZT010000517.1 GCF_025403405.1 Frankia tisae
GGCCGGGGCGGGCACGCTCGCCTACGGTGCGCTCTACGAGCGCAACGCCTACACGCTGCGGCGGCTGTCGATCCCTACCCTCCCGGCCGGCTCGCGCCCGCTGCGCGTGCTGCACCTGTCCGACCTGCACGTCACGGCGGCCCAACGGGGCAAGCTCGCCTGGCTGGCGGAGCTGGCCCGGTTGGTGCCGGACCTGATCGCCCTTACCGGCGACGTGCTCTGCGCCGAAGATGCCCGCGACCCGCTGCTCAGCGCACTGGAGCCGCTGTACTCGTTTCCGGGTGTGTTCGTCCCCGGGAACAACGACTACTTCGTCCCCACGCTGCGCAGTCCGCACCGGTACCTGCGCCGTGCCGCGCCGGCCGAGCCGACCGGCGTCCCGCTGGACTGGGCCGGCCTCGCCAAAGACCTGGCCGCGGCGAGCGGCTGGACCGAGCTGACCAACACTCGGGCTGTCCTGGCCGTCGGCGGCAGCCGGATCGACGTGCGCGGGGTCGACGATGCCCGGCTGCGCCGCGACCGGCCCGACCTCGTTGCGGGAGCGCCGGAGTTCGGCACGCAGCTCGCGCTCGGCCTGTCGCACACGCCCGAGCCCCGGGTTCTCGACGCCTTCACCGCGGATGGCGTCGGGCTCATCCTGTCGGGTCACACCCATGGCGGCCAGATCCGGCTGCCATGGGTCGGGGCGCTGGTGAGCAACTGCGGGCTCGACCGTTCGCGGGCCCGCGGGCTGTCCCGCCACGTGACCGCCGCGGGAAGGTCCTGGCTGCACGTGTCCCCGGGCCTGGGGACCTCGCCCTTCGCGCCGGTGCGCCTGGGCTGCCGCCCCGAGGCGACGCTGCTCTGCCTGACCGCAGGGCCGGCCTGACCGCAGGGCCGGCCTGACCGCAGGGCCGGCCTGACCGCAGGGCCGGCCTGACCGCGGGGCCGGCCTGACCGCGGGGCCCGGCCGAACCCGCCGCCACCTCCCGCCCGGAACCACTGGTCCGTCGGGTATGCTTCAACTCGGTCGCGGGGTGTGGCGCAGCTTGGTAGCGCGCTTCGTTCGGGACGAAGAGGTCGTGGGTTCGAATCCCGCCACCCCGACCACATGAAAGCCCTGGTCACAGGCTCCTAGAGGAGAGCCGGACCAGGGCTTTCGTCATGGCCTCAGGCAGGGCCGGGTAGCGTCGCGCTGTGAGTCCAATCCGTGAGGTGCTCGCTCGGGTCTACGTCGAATCGCTCGACGCCGCGCTGCCCCTCTACCAGCGACTGGCTGGTGATGCGCCCACGCGTCGCTTCGGCTTCCGCGATGTCGAGCTGGCATGGGTCGGCCCCTTCCTCCTGGTAGCGGGCACGCCCGCCGCGCTGGCGCCGCTGCGCAACCGGGCGGCGACCGTGCTCGTTGACGACCTCGACGCTGTCGCCAACGCGATCACCTCGGCAGGCGGTGCACTGATCGAAGGGCCCGGCGAGTCACCCAACGGGACCCGGCTGATCGCCGAACACCCCGACGGGACGGTGTTCGAATACCTGCACATCGCGACTTGACACCGCCGGCCCAGCCCCCGCCAGTAAGTGGTGTGCGCACGAGCCGTCACCCGGTCCGCCGGGTACTCGCCTCCGTGGCGGGCGGCACGCCGCCCCGGTGGGGACGCCGCCCCGGTGGGGACATTGCTGTGACGCGACGGCGGCGGGAGCGCCGATCGTCGTGGAGCGCTGGCAGCGCGGTTCGGATCTGGGTGGCACGGGTCGGGGATCCGGCCGGACACGTGGCGCGGTTCCGCGGAACACCAAGATCGCCGGAGCTGGCCCGCGCGCGCATCGGCAGGTCGCCGCGGCCGGGGCCTACCCTCATCGGCGCCTGACGCGCTGCGGCCGGTACGGGTTGTTTTCGTGGCCGGCTGGGCATGGCGTGGCGCCGGGAGTCGGGTGCTCTACCGTGTACCCAGTACTTCCTGGGCTCATGATCGATCATTGGCCCGGTTACGTTAAGATCGCACGATGGAAAAGGGGAAGCGGGAAACTGTGGCCAAATACCGTCGAGTGGTCGTAAAACTAAGTGGCCGGGCGATCGCCGGTTCCGCCGAATTCGGCTTCGATTCGAATGCGCTGGAACATCTCGCCCGGGAAATCATCGCGGTGCGTCAGTCCGGGGTCGAGGTCGCGATCGTCGTCGGCGGTGGAAATCTCTTCCGCGGCAACCAGTCGGACCGGTGGGGAATCGATCGGGTCGAGGCCGACAACATCGGGATGCTCGGCACCGTCATCAACAGTCTGCTGCTGCGGGGCAAGCTGACCGCCCTTGGGGAGGACAACCTGCGGGTCATGACGGCGGTCCCGGTCCCGGCGGTGGCCGAGCCCTATATCCGGCTGCGAGCCGTGCACCTGCTGGAGAAGGGGGCCACGGTCATTCTCGCCTGCGGGAACGGCCAGCCCTTCCTCACCACCGACTACCCGGCGGTGCAGCGTGCGCTGGAGCTGGGGGCCGACGCGGTGCTCGCCGCCAAGGACGGCGTCGACGGCGTCTACGACAGCGACCCGAAGATCAACCCGGACGCCCAGCGATTTTCTCACCTCAGCTACGACGAGGTGATCAGCAGGGGTCTGCGCGTCATGGATCAGTCGGCATTCATTCTTGCCCGCGACTTCGGCATCCCGTTGCATATCTTCGATATCGAGCAGCAGGGGGCGATGACGGCGATCTGTCGCGGCGAACACCGGGGGACCGTCATCGACAGCACGGGCGGGAAGTCGGATTCCGCGGCGCTGGCGAGTTCCGCCGAAACGGTGGTGTGAGCCGCGGCGCCGCCGGTCGGCGCAGTTCCCGTCGCTTGCCGCCGGCCGGTACCGGGCTTGTACTCCCGCCGTGGCGGGTTGGCGGTAGGCCGCGCAATTGTTGTCTTAATCGGCGAAGTCGATGACCGGAATCCGGTCCTGTATTTTCGCTTTTTGTCATGATTCGCCCGGTCCGGCCTCGCCGGACCGGTACCGACACGTGGCCGGTACCGGCGCCGGGCTCAGCATTCGTGGGTCACTAGCGGTGGATCAGAAGCAGGAGTAGGTGGTGCTCTGGGAGGTGTCCGTGGTCGACATGCCGTCCGCGGTGCCGGTGGTCACGGTCTTGAACTGGGCCTGACCGTCGTAGCTGCAGGGCACCGAGGTGCCCTCGCCGACGCCGCTGCCGCCCCAGTACGACTTCTTGACCGGGGTCCCGACGGACATCCACTGCCCGTTCGCGTACTTCCGCAGCTGGTTGCTGATCTGCATGTTGCCCGAGTACCGGGGGTCGCAGGTGATGCCGCCGTTCGCGAAGATCGTCGAGCCGCCGGTGGGCGGCCAGGCGGTGACGGTGCAGCCGGTCGACTGGATCGAGGTGGACGCGCCGGCGGGGACGGCGCCAAACAGGCCTGCCGCCACGGCGCCGGTCGCGCCGACGGCCGCGGTCCGCAGTACTGCGCGGGTGCTGGGCACGGTTTCCTCCAGGTGGGGGTTCGGGGATGGGCGGAGGGTTCTGGGG
>NZ_JANEZT010000518.1 GCF_025403405.1 Frankia tisae
GACCCGACCAGCAGCGCCAGGACGGTCACCACCGCC
The DNA here is from genome assembly GCF_025403405.1 of Frankia tisae. Classification (GTDB taxonomy): domain Bacteria; phylum Actinomycetota; class Actinomycetes; order Frankiales; family Frankiaceae; genus Frankia; species Frankia tisai. Next base: position 37 of record NZ_JANEZT010000518.1, read on the forward strand.
CGGAGGAGACCGCGGGGCTGCGTCCCGGTGGGACCGCGGGGCATGGCGCGGTGTCGCATGAGGGGGGTCCTGCCTCCCGGGACGTGCCACTCGGCGCGCTGAAGGGGATGACGGGTGGGCCGGGCGGAAATGGCGCGGTCGGCGTCACCGTGTGAGGCAGTTTTCCACATTGTCGGCTCTATGCGGACCGTTGTCGACAAGTGGATAAATCGACCCGCGTTGACCTGGTGTCGCGCACCTGCCGGTGCGCCGCGGGCGGGTCGGAGCGGTCGCCGTCGCCTTCCGGGGGGCGGCTCGGAGACTCGCCAAATGCCGGATATCGGCCGAGAGATCCGAGGTGTTCCGGTCGGTGCCGCGGATATCGGGTCGATATCGCCGCCGCCCTCCCCGGCGTTCCGTTCGAACCAACTCTCACGTGAGGGTAGAGTTTGGGCGGCCGGATGCGGGGGTGCCATGACGGGCTACCACGAGAGGGGGCCGCAAGGATGATCGAACCAGGGGACGCCGGTGTGGGGGACGAGCCTGACCGGACCCGGCAGGCGCCGCCGCCCGACGGGCGGGTCGCCGAGCTGACCGCGCTCGCTGCCGCCAGCGAGATCCCGACCGCCGCGCTGTGCCGCGACCTCGCCGTCGCGCACGAGCGCGCCGGGGACCCGGCCGGGGCGGTGCGTTGGGCGCTGGCACTCACCGACACCGACGGCGACCTCGGCACCTGGTCGGCGGCGGCCGGCGTGCTGCGCCGCTGCCTGCCCGCCGCTGGGCCGCTGCCGCGCTCGGCTCGGGTCGCTGTCCTCGGTAGCTACACGACGTCCCAGTTCGCGGCCCTGCTGCCGCTCGCGGCGGCGCGGGCGGGGGTCGCCGTCGAGATCTACGAGTGCGGCTACGGACAGTACCGTCAGGAGATTCTGGACCCCGGCAGCGGGCTGTACAGCTTCGCGCCGGACGTGGTCGTGCTCGCCGTGCACGCCGGCGAGGCGGCTCTGCCGGCGGTCGCCGACGAGCCGGACGTCGCGGTCGCCGCCGAGGTGCGCCGCTGGACGTCGCTGTGGGAGACGATCCGCGCCCGCTGCGGCGCCCGGGTCGTCCAGCACACCTTCGCCGTTCCCGGCGAGATCGCCCTCGGGCATCTGGCGCTGCGCACGGGCGGTGCCCGCCCGACCCTGCTCGCCCGGGTCAACGCCGAGCTCGGCCGCGCGGCCGGCGACGGGATCGGTCTGGTCGACTGCGAACGCCTCGCCGCCGGCGTCGGCAAGCGGGCCTGGTTCGACGCGCGCTACTGGCACCGGTCCAAACAGGCGGTGTCGCTCGCGCAGGTGCCGCTGCTGGCCCGGCACACCGCGGCAGTGATCGGCGCGCAGCTTGGGGTGAGCCGCAAGTGCCTCGTTCTCGACCTCGACAACACACTGTGGGGCGGTGTGCTGGGGGAGGAGGGACTCGCCGGCATCGCGCTCGGCGACGGTCCCGTCGGCGAGGCCTTCGCCGCCTTCCAGGACTACGTCGTCGAACTGAAAAACCGCGGCGTCGTGCTCGCCGTCTGCTCGAAGAACAATGACGCCGACGCGAAGGAGGCGTTCGAGCGCCACCCCGCCATGCGACTGCGCCTAAGAGATATCGCGAGTTTCAGCGCCTGCTGGGACGACAAGCCGACCCAGCTGCGCCGGATCGCCGCCGACCTCGGTCTCGGCCTCGATTCCCTCGTCTTCGTCGACGACAACCCGGCCGAGCGCGAGGCGGTGCGCCAGCTCGTCGGCGAGGTCGACGTCCTCGCGCTGCCCGCCGACCCGCACGGCTACGTCCGGGCGCTGGCCGACTACCCGTTCTTCGAGACCACGGCGCTCACCGCGGAGGACACCGCGCGGACGGCGACCTACCGGGCGCGGGCCGAACTCGCCGCCGCGCAGGCCGCGGCCCCCTCGCTGGCGGAGTTCCACCGGGGGCTGGACATGACGGCCACCGTCGTCGGGCTCGACGAGCTGACTCTGCCCCGGGTCGCCCAGCTCGTCGGCAAGACCAACCAGTTCAACCTGACCGGCCGGCGCCGCGGCGCCGACGAGATCGCCCGGCTGGCCGCCGACCCCGCCACGGCCGTGCTCTGCGTCCGCCTCGCCGACCGGTTCGCCGACCACGGTCTCGTCGCCGTGGTCATCGCTGTCGAGGCCGGCGACGCCCTGGCAGTCGACACCTGGCTGATGAGCTGCCGAGTGATCGGCCGGACCCTGGAGGACGAGGTCGCCGGGCTGATCCTTGCCGAGGCGCGCCGGCGCGGGCTCGCCCGGGTCGTCGGCGAGTACCGGCCGACGGCGAAGAACGCCCTGGTCGCCGACCTCTACGAACGCCTCGGCTTCACCCGGGTGAACGCACCGGACGTTCCATCGGTGCCGGACGATCCGGCCGCGCCGGGCACGACCCACTGGTCCCGCGCCGTGGACGCGCCCTATGCGACGCCCGGCCTGATGCGCGTCGTCGTGGCCGCAGCCGGCGCCGGGCCGTCCCCTGACTTGTCCACCCACGTTTTCGCCCAGGCGCGGCCGCAGGACCGCAGGATGGAAGAGGTGCCCAGGTGACGGTGCAGGATCGCCTCCAGCAGATCTTCCGGGAGATCTTCAGCGACGACGACCTCATCGTCTCCGACACGATGACCGCCGCCGACGTCCCCGGCTGGGACTCGCTGGCGCACATCAACCTGATCTACGCCGTCGAGCGGGAGTTCTCGATCCAGATCGCCGACGACCGGCTCGCCAGCTTCACCACCGTCGGCGACATGCGCGAACACATCGAGGAGCTCAGCCGTGTCCACTGAGGCCGGCGCCGCCCGCAACGGAACGGCCCCCCGCGAACCCGTCAGCCCCCCGACCGCGCTCAACGGCTCCACCGCGCACGACGCTCCGCCGACGGCTGCTCCGCCGACGGCTGCGGCGGATGATGTCGAGGCCGACCGCCGGGAAGCGTCCGAGCTGGGCCTGCGGGAGATCCTGCGGGAGGACTTCCGGCGGCACTACGGCTCCATCACCCACCCGGGGCTGCACGTGCTCGCCGTCTACCGCCTCGGGCAGTGGCGGCATACCCGGCGCCAGCCCCTGCGCGCCGCGGTCACCGTGGCCTACAAGGTGCTCAACAACCTGGTCATCCGGAACCTGTACGGGGCGGAGCTGTCCGAGAGGGCCCGGCTCGGCCGGCGGGTCCTCATCGGCCACCACCAGACGATCCTGATCCCGCCGTACTGCGAGATCGGAGACGACTGCACGCTGCGGCACAACCTGACCATCGGCTACGCCGGCGGTTCGGCCTCGCCGCAGGACGTGGCGAAGGTCGGGCGCCGGGTCGAGCTCGCCCCCGGCGTCCACCTCCTCGGCGCCATCACCATCGGCGACGACGCCCGCATCGGCCCCGGCTCGATCGTCACGACGGACGTCCCCACCGGCTCCACCGTCTTCGCGGCCCCCGCCCGGATCATGA